>NZ_JARCCZ010000023.1:0-96367 GCF_048957775.1 Pseudarthrobacter sp. CC4 | reverse complement strand
TCACCCACCCAATCGTTTGGAACGGGTGGCTCAGTTTTCAACCGTCACAATGGCTCACTTTTCGACCATCACCGACAGCCACTTTGCTGTTGCGTCGGACAGCCAAGTTCGGCGGTGGTTGATACGTTTCCACCACAGACCGCCCGCGAGAAGCGCAGCGGCCAGGAAGACGATGCCGATAGCAACCTTCAGCAAGGAAGGGAGCTCAGGCGTACGAACTGATGCCAGGAAGAGGACGAACGCCAACAGGACAACCGCGCTGGTCGATACCAGCCCAGTCGTCACAACTCTGGGTTTCACTGTCGGGTTTATGACCATAGTTGCGCCTCTACGATTCAGCTTAAAGCTGCCAGCCGGCACTCGTAAGGACGACTTGCTCGGAAAAACTCGAATTCACAGACATGGCTTTCGATTCCATGCCCATTGATCGACTGCAGGCGCTGTCCATTGCTTCCTGGAGATTTTCCCTATGACGCCGCTGTTCCCACTCGTAATCCGCGGGGGTCGGTCCCAATGGCAGGGGAGACTCTGAAATTCCCCACCTGTCCCTGAATATCGCCACGTCGCGAAGCAGCTCGCCGGCCTTATCGACATCGCTGAGCGAGGCTGTCAGGCTGCGTTTCCAGTCAAAATCTTCCGTGAGGGCAGTCATGATTACTTTGTCGGTCCTATGCCGGATCCGTGCGCGAACCTGATCGACCAGTTCCGCCAAATCAAGACGACCAAGAGGCAGATCCTCGACTAAGGGGTCGATGGGCGTCGTCGGCATCCCCTTTACGAACCGACTCAACCGCGAGCTGAGTACGGCAACGGGATCATGTGCAGGAGCGCTTTGTCGGATCGTCTGCTCCAAGACGCGTTCGGCGCCCTGAACGCTGACCGCGGCCGCCTTCCGCCACGCCGCTAGGGCCGTGCCCCACGGAGGTGACCCTTCGAGCTCGACTGACGGGCCGCCGTCGTACTTGTAAAAGCTCTCCCGCAGACCCTGAGCGGCTGCTATTTGCGCCAAGTAGTCATACTCCGCGTAGAGCCGCTCAAGGCTGTCTGACTTATTGCGCTCCGCGTCGCGCACTTCATGGGCGGTCCGCTCAGCACCTTCCGCAGCGAGCACCTCGCCCAGAATGCTTCGCCACGACGGCTGCAGGGAGGGATCAACGGCAGGATGCTCGGAGTCATTGCCTTCGCTGACGTAGGCGAAGTTGCCGGAGCGGCCGCGGGTCATGCTGACGTAGAGGAGCTCCCGGGTGAGCCGGCCTTGCGTGACTACGGTGTGACCCGTGTCGACGGTGATGCCCTGGGAACGGTGCGCCGTGGTCGCATAGCCCAACTCAACGTTCTGTTCGAGGTATATCGAGGGAAGTACCACTGTCGCTCCGGTGTCCCGACGCACCGCAAGAATTGAGCCATCCCGGCTGCTGACACAGCCGACGGCGAACAGGGTGCCGTTGCGGACAAAGTCACCTTCGCTGTCAACGAGCCTGCGGTCGTTGCCGCGGGCGATGATGATGTCGCCGGAGCCGGCCTGTAGGCCATCGCTTAGGAGGACCGTCAACTCGGGATCCACGGCGCCCTGGGCGACGAGGTCGGCCTGGGCACGTTCGTTGAGCATGCCGACCGTGTCATTGTCAGCGGCAATGAGTATGGATGAATTGCCTGCTTGCGTATCCGCCTGCCACGCCGAGTATGCTTGGTCGACCATGTCGATGTAGATGCCGTGCCGGATCCGTCGATGCTGGTCATACTCCGCAATCGCTGAGAAGTCTCCGGCCCGCAGCTTGAGGGACGATGCACGCTCCCACTGCTGATGGAATCTCCAGATGGTGCTGAGCCGGGTTGTCTTGCCTTGCCGGTCGAGCCGGCCGAGGACGCCGCCGGCATCGATCGAGTCCAGCTGGCCGGGGTCGCCCACCAGGAGGATCTTCGCGCCAGCCGTTTTTGCCTGCTGGACGAGGGCCGCGAGCTGGAAGGTGGACACCATGGACGCTTCGTCGATGATTACGAGTTGGTTCGCGTGGAAGCACCACTTCTGTTGCGTCGCAGCGAGCCGGGCCGCTGCCTGAGCGAGGGCGACGCTCCGGCGGTCGCTGGTGTGTGTGGTAGTCAGACGGTCTTGAACCTCGAAGAAGCGTTCTGCCCGGGAACTGGCCCCGTGACCCTCCGACTCGTGCAGCCACTTGGCGACGTTCTCTGTTGCCATAGCGAGTTGGCGGCCAAGCACGTCCGCACTGGCCGCTGCAGGAGCCAGCCCGATTACGCTGCCTGCGCCGTACTGTGCTTCCCAGACCGTTTTGACTTTGCCGAGGGTTGTGGTCTTTCCTGTGCCCGCGGGGCCGACGATGGCGTCGAGCCGGTTTCCGCTGAGGAGTACGTTAGCGACGGCGGCGCGTTGATCCGAGTGCAGCGTCGGCACCCCAGATTGCGGGACTCGGTTGAGTGAATCCATGGTGACATCGGCGCGGACGGCCGGGCCGTCGTCGTCGTTCCTTGCCGCCATAATCGCGTCCTCGCAGGCGAGCGTCGACGTATCGGTGTAGAGGCGCGATCCGTGGAAATCGAAGACGGTGCCGTGCCCGAGCTGGAGGTCCGGCCCCGCGTGTTGGGGGACGGTGTAGCGGTACTCGTTCAGCGCTACGGACTGATGCTCAGCGGCGGTGGCGACAGCATCCATCAGCGCGTTCCGATCTGACGCCGAGCGGCAGCGGATCTGCGCGCAGACCCTTTCGGCCTCGGCCAGCAGGTTCCAGCGGTTCCAGGTTGAGCGCTTGGCGGCGACCCGTTCACGGGCCAGGGTTCCGACGGCGTCAATCCAGTCGGGCGTGAAGTCCGTGACGGAGAAGGGGGAGCTGCGGGATCGGTTGATGGTGGCGGAGAGGACGTCGGCTGGCTGGAAACCTTTGCCGGTAGCTCGTGTCCGCCATTGGCTTGAGAGTTCGCGCAGGGGAGCGGGGAGTTCGGCTTTGGGGACACGGGTTGCCAGGGTGGCCTGCTGACGGAGCTTGATTGTTGTTGCTGCGGTTGGAGGATAACCGTGTTCTGCGATCCATTCCGCCACGAGTCGGTCTGTTTCGAGGTTGATGAGGCGGGACCGGTTTGAAAATTCGCGGATCAGTTCTTCGTCTATGCCGGTGAGCTGCTGGCTGGGATTGCGGGTGCTGGTGGTGGGGATACGGATGTCGGTGTCGCTTCCGAGGTGGCGGTGGAGGGCGTCAAAGAGGAGTCCGTTGTAGTGTTCGCTGGCGGCGACGGCGGCTTTGTACAGGGTGCGGGAGTCAAGGGTGACCCAGGCTCCGTCGGTGATGCGCTGGATCCGGTTGGCGATCACCAGATGGGTGTGCAGTTGCGGGTCGCCTGTGCGTGATTCCCAGTGATCGAAGGCGGCGGCCATGGCACCCCTTGTGCCGAGGTGGGCGACGCCGTTCCGTCCGGCGCGTGTGAGGATGACGTTCTCCTCGAGCCAGGTGAGGGTTTCTGCGACAGCCTCGTGATGGGTCCGCAGGATTAGGTCCTGGGTGCTGCGGGGGCTGAGCGCCCAGAGGACGGACACGGACTTGGGCACGCTGAAGGTGAGGTCAAAGCCGACAACGGCGTGCCGCACCGTGGGCGGCCCTGTTTTGCTGACGACGGCGGTGGGTTGGCCGTGCGGACGGCCCAGGGGAGTGCGCGTGTCGGGATGGATTGCTGAGTCGAAGACTGCCTTTGCGTCCGTCTCGGTGACTTGGTCTCCTGTGGTTCTGTTGATTCCTTTGAGTCCGCTGCCGACCCATCTACCTTCCGGAGTTCCCGCCTTCATGTAGTAGGTGGTGGCGTCCGGAGGAGGGGTGGGGAGGTCGTCCATCATCGTTGTCTTGAATAGGTAGCGGAGGCCCGATTGTGCCGAGAGCCGGGCGATGGACATCGTCATAGTCGCGGCACTCCTGCTTGCCGTTTCGATGGCTGCCACCCGCGCCGGCGGAAAATTTCCAGAGTTGCTTGGTCAAGCGCGATGCCCTTCGCCTGCGAGAGGGAAATCAGCCAGGCAGAGATGTGTGCCAAATCCTGAACGTTAGTTCTTTGTGCGCGCTTGAGGCGGGCGACCTCTGCCTGCAGGAGGTTGCTGCCAACTCTTTGTTCCGCGTTCTCTGCGTTGAGTTGATCGATCTCGCCAGCTTGGGACCGGAGCTTGGACTGGAGTACTTCCCGGTGCCGCTGGCACGATCTTGTTTTCGACTCCAGCTGTCGCCGGGTAGCCTCCAGTTGGGCCTTTAGGTCAATAGCGGGCGAGTCTGCTTCCGGCGCCTGGGCAATGCCGTTGCGAGCCCGACGTCGGCGGTCGCGCTGCCGGTTGCCGCAGCGAGTTGAGCAGAAGCGTTGTGTTTTACGGGTGGGCTGAAATTCCTCGGTGCATTCTTCGCATGTCATTGTGGTCACGTGAATTCATCTGAATAACGCCATCACCCGACATGACCGGCCGTGGGCGCAGCTCACGCTACAACCTTGGATGCCAGAGGTGTGAGGAGTTGATTCGCTCGAGGACGTGGTTCGTTCTGAGCAGGCGGGGAGGCCAACGCCGACTGCGGCATCGGTATCGACCGTGGTCGTGTGAGGATGGGCGGACCGCTGAATAGTGCCACAGCTTGTGGCACTATTGCGCAGATTCGAGGACACGCAGGGCCCGGACAGACGGAGCCGGTGCAGCTGGGGTCCTTAATTGTCCAGACAGCCTCTGGACAATTGCGCAACAAGCTGTCGCATAACTGCCAGGCACCCGTCGATACAAGCTCAGCAACAAGGACGGCAGCCAAGTTTGAATCTAAGACTTGTCATTGGACATGTGCCGAAGCTGGCTTTCGCACCCTATTCTGACGTGATTGGAGGAGCTGCCTGACGTCAGGTTGGGGTGTACTCCAACAGGACGCGGTCAGGGAATGTGGCACGCAGGACCCGTCGTCTCGCAACTGCGGAGATGATTTCGTCTCGAACGGCTTCGATGGTTCGGGTCTTGGGGCTCATAGCGAACCGACGTACCGGCTGTTTAGATACCGGGTGATCGGCGTTCGATGAGGAGGGTGTCGCGCCAGTGCCCGTTCAGGGGTCCGTGGGTCATCCGGGCGATCCGCTGCCGGCGGCCGACGATGGCGAAGCCGGTGGCCAAATGGAGCTTGAGGCTGGCTTCGTTCTCGGGAAAGACGCTGGCCTGGATAGTCCAGATGCCGGCGTTTTCGGTGGAGTCGATAAGTGCTTGGAGGAGGGTTTTGCCGATGCCCAGTCCCCGGGCAGTGGAGGCAACGTACACGGAGTGTTCCACTACTCCGGCATACGCCGGGCGGGTGGAGACGGGCGAGACGGCGGCCCAGCCCACGACAGTGCCGTCGGCAGAGGCCGCGACATGGCGGTGCCGGGAGAGCCTGGACAGGTCGAAGTGCTCCCATTCCGGGGCGGCGGCTTCGAACGTCGCGTGGCCGGTCTCGATGCCCTCCTGGTAAATCCCCTGCACGCCGGTCCAGTCCGCCGGTTCCATGGCCCGCACGGTCAGGGTCGCGGTCACAGGTTGGCCAGGAGGTTCGCTGCACGGCCCAGCGCGTCGGGGGCGAGGGAGAAGTAGGCCCAGGTGCCGCGCTTTTCGCGCCGCAGCAGGCCTGCTTCGACCAGGACTTTGAGGTGGTGGGACACAGTGGGCTGGCCCAGGTCCAAGGGTGCGGTGAGGTCGCATACACAGGTCGACCCGGAGGGGGAGGCCTTGATCATGGAGAGCAGCCGGAGCCGGTTCGGGTCAGCCAGGGCCTTGAAGACCAGCGCCCGCTGCTTGGCTTCCTTGGCACCCAGAGCAGCGTCTCCTGCCGGCGGGCAGCAGGAGGTGTCAGGGGCCGGCTCAAGAACGGGCAGCAAATTCATCTACTCATTATGCGCCAATATTGACATCCATCAATACAACAGCAGCGGCGCTGCTTTTGCCCGGGCTCACAGGCTAGGGCCTGGACTTGTCCGCTTCGTGCGGGAGCACCACATCATCGGCAGCGCGGCCGGCGGAGGGGAAGAAGAGGAGCACCAGGCCCAGGCCTGCTGCGGCGCCGACGAGCTGGGCAATGACGAACGCGGGAACGGAGGCCGGTGCGATCCCGGCGAAGGTGTCACTGAAGATCCGGCCGATGGTCACGGCCGGGTTCGCGAAGGAGGTCGAGGACGTGAACCAGTAGGCGGCACCGATGTAGGCTCCGACGGCCGGCGCGGCGAGGACGCCCCGCTTGGTCGCCGCCAGGGTGAAGATCAGCAGGATGAGTCCTGCGGTCGCCACGACTTCACCGAGCAGGTGCCCGCCGGTGGCGCGGTCCTTGCCGGAGATGGACGTAGCCACCTCAAACATGGCATTTGCGACCACGCTGCCGCTGATGGCACCGAGGGTCTGGGCGGCAGTGTAGGCCCCGAGCTCCGGCAGGGTCAGGCCCGCGCCGCTGCGCCGCCCCAGGATCCAGTCCACGAGCGAGACGATGGGGTTGAAGTGCGCGCCGCTGACCGGTCCGAGCACGAGGATCAGGACGGTCAGGCCCAGCACGGTGGCGGTGCTGTTCTGCAGCAGCTGCAGACCGACGTCGTTGGGGGAAAGCTGTTGGGCCATGATCCCCGAGCCCACGACGATCATCACAAGCAGGCTGGTGCCCAGGAGTTCGGCGACGGCACGGCGCCACAACGGCGACTGGTTTGTAGTCATGGCACCAAGCTTGACTCAAGATATTAACTCAGTCAAAATTGAGTCAATGAATACTGAACCAGCAGATGTGTTCCAGTCGCGGGTCGCCAAGCATGCAGCCCTGGCCGATCCGGCGCGGCTGCGCATTGTTGACCTGCTGACCCTCGGGGATTTCTCACCCACCGAACTGCAGGCTGAACTGGGCATGCCCTCGAACCTGCTGTCCCACCACTTGCGCGCCCTGCAGGGAGCGGGCCTGGCAACCCGGCACCGCTCCGAGGCGGACAAGCGCCGCAGCTACATCCGCCTGGCTGCCGGCGCCCTAGAGGGACTCGCGCCCGGTGTCGAGCACGGCGCCGCCCGCATCCTGTTTGTCTGCACGCGGAACAGTGCCCGCTCCCAGCTGGCAGCCGCCCTCTGGCGGCAGGTCAGCGACATTCCGTCAACCTCGGCCGGGACGCACCCGGCAGAGCGCATCGCCCAGGGCGCCATCGACGTCGCCCGCCATCACGGCGTGGACCTGCCGGAAATTCCGCCCAGGAAGCTGGACGCCGTCGCCAGCGGCGATTTCGTCGTCACCGTCTGCGATAACGCCCACGAGGAACTCACCAGCCTCGGCGCGATCCACTGGTCAGTGCCGGACCCCCTCCGGATCAATACCGAGGACGCCTTCGAAAACGCCTTCGACGACATCTCCCACCGCATCAACGGCCTCGCACCCCGGCTGCACGCCGCCTGACACGCCGAACGCACCCCGCGCGCGGTGCGCAGAAGAAAAGTGCCTCAGCCTCAGTTCTTATATTGACAATCATCAATAAAGCGTCGGATACTCCATACATCGATCAACATCAATATTCTGGATGTGGATGTGTGGGTGTGATGACTTCAACCAGACCGTTCCACCCAACTAATCCCAGGAGACACCAGTGAGCACCGAAACCGCCAAGAAGCCCTCCGTCCTGTTCGTCTGCGTCCACAACGCCGGCCGTTCCCAGATGGCCGCAGCCTTCCTCACTACCCTTGGGCAGGGCCAGATCGAGGTCCGCTCTGCCGGGTCCCAGCCCGCGGACAAGATCAACCCAGCCGCCGTCGAAGCCATGGCCGAGGTCGGCATCGACATGTCCGCCGAGGTCCCCAAGGTCCTCACCACCGAAGCCGTGAAGGAGTCGGACGTAGTGATCACCATGGGGTGCGGCGACGAATGCCCCTACTTCCCGGGCAAGCGCTACGAGGACTGGGTCCTGGAAGACCCTGCCGGCAAGGGCGTCGAATCCGTCCGCCCTATCCGGGACCAGATCAAGACCCGCATCGAGGGCCTGATCGAATCCCTCATCCCCGCTGCCAAGTAGCCCGTCCCGGACACCAGGAGAGACACTCGTGAGCAGCAACAACGAAACCCCAGCGCCGGCCACGGCCGAACAGCTGATCATCATCGGTTCCGGCCCCGCCGGCTACACCGCCGCCATCTACGCCGCCCGGGCCGGCCTGGCGCCGCTGGTACTGGCCGGATCCGTCACCGCGGGAGGTGCGCTGATGAACACCACAGAGGTGGAGAATTTCCCCGGTTTCCCCGGCGGCATCCAGGGCCCGGAGCTTATGGACGGGCTCCAGGAGCAGGCCGAGAAGTTCGGCGCCAAGGTACAGTTCGACGACGTTACCGAGGTCCAGTTGACGGGCCACCTCAAGCGCGTGGTCACCGGCAGCGGCGAGACCTACGAAGCCCCGGCCGTCATCCTGGCCACCGGGTCCGCGTACAAGGAACTGGGCCTGCCGGAGGAGAAGAAGTTCAGCGGCCACGGCATTTCCTGGTGTGCCACCTGTGACGGGTTCTTCTTCCGCGAACAGGACATCATCGTGGTCGGCGGCGGGGACTCGGCGATGGAGGAAGCGATGTTCCTGACCCGGTTCGGGAAGTCCGTGACCGTCGTCGTCCGCAAGGACGAACTCCGCGCCTCGCGCATTATGGCGCAGCGGGCCAAGGACAACCCGAAGATCACGTTCGCCTGGAACTCCGCCGTCGCGGCCATCCACGGCGACGGAAAAGTCTCCGGTGTCACTCTGAGGGACACCGTTACCGGCGAGACCCGGCACCAGGCCGCGACGGGCATTTTCGTCGCGATCGGGCACGTGCCGCGCACCGAACTGCTGACGGGCCAGGTGGAGCTGGACGAGGACGGCTACATCAAGGTCGATTCGCCCACCACCGTCACCAACCTCTGCGGCGTCTTCGCCTGCGGTGACGCCGTAGACCACCGGTACCGGCAGGCCATCACGGCTGCGGGTACCGGCTGCGCCGCCGCCCTGGACGCCGAACGCTACCTCGCCGCACTGGAGGATGCGGACAGCATCGCCACCGCGTTAGTCGAAGAACCCAGCCACGCCTAAACCGGGAACAGGGGAGGGGGTGAGCCTCATGACCAACGGATGCTGCAGTGACTCCGGCTGCTGCGACGAGGACTGCTGCTAACCCCATCCCCGGGCGCCTGCCGGCCCCCGACACCGGCTGGCCGGCGCCCCCCGACAAGAACCGCACCACCACTACGGATGAAAGAGGACACCATGGATTCAGTGAAGAACCTCCCGGTCGCCGTGATCGGCGCCGGCCCGGTCGGCCTGGCCGCAGCGGCCCACCTGCTCGAACGGGGACTGGAACCGCTGATCTTTGAAGCCGGCACGTCACCGGGGGCGGCCATTGAACAGTGGCGCCACATCCGCCTTTTCTCACCGTGGCGGTTCAATACCGACGCCGCTGCCGTCCGGCTCCTGGAAACCACCGGTTGGGAAACGCCCCGGCCCACGGCCCTGCCCTACGGCGGCGAGCTGATCGATAACTACCTCGCACCCCTGGCCTCGCTGCCTGAGATTTCCTCGCGTCTGCAGACCGGTGCCCGCGTCACCGCCGTCACCCGGCAAGGCCTGGACAAGACCCACATCAAGGGCCGGGACACGACCCCCTTCGTGGTCCGGGTCGAACATAGTGACGGCGAAACCCGGGACCACACCGTCGCAGCAGTCATCGACGCCTCCGGCACCTGGTCCACCCGCAACCCGCTCGGCACCTCCGGGCTGCCCGCCATCGGCGAAGACGCCGCGACGGACCGGATCTCGGCACCGCTGCCCGACGTTACCGGCCGCGACCGCGCCGCCTTTGCCGGCCGCCGCGTCCTCGTCGTTGGCGCCGGGCACTCCGCCGCCAACACCTTGATCAACCTCGCCGACCTGGCCAAGGAAGAGCCGGACACGCAGATCCTCTGGGCGGTCAGAGGAGATTCGGCCGCGAAAGTCTACGGCGGCGGTGACCTTGACGGGCTGCCTGCGCGCGGCCAGCTCGGCGGCCGGGTCCGCCGCCTCGTGGAAGCCGGAAAAATCGAACTGCACACCGGCTTCGGCATCAGCTCCCTCAAGACCCTCGAGTCCGGAGTTGTTGTCGAGTCCGTCGACGGCCGCACTCTCGAAACCGACGTCTTGGTGCCCTGCACGGGCTTCCGGCCCGACCTGGACATCCTGCGCGAGCTCCGTCTCAACCTTGACCCCGCCGTCGAAGCGCCCACGGAACTCGGCCCGCTCATCGATCCCGAATTCCACTCCTGCGGCACCGTCCCGCCGCACGGTGCAAAACTCCTGGCCCACCCGGACAAAGACTTCTACATCGTGGGGATGAAGTCCTACGGCCGGGCGCCCACCTTCCTGCTGGCCACTGGATACGAACAGGTCCGCTCCGTTGCCGCCGCAATCGCCGGCGACCAGGAATCAGCTGACAGGGTCCACCTCGAACTCCCCGAAACCGGCGTATGCTCCACCGACGCCGGAACCAGCTGTGACGTCCCCGCGGTATCGGCCGCACAGGCCTCTGACGCTGCGGAGTCCGGTTGCTGCGCCGCACCCGAACCGGTGCTGGTCGGCTTCCCCACAGGCCTCGCCCACGGGCGCTCCGGCGCGACCGGCTCGTAATCCGGTCAACGAACCCACCCTTTGGAGAGCTGTTATGACTGAACACCGCGACACCGGCCTTGGCCTGCAGGACAACACCGAGCTCCTGCACCGCATCAGTGAACGGCTCGCCGAGCGGTTCGCCGGGATCTTCGCCGTCGAAACCGTCGAGCGGTACGTCTTTGAGTCCTACACGGCGCTGGCCCGTACCGCGAAAATCAGCGCGTACCTTCCCGCCACCACAGAACACTTCGCCAACGACCGGCTGGCCGCACTGGCGAAGTCCAAGGGCACCGTCGGGTCAGAGGTCCCGGAAGTCCTGTTCGTCTGCGTGCAGAACGCCGGACGCTCCCAAATGGCCGCCGCCCTGCTCACCGTCGAAGCCAAAGGCAGGGTCCACGTCCGATCCGCCGGGTCACTGCCGGCGGCCGAACTGGACCCCGGCGTCGTGACCGTGATGGTCGAGATGGGCCTGGACCTGACGAAGAACTACCCCAAGCCCCTCACCGATGACGTCGTCCGCGCCTCCGACGTGGTCATCACCATGGGGTGCGGGGATTCCTGCCCGATCTACCCCGGCAAACGCTACGAGGACTGGGACCTGCCAGACCCCGCGGACCAGCCCCTCGACACCGTCCGGGACATTCGGGACCAGATCCACGAACGGGTCAAGAACCTCGTCAGCTCACTCACCACTGTTTCACCCGAAAAGGAAAAAACCTCCTCATGACCCAGGAAAAAACGCCCTCCGTACTGTTCGTCTGCAGCAAGAACGGCGGCAAATCCCAGCTCGCCGCAGGCCTTATGCGTGACCTCGCTGGAGACAAAATTGCCGTCTACTCCGCCGGTACCAAACCGGCCAAGGACCTGAACCCGCAGGCGGTGGAGTCCCTGACCGAACTGGGCATCGACGTCACCGGCGAATACCCCAAACCGGTCACCGACGAGGTCCTGGACACCGTGGACGCAGTCATCGTCCTGGGCACCGAAGCCAAGCTCGAACCGGTCGAGGGCAAGCGCTTCGAGGTCTGGGAAACGGACGAGCCCTCCGAACGCGGCATCGAGGGCATGGAGCGGATGCGCCTGGTCCGGGGCGACATCAAAGCCCGCGTCCAAACGCTCTACGCGGAGCTCACCGGGAACTGACCATGTCTGCCCCGACGCCGTCGCGGACACTGGCTGCGGAAGGGGCACCCCGCGGCGGATTGGCTGCACTGTGCATCACTCAAACCACCAGCTGGGGCGTGCTCTACTATGCGCTGCAGGGAGCCGGCCATCACCACCGGGGTCCTTTTCTGCCGGGCTGGTGGTCCCCGCGGCGGCCGGTCGCCGTCGGGAGGATTTAAGAGCGTCCGTTCAGCGTTTACTAGCCAGCCCGGTGTCCCTCAAAGCTCTGCGCCTCGAAACCCCAAGGGTGGAAGACGCCACAGTCGCAATGCGAACGCCCTGGTCTGATGCCGCTGCACTCTGGGCATTGCTCACCCGATATAGCGGGGCCGGCTCCAGACGTGCTGAGACCGGGAGCCAGCCCCACCCCCCTCTTTAGCGACTGCTCCCGGACGAAGACCCAGGATCTCCTCCCAACAAGGACAGGGAACACCCGCCGCTGCACATCATCGGCTAAAGCCCGGTGCGAAACAAGCCGAGTAACAGGTGCCCACAAATTGCTTAGCCCCCTGATTCAGAGTTACAGTCCGGCCGAACTGGGTGCAAGCTTGCCGGAGGCGCCCCTAGCAGGAATGGCTGCGGGGTATGGGGCGATCCGATGGCGCTACGGAGATCTTCTAATCGTTGGGCCGGCCCAGGCTCAGCTGCTGGGCGTGGAAGTCGAAATGCTTTGTGGGGTAGGCGTAGACGTCGTTCAGAGTCATCGACGGCATGAAGAAGGGATCCCATCGGTCCGGGAAGGACATTGACCGTGAGAGCGACGCAGGGTTTTCACGGTCCAGCCGGGCGGTGATGGCACGGAGGGTCTTATCGAGTTTCCGGGCCATCCGTCGCTTGTTGTAGAAGAGGGCGGCGCCGCGGGAACCCCAGTAATTGACGATGTGGAAGGGGCGGGTTCCCGCGTTCAGGAGCGCGGCGAAGCCTGTGCCGGCGGGTTTGGGGAGTCGGCTGATGATGTGGACCAGTGGCAGAAGTGCGCGGACGACCATGTAGCCGAAAACCATGTGGAAGAGCAGTTCTTCGTTGGTCCATTTTGTGCCGTTGCTCTTGCGGCGAAGATCGGCGGCGGTTGAGCCCTCCAGCCATGCGCTCAGGTCGGCGCGCGCACGGGTGTACCCGGCCAGGATCTCTGCCTTGGTCACCACGTCGTGCTTTCCTTCCTTCAAGACCGGTGCCGGTTGTTGTCCGCCCCATCTGGCCCGCGGCGCTCAGGCGTCTTCTGATCCGAAACTTGGCACAGTGCAGGCCGGCGGCAGGGCTCAGGGACGGACGGCCGTCAGGCAGAACGGGTGCCCCGCCGGGTCCAGCATCACGCGCCACTGTCCGGGGGCCGGTTGGTGCGCAACTGACGCGGCACCCAAGGCAATAGCAGCCTCCGCCGCAATGTCCAGTTCCTCGACCGCTATGTCCAGATGGAGTTGCTGGCGCTGCGAGCCCTCTGGCCAGGTCGGCGGGATATAGCTGTCGACGCGCATCATCGTCAGCATCGGGCCAGCCCCGGCCAAAGCCATAACCCCTCTGTCCGGAGTAGCAAAAGCCTCCTGAAGGCCCAGCAGCCGTGAGTAAAAGCCGGCAAGGACCTCCGTATCCGGGCAATCAACGGAAATGGATGCAAGCTGTCCCACGGGTTCGGTCATGCCAACTAACCTACAGCGCCGCAGTCCTGCCGGGCAGCTTCGGCGGCCTCCCCTGGGAAGGCGCACCGGGGCGTCTCCACTCCCAGGCACACACGAAGGTTCGGTCTGCCGCAGCTGGCGACCACGGACACATCCTGCGCCAGGCGGACTGCCGGAATGGTCCAAGGCTCTTTCGGGCACGTAGGTCAGGTGGCGACTTGAGCTCCCTGGACAGTTGTGCAAGTATCTGCGTATGAATGCAGATAAGCGGGAATGTACGCTCACGCCCGACAGCGAGTACGTCGAGTTGGCCGTGGAGGTCTTCGCGATGCTCGCTGATGCAACGAGGGTCCGCTTGATCCTGGCCCTGCGGAACGGTGAGTTGCCGGTGAATGCGCTGGCGGAAAAGGCAGGAAAATCTGCCGCCGCTGTTTCCCAGCACCTGGCGAAGATGCGGCTTGCGCGAATGGTCACCACCCGGCAGGAAGGAACCAAAGTCTATTACCGGCTGCAGGACGGGCACGCCTGGGAGCTTGTCGCAGATGCAATCCACCAGGCTGAACACACCCTGGGCACCGCACCTCACCACCGTCTCCACCAGCACCAGGGCACAGCGGCGGCAGGACAATGAGCAGGCCAACAGACCCAAGCCACGGAACCCATACTCACGGCCACGAGCACGGATACGACGCGCACAGACATGACGGGCACGCGGACCACCTGCATCATCATGATCACGACGGGCACAGCCACGGAGGTTTCCCGGGCTGGGTGAGGCACCTGCTCGTCCCGCACTCCCATGATGCAGCCGAATCCATGGATCCTGCGCTGGAAAGCAGTGCCCAGGGTATCCGTGCGGTGAAAATCTCGCTGGTGGGGCTGGGGCTGACGGCCATGTTTCAGCTGGTCATTGTCCTGATCAGCGGTTCGGTGGCGCTGCTGGCCGACACCGTCCATAACTTTTCCGACGCGCTGACGGCCGTGCCGCTCTGGATTGCCTTCCTGCTCGGACGAAGGGCCGCGACCAAAACCTACGCGTACGGCTTTGGCAGGGCTGAAGACCTGGCCGGGCTCTTCATCGTCGCGATGATCGCGCTGTCGGCCGTGGTCGCAGCGGTCGAATCCATCCGCCGCTTCTTCGAACCCCAGCCGGTGCAGAACCTGGGCTGGGTCCTCGCCGCCGGGCTTGTCGGTTTCGCGGGGAACGAGCTCGTGGCGGTCTACCGCATCCGGGTCGGACGGAAGATCGGTTCGGCCGCCCTGGTCGCGGACGGAATCCATGCCCGCACCGACGGATTCACTTCCCTGGCTGTCGTCGCCGGAGTGATTGGTATCTGGCTCGGGTTCCCCCTCGCGGACCCGATCATCGGGCTGCTCATCTCCGCGGCGATCGCGGTGCTGCTCTGGGGAACCGTCCGGGACATCGGCCGCCGGCTCCTGGACGGCGTCGACCCGGCCCTTACCGACAAACTCACCGCCGCCCTGCAAGACCACGGCATCGATGAAGCCACGTCGCGGCTGCGCTGGTCCGGGCACTCCCTGCACGCCGAAATCACGGCACCTGCATCCGGGAGCACGACCATGACGGAACTGGAGGAACTCTCCGGCCGTATCGATCACGCGGCGCGGGCGGCACTGCCGAACGTCGGCAGTGTCACCGTCATCCCGAGCCGCCACTGACTGCGGCAACCCCATGAAGGGTCTACGAGCTGGAGGACGCCGAGCGGAGGGCAGCCTGAAGTTCTTCCTTCGCAGGCAAACCGGCCAGGCCGGCCTTACCCGGATAGACCCTGCACGTTAGGGCTGGCGAAGCGGTTGAGGGGAACACGTCACGGTTGCCGGCGATAAAGGAAGGCGAGCCATGGAAGCCCAGTTCGGCGGCCTGTTCCTCGCTGACCAACTCCAGAACACGGACCTCTCCAGGCACCCCTTCGCTGGTCAGTGCCGCACGGAACAGCTCAAGCGCCGGAGCGCTGTTGGGGCACTCCGGGATGATCCGCAGTTCGTAGTCCATAACCTCAGTGTTTCAGACGGTATCCCTGGGGGCGAACATAATGACTGCGACCCCGAGCAGGCAAATGATGGAGCCCGCGATGTCCCACCGGTCCGGGCGGAATCCATCAAAGGCCATTCCCCACGCCAGCGACCCGGCGACGAACACCCCGCCGTACGCGGCGAGGATCCTCCCAAAGTGCGCATCCGGCTGCAGCGTGGCCGCGAAGCCATAAATGCCCAGGGCCACAACGCCCAGCCCGGCCCACCACCACTGCCGGCCTTCCCTGACTGACTGCCAAACCAGCCACGCGCCACCGATCTCGGCGGCCGCGGCCAGGATGAACAAGAGGATCGTCTTCGCGATGGTCATAACCTCATCTTGGCAGTCCCACGCAGCGCTTCGTCCACGGTGCGCATACAGTGCATCAGGGAGTACATGCAGGGCGGGCTTAGCAACACCCGAAGGATTTCCTGACGGAGCTCATTGAAGAGGGCTCGGACGCGGCGGTGGCCGCACCTACATTGCCCCTGATGAGTCGGCCGCTTTTGTCTGCATGCCCTTGGAGCTGCTTCTGCACTGACTTCGCATGAGGCCGCGCTAAGACTGATGAGAGCAGGCTGCCTCGCAGCGCCGGCACGACTCGGCGCAGATCCTGCAATGCTCGTGCATTCCCGCGTGATGTTCACATTCATCGGCGCATGCTTTGCAGGCGGTCGCGCAGGCCTGCAGCATGGAGCGGTTTCGGCGCTCACGCTGCCGGTTCCAGTGCCGGGGCCGGTGCGGCGGCGTTGGACGTGGTCTTGCGGCTGATCCGGCCTGCCCTAACGCCGTTGGCGATCACGACGATTTCGGCCAGTTCGTGGATGAGGACGACGGCGGCCAGGCCGAGCATGCCGAACAGCGCGAGCGGGATCAGCACCGCGATCAGCGCCAGGGACAGCCCCACGTTCTGGAGCATGATGCTCCGGGTCCTGCGGGCGTGATCGAGGACCTGGGGAAGGTGGTTCAGGTCCTCACCCATCAGGGCGATGTCCGCGGTTTCGATCGCGACGTCGGTGCCCATAGCACCCATGGCGATGCCGCTGTCGGCGGTCGCCAAGGCCGGGGCGTCGTTGACACCGTCGCCGACCATGGCGGTGGGGGCACGGCCCTGGAGCGTGCGGATGATCTCGGCCTTGTCCTCGGGCCGGAGGTCGGCATGGACTTCGGTGATCCCCGCGGCCTTACCCAGTGCCGTGGCGGTGATGAGGTTGTCGCCGGTGAGCATGGCCGTGGTGTAGCCGGACGCTGTGAGCCGGGCAATGACTTCCCGGGCTTCGGGGCGCAGCTCGTCACGGACCGCGACAGCCCCGATGACCTGGCCGTCTTCTTCGATGAGGACGGCGGTCGCGCCGGCCTGCTGCATCCGCTCGACCTCGGCGGCCAGGGGGCCGGCGTCGATCCAGCCCGGCCGGCCGAGGCGGACGGTCCTGCCGTCGAACCGGCCTTCCAGACCGGCGCCGGGGACGGTGTCCACGTCGGTGACGGCAGCCCGGTCCGTGGCGGCGGCGAGGATGGCGCGGGCGAGCGGGTGTTCGCTGCGGGCCTCCATGCCGGCCGCGAGGGCCAGGACGTGTTCCCTTGTCGCGGTCCCGGTTGCGGCGACATCGATCACGGCGGGCTTGTTCCGGGTGAGGGTTCCGGTCTTGTCCAGCGCAATGGTGCGGATTTTGCCGAGGGTTTCCAGGGCGCTTCCGCCCTTGATGAGCACGCCGATGCGGCTGGCCGCACCTACGGAAGCGACGACTGTGACGGGGACGGAGATGGCTAGGGCGCAGGGCGAGGCTGCGACCAGGACGACGAGGGCGCGTTCGAACCACAGCAGCGGTTCGCCGACGATGAAGCCGAAGACGATGATCAGCGCGGCGGCGATCAGGATGCCGGGGACGAGCTTTTTGGCGATGGAGTCCGCCAGGCGCTGGCCCGGGCCCTTGCGGGACTGCTCGGCCTCCACGATGTGCACAATCCGTGCCAGCGAGTTGTTCTCCGCTGTGCTGGTCACTTCAACTTCAAACGGGCCGGTGCCGTTGATCGACCCGGCGTAGACCTCGCTGCCCGGTCCGGCCTCGACCGGGACGGACTCACCGGTCAGCGCCGACGTGTCCAGGGAAGTACGGCCGGTGAGGATCCTGCCGTCGGTGGCCAGGCGTTCCCCGGGGCGGACAACCATCCGGTCCCCGGGGACGAGTTCTGCCGGGTCCACAGTGACCTCGCTGCCGCTGCGAAGGACGGTCGCCTCGGCCGGGACAAGGTCCAGTAGGGCGTGCAGGCCAAGGCGCGTTTTCGCCAATGAGTACTCTTCAAGTCCCTCGGAGATCGCGTAGAGGAAGGCCAGCATGGCCGCTTCCTCGAATTCCCCCAGGGCGACCGCACCGACAGCAGCGATCGTCATCAATGTCCCGACCCCGATCTTGCCCTTGAACAGGCGCAGGAGCGTGGAAGGGACGAATGTCCAGGCCGCGACTAGCAGCGCGGCTATTTCCAGGGGAAGCGTGACCGACTCGGGTCCTCTGGCCAGCGAAGTTATCCACGCCGCGAGGAGCAGTGCACCGGACACCGCTGCCGCCCGGATCTCGGTGACCTGCCAGAAGCCGAGGGCTTCCTCGGCTTCTTCGGACTCTCCGGTTAGGGTTTTCTCGTCGCTGCAGCCGCAGGCGTCACTCATTTTTCGTTCTCCTGGGTCAGGGTGGCGCCGGTGCTGCCGGTCCCGTAGTTCGGGCAGAGGCTGACCGCGTTGCCGGTGGCAGCAAGCAGGATCTCGGCCTGTGCCAGCATGTCCATCAGTTCCGGGCGGGACAGTGAGTAGTAGACGCTGCGGCCCTGCACCCGGCCTTCGACCAGGCCGCAGTCGCGAAGGCATGCCACATGGGCGGATACCGTTGACTGGGCCAGGCCCAGCTCCGAGGTCAGGTCACCAACCCGGACCTCACCGCCGGCCATGCGCTGGACGATGCTCAAGCGAGTCGGGTCACTGAGGGAATGAAACAGCGCCGCTGCTGGACTGAGTTGCCGACACGGATCGGCAGAAGACATAGTTTCCATCGTCATATGACGATGATAGCGTAGATTGGTGATGTCATCGTCCATTGCTGTAACGTAACGTCGAAAAGACACCTCTGGCCTTTGAGGCATGCAATTACCCCTCCGATACAGGTCCGGCCAGGTGGCTGCCTGGGGAGCGGAGCTTCACATACTGGTCGGAGAAAAACTGATGAGTATTGGCGGCTTCTTCGTCGAAATGGTGCAGTCCGGCGCCCTGCTGGTAGCGATGCCACACTGGCCATCCCCACCGTTCAAGTTCGCTAGGTATGTCACCGACAACTGAAGCGGGCCAACGAAGCAACGGGCAGCAAGAAGGCGTCGTTCGGCCCCCTTCGAGCAGGCCAAGCCAAAAGAGCCGATAAAGGAGATTCGGTCAAGGAGCTAGCGGCCCATCCGAAGAGCAGAAACCGCAGGAGGGTTCGCTCCACGCCACACCCGGCACAGCTTCTCGAAGATCGCCCCGCGGTAGAGCAGCGTTGGACGGGGTGGCGGGCAGCGCGGGCAACTTGTCGGCACCGGTCTGCCGTCCTCATCTGGCACGCGAAATTCGATGTGACGGTCTGCGTTGGCGTCAAAATAGCGCGAAGTTCCGTTTCACTGAAAGTGGCACATGATGTTCTCAGATCCCATCCTGACAGTCCCCGGGCAAAAGCCGCGGTGCGGTAGCCCGAGAATTATCGAAAATAGTGTCCGAAGAATCGGGGCTTTATGGAAACCGCTTGGGCTGGGGCTGGCGATGTCAGCTCTCGCGGGTCGGCAGGTGTCTATGGACAAGAGCGGAGCTCCACGGATAGGCGAATCCTCCCTGGCCAGGCGCCCGAACATCAGGCTGGGGCGTGCTGCAACAGGACGCGGTCATGGAATGTGGGAGTCGCGATACATAGTTGCAAAGAGCGACGCGTCAGGAGTTTGCCCAGATGCGCGGAGCGTTCACACAGCCGGTGAGACGCCTTGTATCCAAGAGTTACGAGACGGTCTGTACTCCAGTTGGGTTGGGGACCTTAACCGAACGTTAGATCGGGCAGGTCGTGCTTGAAGCAAATGCTTTTTGGCCCCGCAGGGCGTCATTGTGGCCTAGTCGTGGTTCCAGACTTTGATCGACGAGAGCAGTAGAAGCAGGACGAGCAGGGGGATGAGGACCAGGTTTGGGACGCCTCTCAGGAGCAGGTCGACGGCGATTGTTCCGGTGATGGAGCCCAAGGTCATCCTGATGAGGAAACGTTTGCTTTGTCCCAGGACGGGGAAGCTCTTGTCTCTGCTGAAGCGGGCGAAGGGGGAAGCCTGAATTCAGCACCGCCCAGGCCGATCATGCCGCCTGGAGCCGATGATCGCACCGGCGAGGAAGGCCAGCGGGATGGCCTGCTGTCGTGCCTGTCCTGGTGTCAACAGCGGCACGGCGGTGCTATTCATACCTGCAACTATCAACAGCAGTCTCCAGGGGTTCCTTCCGGCCCTCATGGATGCTGACGCAGGGAGTTACCTTTCCTCCCCTGTGCTGCGAGGCGGGAATAGGAGTACATCTTTGCTGAATGCAGACCTGCTTGGACTTTAGCCCGATGCAGTTCAGGAACTACGGCACCGTCGTCTCCGATCCCAGCCCGGTGACATGGTTGTCCAGTCCGGCCACGTAGGCATCTACGTCGAAAGCGGCCTAATCCTCAGCTCCGGCCTGACCGGCAACGAAACCGCCGTCCACCCCCTGACCTGAATGACGTCCGAAAGCGCCGTACCTTCGTACGCGCAAGCTGAAAGGGTCCGCTTAGGGCCGGTGATTTTAATGCCTTGGGGGCAATGAATCACCGGGTTCAGCACACCCATCGCAAAAGCCTGACATGGCCAAATGTCAGGCACCGGCATGAACTAAGCGTCGTCCACCCGAGCTTGTACAGTGCGGCCTTATGTGTAAGTATCTGCGTATGAATGCAGATAAGGGGCCTTGTACGCTGACGCCGGACAGTGAGTACGTTGAGTTGGCTGTGGAAGTCTTCGCGCCATGCTGGCCGACGCGACCTGGGTCCGGTTGATTCTTGCCTTGCGGCGTGGGGAGCTGCCCGTAAACGCGTTGGCGGAGAAAGCCGGAAAATCCGCGGCCGCGGTGTCACAGCACGTGGCGAAGATGCGGCTTGCCCGGATGGTCACGACCAGGCAGGAAGGGACAAAGGTCTACTACCGCCTGCAGGACGGGCACGCCTGGGAGCTCGTCGCCGATGCGATCCATCAGGCCGAGCACACCTTGGGCACCGCACCCCACCACCGACTTCACCCGCACCACGGGGCAGAGGCGGCAGGGCAATGAGCGGGCGGATTCCCTCCGGCCATGATGTCCATATGCCCCACCTTGAGGAACGCCACGGCCACGGTGACCACCCCCATCACCACGACCACGCTGGGCACAGTCATGGGACGGGTTTCCTCAACTGGCTGAGGCACCTGGTTGTGCCGCATTCCCACGACTCCGCTGATTCCATGGATTGGGCGCTGGAAAGCAGCGCCCAGGGGATCCGGGCGGTGAAAATATCCTTGGTCGGGCTTGGCCTGACCGCTGTGTTCCAGCTGGTCATCGTCCTCGTCAGCGGCTCGGTGGCGCTGCTGGCCGATACCGTCCATAACTTCTCGGACGCCCTCACAGCTGTGCCGCTATGGGTTGCTTTCCTTCTCGGCCGTCGGGCCGCGAGCAAAACCTATACCTACGGCTTTGGCCGGGCCGAAGACCTGGCCGGACTCTTCATCGTCGCAATGATCGCCCTGTCGGCTGTCGTGGCCGCGGTCGAACCCATCCGCCGCTTCTTTGAACCCCAGCCGGTGCAGAACCTGGGCTGGGTCCTCGCGGCCGGCCTCGTCGGCTTCGTCGGCAATGAAGTCGTCGCGGTCTACCGGATCCGCGTCGGACGAAGAATCGGCTCAGCCGCCCTCGTCGCAGACGGAATCCACGCCCGCACCGACGGTTTCACATCCCTGGCCGTCGTCGCCGGCGTCACCGGAATCTGGCTCGGATTCCCCCTCGCCGACCCGATCATCGGGCTGCTGATCTCCGCAGCAATCGCCGTGCTGCTCTGGGGAACCGTCCGGGACATCGGTCGCAGGCTCATGGACGGCGTGGACCCGGCCCTTACTGACAAACTCACAGCAGCCCTGCAGAGGCACTTCCCGGAAGGAACAACCTCTCGGCTCCGCTTGTCCGGTCACCACCTGCACGCCGAGGTCACAATTCCTGTAGACCAGACAACCATTTCCATGGCAGGGTTGGCCCAACAATCCGCACGCATCGCCCTTGCCGTCCGCCGCGCGCTGCCCAACATCGGGTCCGTCACCGTCGTCCCCAGCTATCATGGCCAGCTGGAAACGGAAAAGTGAAGCCAGACCTCAACCTATGCGATACCACGTGCCATCACGCGCGGTAAGAATGTCACGAGAGAGTGTCCCTCCAGGGGCATCGCCGACCCTGACATGCAGGGTCTACCACGGGCGGCCCGGATAATTGGTCTGCCCGCGCAAAGCGATCTCCAAACCGCGCTACGCTCGGCACCTTCCTCTTTATAAGCGCAGGTTCCTACCGTGTTAGTCCGGACAGACGACCGTGAGGCAGCACGGGTGACCGGCCGGTTCCAGCAGTACGCGCCACTGGTGAGGAGCGGGCTGGTGCGCCGCTTCGGTGGCACCCAAAGCAATGGCCGCATCTGTCGCCGTTTCCAGATGCGGCACCGCCACGTCGCGGCCTCTGCCGACGGCACGCGTGGCCGGTGTCGGATGCCCTCCTGGTAAATCCGCCCGCCAACAGACGCATGGCCGTCGTGACAGCAACCGCTACGGCGGCTCATTGGGGTATTGAAGCGCTACTGGCTGCTGGGTAACAAAGGTAAGGGGTTTGGTGTTTAGCAGAAGCTAGAGGGGCCTAGTCATGGTGGCCTGCCGGTGCGGGGTAGACCAGGGTTCGGGTCACAAGGTGGTGGGGTGCGGTCTGGGTTTCGTGCAGGATCCGGCCGTCCTTGTCCAGGGTGAGTTCGAGGACAGCGTTCTCGGCCGGGTAGGACAGGACCAACCGGCGGTTGCCGTTCTCGTCGGGTAGCCGGGTGGCCGTGGCGGCCTGCCCGCTGGCGTACAGGGAGCGCCGGATGAAATCTCTGCCGGTGGTCGGGAAGGACCGCGGTGTTCCCAGGCCGCGTGCGGTGTCGCTGGTGACCAGTTCGTGCAGGGTGACCGCGGGGACCGCCTTCATCGCCGTCACGGCCTCTTTCAGCAGCTCCTGGGCCGGGAGGGCGGGCCAGTTGATCGCGAGTGCGGCGGGTTTGGCGGTCCAGATCCGGGAGGTCGGGGTGAGTGTGAGGCGGCTGGTGCCGTCGCGCCAGGTGGCGGGGCTGAAAAAGCAGCCTTCGCCGCAGCTTCGGAATGCAAGGTCGGTGGTGTCGCCGCCGGGTCCGGCGAGGGAGCCTGTGAGGCCGAACTGTGCGGCGGCTGCCTTGCCGGACGGATCGGTGATTTCCGGGGCCAGCAGCTGGATGACGAGCTGGCCGGAGCTGGCGCGTGCGTTGATGCCGATTTCCCCGGCCAGGGCCGCCGCCGGCACGACAGTGCCGGTGGCCGGCGGCGGAAAGGCCAGGGGAGCGTTCCTGTCCCCGGGGACGGGCAGTACGGTCAGGACGGCGGAGGTGATGAGGACCGCGAAAAGGGTGGCGGCTTCGACGCGTGCCGGTCGGCTGATTTTCTCCAGGGCGGATTGCCTGCGGAGGAGGAAGCGTGCGGCCAGGGCAAAGCCGGCCGCGGCCATGACCAGTCCGGTTTTGACCAGCAGGATGCGTCCGTAGTCGGTGGTCAGCAGACTCTCCAACGGAACGAGGATCAGTGCGGATCCAAGCCCGCTGAGTATCACGGCGGTGAAGACCCAGGCGGCGGCGCGGGCGTAGGCGGCGATGGCTTCCCGGGAGGGGTCCCGGGCGTGGCGCCACCGGATGAGGGTGCGCAGTAGGTGGACGAGCAGCCCGGTCCAGACGGTGGCGGCGGTCAGGTGGAGAGCTGTCAGCGGGATTCCGACGAGGGGATTGGCCAGCTGGGGGTGGGCGCGCAGGGCTTCGGCGCCGATGACGGCCGCCAGCGGTAACCAGATCCAGCCGCGCTTGGGCGCTGCGGCCGCGACTGCGGCCAGGGCAAATGCGAAGACCTGGACGAGGGTGACCAGGCCCGGCCGGCTCCCGGTCAGGGCGTCCGGGGCGGGGCGGGACAGGCCGGCCGTGAGGGAGCCGCTGCCCAGGAGCAGCACGGCCAGCCCGCCGGCGGCGGCAAGCCCGGCCAGACAGGCCCACAGCGTGATCGGCCGTGGACCGTCGTGGGCCGTGCCGAGCCGGCCCAGCAGAACGGCGCCAGCACGTTCGCCCAGGGCCAGTGCGAGGGCCGCGAACAGCACCACCCGAAGGGCGGTGGTCTGCCAGGATCCCTGCGTGTCCGTGGTTTGGCCCGCGGTAAGTGCCGTGACGGCTGGTCCTACGGCGTAGCGGTAGGTGCCGCTCATGACGTCGCCGTCCCTCGCGGTGACCTGCCAGTGCACGGTGTAGATGCCCTGCGGTGCCGGGCCGGAGAGCGGTACTTCCAGGGCGCGGTTCTCGTGGGTGAGCCGTGGTGTGCCGAGAGTTCCTTCGCCCGCAGGGCCTGCCAATTTGACCGGCGTCCCTGCGGTCGTGACGGGCTGGTCGAAGAGCAGCGTGAGGGTGTCCGGGGCTGTGGCCACGGTCGAGTCGGCGGCCGGTGCGGTGAAGAGCAGGTTGGCGTGCGCGGAGGCAGGGACAGCCGAGAGCAATCCCGCGAATACGAGCCCGGCCGTAGCGGCCAGCAGCGCGGCGGCACTGCGGAGGCCGCGCCGTCGCCGGCGGTTCCGCCTCACCGGTGCGGCGGGATGGTGTCCTGGCCGCCGCCTGGGCGGCCTGCCTGGAGCCGAGCGAGTTCCTCCCGCGCTGCCTGGAGCTGGTCATCAATGCTCTGCACCGGAGGTGCGAACAACCCCTCGGCATCGCTGCCGGGTCGGCCAGCCTGCAGCCGGGCGAGTTCCTCCCGCGCTGCCCGGAGCCGGTCATCGATGTTTTGCGCAGGAGGCGGGCAGCAGCCTGCACTGTCGCTGCGGGCTTGCCCGCGCATGGGGCGCATGCAGAAGAACCAGGTCAGGGCGAGGGCCGCGGCGGTGGCGGCCAGTGCGATCAGCGCCGTGTTCATGCGACGGGGGTCCCGCCGGCGTGCGGTGTCGGGTAGCGGTCCTCCGGGCCGGTCTTGCCGGGGCGGAGGGCCTCGATCTGGGCGTGGAGCCTGGCCAGCTCCTGCTCCTGGTCAGGGGTGGCGGGCTTTTCGGCGGGGCCGCGGCCGCGCATCAGGAGCCACATCATCAGGCCCATGCCGACGGGGCAGGCCAGAGCGGGAAGAAAAAGAAGAAACTGTTCCATGGGATGTCCTTAGCTTTCGGGGGTGGGGGAGAGGCGTGCCAGGTCGCGGCGGAGGGCGCGGCCGGACAGCCGGCCGTGGGCGATGAGCCTGCCGTCGGCGATGAGCCCGGGGGCGAAGAGGAGGCGGTGCGCAGCGGCCAGCCGGCTCCCCTGCCCGCTGTTCAGGTCCACTTCGTCAATGCTCAGCGGGAACTCCCGGGACAGGCTGGCCAGCAGCTGCCTGCTGTCGCTGCACCAGGTGCAGTCGGCCTGTGTGAGCAGGATGAGCTTGATCATGGCCTATTCCCGTTCTTCAGGTCTGCCAGCAGCTTGTCGACCGGAACGAACATCGTGTAGTCCGGGGCGCCGCCGTAGTCCGCCCGCCACCGGATGGTGCCGTCCGGCCCGACGAGGATGAAGCTGTGCCCGTCCCTCATGGCGCCCATCATCCCGTACCGGTTCGCACTGTATTTCTCCGACACCGCGAGGCTGGGATCGGAAAGGACAGGTGTGCCCAGTCCCATGTCCCGGGTCTTGCGGGCAATGAGGTTGGCAGGATCGGTCGTGATGGACAGGACCGCGTCGATGCCGGCGGCCTTGACCTTGGTGCTGTCCTTTTCAAGACTGCTCAGCTGGTCCCAGCAGGGCTGGCAGGTCAGGCCTTCCTGGAAGTACAACAGGACATTCTTTCCCTTGTAGTCGCCCAGGGACACCTGCCGGCCGCTGTTGTCCTCGAGGGTAAATGCGGGTGCGGCCTCGCCGGGGCCTGGTTGGCCGACATCGTAGTTCTTCCCGGCCCCGGCGTTCTTCGTGGCGGTGGATCCGGAGAAGATGGCGTAGAGGGCGACGAGGATAACGACAAGGGCTACCGCTGCCAGGGTCCAGAGGAGCCAGCGGCGGTTCGTTCCACGGGCGGGGCGGGATTTGGTGTCCCGGCTCTTGGTGGTGGTCATGATCGGCTGTCCTTTGCGGGGATGGGCTCGGCGGTGTTGTCGGGGGCGCAGCAGTCGTTTCCGGGGCCGGCAGCGGTGTCATCGACGGGTTTTTCCGGGCCGGCCGCGGGTTGGGCGTGACGTCGGGCCTGGCGGATCAGGTAGACAAGTCCAGCAATCAGCAGCCCGCCCAGTACCCAGCCGGGAAGCCAGCCCAGGGACGTGGAGATGACTGACGCGGCGTGCTGCAGCTCAGCGGTTATCTGCACGAGGATCCCGTCCGATCCCATGCCCGGGCCCAGGGCGGCCTGAACGTAGGTGAGTACGGCCATCGCGATGAGCAGGAAGGCCGACGCGGCCGACCCGAATGCCATCGTGCGGCGCAGGCGGCCGAGCCGGAGGGTGACCTGCCGTCCCTGCAGCCACCGGCTGCTGCTCCAGTCCCTGCGGTCCCACACGAGGGCCAGGACGGCCAGCGGTGCGACCATGCCCAGGACGTAGGTCAGTGCCACGGCCAGCGCGGCGGGAAACGAGGCGGTCGCCCCGGAGAGGACGGCGACGCCGGCCAGCACCGGGGCGCAACAAGAACTGGCGGCGCCGGAAAACACTCCGAGGCCGTAGACCGAACCGAAACCTGTGCCGGTGGGGACCCGGCCCGGCAGCATCGGCAACCGGGGTTTCCAACCGAACAGCATCGCGGTCCCGCCGGCCAGCATCGCCGTCGCAGCGGCGGAAAACACCAGCACGTGCTGGCCCGAGACCAGGCTGACCAGGAACGTCGCCCCGAGGCCGATGGGAACGATGATGGTGGCGACGCCAGCGGCGAAGACAAACGTCGCGGCCAGGATGCCGCTGCGGCGGCGGAAGCCGGCGGCCAGGTAGGCGGGCAGCATCACGGAGACGCAGCACGGGGCGAGCAGTGCGACAATGCCGCCAAGGAGTGCGGTCAGCAGCGTTCCGCCGAAGAGCAGATCTTCCATGGACACGCCGCCTTTCACCCGGAACCGGGTCACCAACTATTCTCCTAAGGAGTTTAGGAGAATAGTTGGCGGGTGTCTACCGGGGAAGCCCCGGGGGTGACCTTAGGGGGCTGAAGCGTTGACTGACGTGGTGGCGTCGGGGCAGAGAGTGTGTCCGGCGGCGGCGGCGGCGGGGCTTCCCAGTACGAGCACAGGGAGGGCGAGCAGGACGGCGACGGTCAGGGAGCCGGCGGCGGTGCGGGTCCGGCTAAGTGGGTTCTGCGGCGGGATGAGCCGGCGCACGCGTGCGGCGGCTCCGCTGCCTCCGGCCGCCAGGGTCACGGCCGGAGAGAGGTGCCCTACGCCTCCTGAGGCGACGGCCAGCAGGGCCCCGGCCACGGTGAGCCGGCCCGATCGGGCAGCTGCCGCGTCATCGGCGCGCAGCTCGACCAGCCTGGCGGTTTCTTCGGCGGCGGCGCTGAAGATGGTAATGGCGGGGAACGCTGATGCCAGTGCGCGGGAAAAGCCAAGGATCAGGTCATGGCGCTCGGAGAGGTGGGCCTGCTCGTGTGCCAGGACTGCCTCCAGCTGCCCGTCGTCCAAGGCGTTCAGCGCGCCGGTGGTCACCACCATCTGCCGGCGCCGGCCCGGAAGGCAGTAGACGGCTGATTCCTTAGAATCGAGCACGACCACGCCTCTGCGGTGGTCGGCCTGGCCGACCATGTCCAGGATCCTGCTGTGATGGGAGCGTTCGCGTGCCATGCCCGCAAGCCCTGCGATGAGGCACCAGAGGGTTCGGCCCAGGATGGCCAGGGCAAGGACTGCTCCGGTGGCTCCGGCTGCCGCTCCACCAGGTGAGGCGTATTGCTCCTGGATGGCCATGACGCAGGACCGCAGCAATTCGGCCAGATCGCCGCTGACGGTCACGGTGGGGATGGTCAGCGCCAGTCCGGCGAGGGCGACGGACGTCAGGATGGTCACGCTCAGGGCCTGCCAGGCTGCTACGGCAAGCCGGGGGGCACTGTCGGCCCAGGCTGCTCCCTGCAGCAGCCGCGGGCCGACCGCACCCAGCAGCAGGGCGTAGGCGAGGAGGGACAGGGCGACGATCATGCCGTCAGGTCCTGTTCCCTGGCCGCGCTGAGAAGGCGGTGCAGTTCGTCGGCTTCCTCGGGCCGGATCCCCTCGACGAACCCGACCAGGGCTGCGGTCCGGTCCTCGGTGAGCGAGAGCGCCTCGGTCACCAGTCCGGCCACGTATTTGTCCCGGCCGGCCGCCGGTCCGTAGCGGTAGGCTCTGCCGTCGCGTTCCTTGGTCAGCCAGCCCTTGCGGTGCAGGATCTCCGTCACCGTGTGCACGGTGTTGTAGGCCAGCCCGCGGTCGAGCCCGTCGAGGACCTCCCGGACCAGAAGCGGCCGGTCCGCCTGCCATACCTGCTCCATGATGGCGCTCTCCAGATCGCCAAACCTTGGCATGCTGCCTCCTCGGCCATGTTGTGTCCTATCAAGGATAGGAGATCGGCGACGCCATTGCACCTAAACACCTAAGTGAGTTAGGTTTGATGCAGAAATGCCGGCCTGCCGCTGGGGGGAGCCTCAGGGCACGGGACGGTGCCGCGCAATCGAAGGACACGAGGACATGGCCCGATCCAAGAACCAGGGCGGAGTTGGCGGGATCCGCTCCACCGAACCCAAATCCCAACCAGCCGGGGGAGGCAAGCCCACGCTGAAGCAACAGCGGGCGGAGGAGATCCAGCGGAAGCTGGCAGGATTCAAACTCCAGCACAGCAGGGCCCGGCGCAACAGGCTCCTCCTCATCATCACAGCCTGGACCGTCGGCATCGCGGTGGCCGCAGGGCTCGTCATTTTCGCGGTGACAAGCACGCTGCCGAAAAGCCCGCCCGCGGCGATCGACGGAGTACAGAGCTTTTCGGGACTGAGCTCCAACCATGTCACCACCCCGGTCAAGTACGCGCAGACCCCGCCCGTGGGCGGGAACCACTCGGCGGTTCCGCTGAACTGCGCCGTCTACAGCGAACCCGTGCCCAATGAAAACGCCGTGCACTCTCTTGAGCACGGCGCGGTCTGGGTGACCTATGACCCGACGGCGGTCAGCGGCGCCCAGCTGGACGTGCTGCGCAAGGACATCCCCTCCACCTACGCGATCCTCTCGCCCTACAGCGGTGATCCCTCTCCGGTCGTCGCATCGGCGTGGGGTGTGCAGCTAAAGGCTTCGGGCGTGAATGATCCACGGATTAAAGATTTCATCGCCAAATACCGCAGTGCCAAGTCGGCACCCGAGCCCGGGGCACCCTGTTCCGGCGGCGTCGACGGCCCAGGAAAAGTCCAGTAGCAACCGAGGGGCCCGCGGGCCTGCGTGGCGGACTCGGCAGTCCTCAAGCTTGCAGTGACGATCTGCAGTGACGAGAAAAAGGCTTAATCCAATGATGGGATACGGATGCACGGCAGCATGTGGCCATGGATGCTCGGATGGTCTGTGTTGCTCATCGCCGGACTGGTCACTCTCGTCTGGTTGATCCTCCGACCCGCGCGGGACAGCGGACGGCCACCATTGGACCGGCCTGGTTCTGCCCGCAGCATCCTCGATGAATGCTACGCACGGGGTGAGATCGACGATGAGGAATACCGCCGGCGACGTGAGAAACCCTGGGTTAGCCGCGCCACACGCAGTTGTCTTGCAGGATCGGACGCCCAAAGCGCCATAACAGCATCGCCAGCGCCCTCGGTTTCCCGACGGATGGGCAGCCGCGATCGTAAGGAGGACCTGTGGTGGGAGCCAACGGCACTGACGCCTATCTGGAATGGACTGCGGCCTATGTACTGGGATCTCTGGACCCACTCGATCGTCGGGCGTTCGAGAAACACATCGTCGAATGCAGCAATTGTGCGGCAGCCGTGAACGAGTTCGCCGCACTCCCGGCACTGCTGTCCACTCTTCCTGACGCCGACGCGCTGACCCTCGGACGGGGCGGGACGACTCACGCGCCGCCGGAATGGCTCAGGACCCTTGCAGACAAGATCCGGCGACGACGGCGAAGGCCAACAGCCTGACGCGGGAACGTCGTCCCCCGATCAGAAGACGCGGGACCAGCCTGGAGCCATGGAAGACGTTGGACTCTCGCCGCGGCCCTGATGGAGAAGCCACCCAGGTCGGGACTTGCTGAAGAGGAAAGGAGGTGAGCTACATGAACACCGGATGCTGCCGCGACGACTGCTGTGCCACGGGTTGTCGCGGCGATGAGTGTTGTGACGAATGCTGCGAGGATGACGACTAAGACAGCTGCACCAGCAACTCAGGCCTGCCGGTCCTTGACAGTCCGGCAGGCCTCCTTGCGGTGAACCGCCGCCCAAAGAATACCCGCCTCCAAGGATGAACGCCGGACATCTTCATTCAATGAAGGACCTTCCCATTGCCGTGAGGTGCCGGCCCCGCCTGGCGTGGCTGCGGCTGTGCAGAGCCGGCCGTCACACCCAGGCCTAAAAACCTAAGGAGTTTAGGTATAAGATTTGGGGAGAACCGCCGCCGGTTTCCCCCAAACCGGCGGCGGTTCGTCTTGCGGGGGCGGCAGGCTCTTATGCCTGCAAGAGGAGAACTGGCCGGCGAGTGCGCCAGACGGAAGCAATGGAGGAAGACGATGAATGAGTCCATGGATTGCCGAGCCAGTCCACGGCCGCGCCGACCGGGCCTTGCGGTCATGGCCGCCGCGGCCGTTCTTGCTGTTTCTTTGAGCGCGTGCGCGGCCCCCGATCCGCTCGCCCAGCAGGCACGGGCGGGGGACAACAAAAACTACATCGCCGGCGACGGTTCCGTCAGCGAATACACCCCTGACTCACGCCAGAGTCCGGTGACTTTCCAGGCCCCGCTGTTCAGCGGTCAAACCGTGGACTCCCGCTCGTTTCGAGGCAAGGTCACCGTGCTCAATTTTTGGTACGCCGCCTGCGGCCCGTGCCGGCTGGAGGCGCGCGACCTGCAGTCGCTGAGCCAGTCGTTCCCGGCGGAGCAGATGCAGTTCTACGGCGTGAACATCAGGGACGAAGTTCCTACCGCCACCGCATACGAGAGAACGTTCGGTGTGACCTACCCCAGTTTCTATGACCGGAACGGCGGCGTCCTTTTGGCCATGGCAAGTTTTGTTCCTCCGCAGGCGGTTCCCACGACGCTCGTGCTTGACAAGCAGGGCCGCGTCGCTGCCAGGATCCTGGGGGTCGCCGACAGATCAACACTGAAGGCGCTCATTACGGACAACCTCGGCAACTGACCGCGCGGTCGGCTTTTAGCCGCTGCGTGGCGCTCCCTTGGAGATTGGGTGATTCGTCCGTCCCTCCTGTCGGGGCGGCCGTTCAGGGATCCGGCTGAATGGGCATGATTGCCGCACCTCCGTCCACAGGAACCCTCCATGCGTACCGCTAGACCGCGACGACCCAGATCGCTTCCGACGCTGACGCTCCCAGATCAATATCCCGCTCTGGTCCGTGGAGCCGGATGGTGGTGACATCGGCGTAGGGGCGGTGCTCCCGGACGGTGAGCCGGGTGTCCGGTGCCAGGCCGAGCTCGGTGAAGTAGCGCAGCATCCGTGGATCAGCGTCGGAGATGCGGGTGATGGCCAGTGTGCCGCCGGTGGCCGCCGCCGATAGCTGCGTACCTTCCGGCAGGTGCGGCAGGCCTTCGGGGGACGGGATGGGGTCGCCGTGCGGGTCCCGTGTCGGGTGACCGAGTTGTTGGTCAATGCGCTCGATCAGCCTGTCCGAAACGGCATGCTCGAGGGTCTCGGCCTCGTCGTGGACTTCGTCCCAGCCATAGCCCAGCGCCTGGACCAGGAAGGTTTCCAGGAGCCGGTGCCTGCGGACCATGGCGACGGCATGCTCCCGCCCCGCCTCGGTCAGTTCGATGCTCCCGTACGGGGCGTGTGTCACCAGCCCCTGCCGGGCCAGCCTTTTGATCCCGTCCGAGACGGTGGACGGCCTGAGGCCAAGGCGCTCAGCCATGTCGCTGACCGTGATGGGCGTAGGGGACCACTCCGTGGCTGACCAGATCAGCTTGAGATAGTCCTGGGCTGACGAGGACAAGTCGGAGACCGGCATGCCATCAATCGTACCAAGGGCAGGCCAAATGTTAGGCTTAACGAACAATTTAGTTCTCATAATGAAGCAAAGAGGAATCGGCATGCCGAAAAATCTGTCGGACCCTTTACCGAGCAGGCGGTCCATGCTGTCCGGCGCTGCTGCTTTTGCTGCTGTCCCTGCCTTTTCCGCCCTGGAGGCATCGGCGTCGAGCGGGCATGACCAGCACTCAGGCACCGGCGCGGCTGCAGGCTCCGGCGCAGGGCACTCCGGCAACCCGCCGTCGGCCGTCGGCACCGGCGTCAGCCATGCCGGGCATGCCGGTTTCGCGGGCGGATCGGTCCTGCCCGAGCGTGCCGGCATCGACCCCACCGCGATCCTGCACGACTTCGACCGGGGCAAGACCAGCATCCTGCCCGACGGCCGGACACTGCGGGAATGGGACATCGTCGCCGTCGACAAAGAGTTTGAGATCGCCCCCGGTGTGACGTTCCCTGGATGGAGTTACAACGGCAGGATCCCGGGCCCTACGCTCTGGGCGCGGGAGGGGGACGTGCTGCGGATTCACTTCACCAACGCAGGGGCGCACCCGCATACGATCCACTTCCACGGAATCCATAAAGCTTCGATGGACGGAACGCCCGGCATCGGCGCCGGGTCCATCGCCCCGGGACAGAGCTTCACCTATGAGTTCGATGCGACCCCGTTCGGTACGCATCTGTACCACTGCCATCAGTCACCATTGGCTCCGCACATCGCCAAAGGTCTCTACGGGGGGTTCATCATCGAGCCCAAGGAGGGCCGGCCGAAGGCCGACAACGAGATGGTCATGGTGATGAACGGCTACAACACCGACGGCGGCGACGACAACGAGTTCTACTCGGTCAACGGCCTGCCCTTCCATTTCATGGACTTCCCCGTCCAGGTCTGGCAGAACGAGCTCGTGCGGATCCATCTGATCAACGTCCTGGAATACGACCCCATCAACTCGTTCCACGTCCACGGGAACTTCTTCCACTATTACCCGACCGGGACGATGCTGACGCCCAGCGAATATACGGACACCATCTCCCAGGTCCAGGGCCAGCGCGGCATCGTGGAACTCCGCTTCCCCTACCCCGGCAAATACATGTTCCACGCCCACAAGACCGAATTCGCGGAGCTTGGCTGGATGGGCTTCTTTGAGGTGAGCGCGTCATGAGCCTGGATGAAAAGACAGCTGCGGCACAGGCTTCAGAACTGCACCGCCGGCCCCCGGTGCCCCGCTGGCTGCTCGGCCTAGGACCGTTGGTACTGATCGCGATCCTGCTCGGCCTGTTTTCACTCCTCAACGCCCCGGGCCTGGCCAAACTTTCCGAGGGTGTTCCGCCCAAGGAAGAGGTCGCCGTCGAGGACATCCGCCTCACCCCCGGTCAGATCGAGATATCCGTCCGCAACGAAGGCCCGGACCCGGTGTCAATCGCGCAGGTTAACGTCTCGGACTACTACGCTATGTTCACCCAGACGCGGGCGACCATGGCGCCGCTGGAGTCGTCCACACTTACGATCAGCTACCACTGGGTGGATGGCGATCCCTACGAAGTCGCGCTCGTAACCTCCATTGGAGGCAAGATCCCTGCGAACATTGATGCCGCCGCCCTCAGCCCGGAACGCGGCACTTCCTTCTTTGGCCTTATGACGCTCCTGGGGATCTATGTCGGCGTGATCCCGGTAGCCCTGGGAATGCTCTGGATGCCCTTCGTCCGCCGCGCCTCAACGGCCTGGGTCCGGGTCCTGCTCGGGCTCACCGTCGGGCTGCTCGCCTTCCTGGCCATTGACGCGACCCTCGAAGCCGTGGACCTCGTAGCCGGAAACGGCTCCTTCGGCGGCCCCATGGTGGTCTTCCTCGGCACCGTTACCGCCTACCTCATCCTGGAAGGAACCGACGCCTGGATGCGCCGGCACCAGAAACTCAGCGCTGCCGGCCAGCCAGCAGCTCTGCCGCCGCAGCGCCTGGCGCTGCTGATTGCCATCGGCATCGGACTGCACAACCTCGGCGAAGGCCTCGCGATCGGATCCGCCTACGCGGTCGGCTCACTGGCCCTGGGTGCCTCGCTGATCGTCGGCTTCGCCATCCACAACACCACCGAAGGCCTGGCCATCGTCACTCCGCTGGCCAAACAGCCCCCCGGTCTGGCCCGGCTGGCGCTCCTGGGACTCACCGCCGGCGCGCCTGCGGCCGCCGGTGCCCTCATCGGAGCGACCGTCTACCAGCCGGCCCTCGCGGCCTTCCTGCTCGGCATCGGAGCCGGAGCCGTAGCCCAGGTGGCCGTCAAACTCCTGCCCCTGCTCAAGGACCACACCGGAAAGACCTTCACGCCGCTCACCGCCGCAGGCGTCATCCTGGGACTGGCCGTGATGTTTACCACCGGCCTGCTCGTCCAGGCCTAGGCGGACCACTCTCCCGGGCAGTACACAATCGCATGAATACATCCATGACTTCCGCGGTGCTGCTCGCCGGGCTGGTCCTGAACAGCAGGCTGGGCCGGTGGTGGGCCGATGCCGGCGCCGCACTCGTGATCGCCGGGATCGCCATCCGGGAAGGCATCAGCGCCTGGCGCGCGGCGACGTCTGCTGCACCGTCCCGCACGCAGCCGCCGCAACCCACGGCACAGAAGGCGGATGATTGCTGCGCGCCACCACCGTCTTCTAGCAAGACGCCGGAGGAACAACGCCTTCCCATGACTGCCAAGGATGCCGGCAGCGGTGCCACCCCGGAAGGGTCGGGTTGCTGCGCCGGGTACGAGTCCGAGACTCCACCGCAGTCCCTGACAGTGAACATCCGCCCGAGTGACTGAACCGTGGGCAGCGGGCACGAACACTCCCACGGCGGCGACGCCGCCGGCCAGCGCGGCAAACTGATCATCGTTTTCGGCATCACCTTCACGGTGATGATCGCCGACTCGGCCGCGCTGCTGATCGCAGCGTCGCCGCGCTGTCAGTAGGCTCCGCGCCCCGTCCGTAAGGCCTTCGCGGCAGTGCTGAATGCGGGAACTCGCCCCCTTTGACTCGTGAACTATTGGGGGCTCCCGCGCCGCCTCGCTGGTCTATAACAAGCGGCGGATGGGCCGAAAACTCGAGAAAACCATAGCTTCACTGTCCCGGCAGTTGGAACGCGAAACCCGACAGACGCTTTCCCGCTCGATGCCGTTCCCGGACAGATGGAACCCGTTCTTCGCCACGCTGATGACGCCTAACGATGTCTATGCCTACCCGACCCAGCATTACGACTTCGACGCCAAGCCGGGCAGTTTTCCGCCAACGCAACATATAAAGGGATCGTGAGCCAGCCTCGACCGGTGGGAGCCGAAACCGTGACGAGTCAGCCAATGACAGGATAGGGAATATGCCCATTGCCAAGTCCGTCGTGTTGTTCATGCTCGCCGCTGTCGCGGAAATCGGGGGCGCCTGGCTGGTCTGGCAGCGTCCTGGCCGATCATCGGTGGCGGGCTTCTCCGGTAACCATGTGGTCTGCGTGGTTGATGACTTCGGTGATGAGCCGGATCAGGTGTCCGTCGCGCAGGGAGTAGATGATGTGGCGGCCGTTCTTTCGGGTGTCGTCGAGGCCGCTGAGGCGAAGTTTGGCGAGGTGCTGGCTGATCACGGTGCGGGGCACTCCGGAAGCGTCCGTCAGTTCCGTGCGGTGCGCTGCCTCGATAGGGCGGGTCCTTCTAGCCTTCACTGGGGTGTACTGTCTGCCGGGGCTGACTCCCCGGCCTCGGTCTCAGGTAACTGTTCAGGAGCCAGCCCAACCCTCTGGTTACTTGGTGCACAAGCCCCGAACTACCGGCCGCGCACGCGGTTCACGCCGCGGGCGCCGTTGCTTAACTGCGGTCCATAAACACGGCCGAACGTGAGGAGTGTTAAGTGGCGGAGGCGGGTACGCCCTGGACACCGGAGGATCCCTGGTTGGCCGGGGACAACCTTCGCGAGGCCATCGACCGTCTAGTGGATTCGGGGTACGCCTCAACCGGGCCTTGCCCACCATCACGATGACCCGGATCCATGACTCCGGAATACGGGACTACGTCACCAGACGCACCCGGGGACGCCGTAGCTACCGCGAAATCCGCAGATCCCTCAAGCGCTACATCACCCGAACGCTCTACCGCCAGCTCAACTCCCTTTACGCCACCGCGGAACCGGCCCGATCCCACATTGACGGGGCAGACCCTTACCCGGAATAGGAGCGGACGCATGTGCGGTTGAGCATGCCGGGTTTCGGCTTTAGTGGCTGTGCGACGTGTGGGTGTCGGGTGCGGGCGCTGCGGGGGCCTCCGTCGGCTTGTCGGGAGTGCGGTTTTCGCTGGTCGGAGCCTCCGCGGGTGCCTGTGACGGTGCCGGCGTGGAGTCGTGGCTGTGGCTCTCGGAGTCGATGGTGCTTGCGAGGGCCGACATACCGAACCACGTCAGCGCTGCGACCAACACGACACCTGCGGCAAACGGGCTGACCAGGTGGCGCAGGCCGCCCTTGGCATCCTTGGCGATAAACGCGACGTACGACATCACTAGGCCAATCGGAGTCATCCAGGCGCTGCGCTCCGGGAACTGTTCGAAGTGCTGGATTCCGCCGCCGACCAGGCCGACGCCGAAGGAGAGCAGGAGCGAGAACGCGACGAGCGAGATGGCCCGGCTCAGCATCGGGCGCTCATCGACGAGCACGAACTCATTGACGATGGTGCCGAGGAGGAACACGAACGCACCGACGACGCAGATGATCGTGTACAGGCCCGGGTTGACCGGATAGTGCACGACGGCGCCGGCGATAAGGGCCGCACCCATGAAGTAGAGCATCGCACCGATATAGCGCGAGTAGAGCGAGGGAGTCCGTTTCGCGAGCTCTGCCTCATAGGAGGCAACATCTTCACGGCTGAGGTCGTTCTGAACGGTCATGTCTGGTGAGTCTTTCTTTTCAGGAGTGCGAGAGCAGGCAGCCGTAGCGCCGATACCGGAGGTTGGTGCGGCGGGAGGCACCCGGCCGCCTCAGGCGCAAAGTGCACCAGGCAATGCCGCCTCAAGGAGAGGCCAGCACAAATCAAACCGTACTTCAAACCAGCAAAGTCTGTCACATTCTGGTAACGACGTCTCCGTTTCCTCTGGGAATTTCCCGCCCGGCGTGCAGTGTGTGGAGCACGGCCGCGTTCTAAGAATGCTGCTGAGACTGAACAATGCTCAGGGGGGCGGTGCCGGCACCCAAGGGGCGCCGGCGCCAGCACACCGCTACAGATAACGGATTTGTAACATCTGCGAATCATTCGCTAGTCTGGAAAGGGTATACCCCCGAAGGGTATGCATGTCCGTTACGCCAAACCCCGCCGACGGCCGTGAACTATGACCTACTCAAGGCGGGGGTGGAGGACCCACTTACGGCGCACTGGTGCGTCTCGGGGTGAAGCCGACTGGTGGCGCTGTTCAAGGCGTCGTCCGCCTCGGCCGGACAGTCCATTCGTCCGAATCCGACAGCTAACTTCGCCGGCGCCGAGAGGACTTCTATTTTGTCTGCCCAGTCCGGACACGGCCGTCGCCGTGCCCTTCGTGCTTCCAAGCCTCCCCGCCTCCCCATTTTTCACGAGGCTGTCGTCCGTGTCCGCGGCCAGCGGCTGGGTGTCGCAGCCGCCGTGACCGGAATGATTGCCTTGACAGCCCTTTCTGCCGCCCATGCGGATTTGGGCGCCGGAGTCCGGGACGGGGCCGCCGTTTCCGTACTTCCTGTTGCGGAGGCACCGGTATCTGCATCACCGGGTGCGGTGCTGACCTTTGACAGCCCGGCGGTGACCTCCCAGCCTGCTCCCGCACCGGCCCAACCGGCGCAGCCCGCGGGAGCAGTGGCAGCACCAGTGCCGGTGGTCACGGCTGCTGAGGCCGCCCCCAGTGTTGCGTCCCGGGGCCTGAGGGCTCCGCTGGCTTCGATGAATGTCAGCTCCGCTTTTGGATTCCGAGTCAGCCCCATCACCGGAGCCGCCGCTGAGTTGCACACCGGCATTGACCTCACGGGAGCGTGTTCCACTGGGGTATTCGCTGCCGGTGCGGGCAAAATCATCGAGGCTGGCTGGAGTCCGTATGGCAGCGGCAACCGAATCGTGGTGGAGCATGGCAACGGGCTGAAGACGACCTACAACCATCTGGCCAGCATTGGTGTTTCCTTGGGCCAAGCAGTTGCGCAGGGCGAACTCATTGCAGGTGTTGGGACAACCGGCGCTTCCACTGGCTGCCACCTCCATTTCGAGGTCTTGGTCAATGATGTGACCGTCGATCCGTCCTCCTACATCTGATAACGGTCAGATTGGTTGCGGATCTCGTCGCAGCCCGATTGCTGGAAGCACTGGTCCGTCAGGAACCGTCTGATGGCGGGCCTGTGACGGGCGGGGCGCTTTCTGGTTTCCCTGGATGTTGGGGTCTGCCGGAATTGTCAACCCTGGGGGTATCTTTTTCGTCGCCATCCACTGACTGTTCGCTTGCTTGTCCGGTGTAGCTGAACTGGGCTCGGTAACGCACCCTGCGTATGCGTCTGGTCATCGAAACCATAAGCAGTACGACTCCGATGACCATGAAGGCTGTCATGGCGAATCCGAGGAACCCGGGGGTTACTTGATCGGCAGTCAGTCCTGGCTTGAGTCCGTCGCTGCCGGGCCCGGGGGAAGGGGATGTAGTGAGAGAAGCCATGCCGTTGGTGGCGGCGATTACTGATCGGGTAAGCATTTTGCATGTCCTTGGTAGTCGTGCCGGGACCCGTTGGGGGGAGCGGTTGGGTGCCAGCGGGAGCAGTTGAACTTTGCCGGCGGGTGCTATTCGCCGGCGGGTTGGGTCGAAGCAGCAGCGCTGGGCGCAGTCGGCGACGAACGGGTGGCGGGGCTCGAGGGTTGGGAGTTCATCATGGATGCAGGTGGCGCAGGGAAGTCATTTGTTGGGTAAAGCCCGGCGATCTGGGACATGTAATTGGCCCATTGGGGTCCCGCGATCATGTACCCGTCGATGCCCTTGTAAAACTTTCCGTTGATTGTGACATTTTGGCCGGCCCGTTGCTGGCCTTCGAGCGCGTCGCCGAAAAATGAGGCGGTGGCGAGGCCGCTGGTGTACCCGACAACCCACGTCGCCCCATTGTTGTTGGACGTACCTGTCTTGGCAGCCGCAGGTGCGCTCTGCTGGACCTTTGGGCTGATGTATACGCCGGAGCCTCGCTTGAGTACATCCTGCAAGACATGGTTAACGCCTCGTGCTACTTCCGGTTTAAGGACTGCCTTACAGCTGGATTGCTGCACAGGAAGTCTCTCTCCCTCGGCGGTGGTGACTTCGGTCAAGGCAATTGGAGGGCAGTATGTTCCGTCGTTTGCGAAGGTGGCATATGCGTTGGCCATGTTCAGCGGTGAGACGCCAATCGCTCCAAGCAGGTTCCCCACTTGGTGCATATTGACCGGCGAGCTGTCCAACCCGTTCTTCAGGCCCAAGGAGTCGACGACCTTCTGGATGCCGCAGAAGTCCAGCTGTGCTGCTGAAGCGAAAGTAGCGGTGTTGATCGAGTTGTAAAGGCCGTAGTTGACGGGCATGGACCGATAAAATCCTTCCTCCGCGTTTTGAAGGTCTTCCGCTGCATCACGCCCCGCTGTTTTTTCCGCTGTGCTGTAGGCACCGAGGACTTTCCCGCAGCTGGATTTCCACGGAAAGCCGGTTGGATAAACCCGTTTTGAAGCATCGACGGTGGCGGTAATCGATTTTCCTTCGTTCAGCCACTGGGCGAACGTGAAGGGCTTCATCGTCGAGCCGGGCTGGAACCCTCCGGCACCGTTCAGATCGCCGCCGTTGACGTCATATTTGTCGACGTTGAAATTCAGATGGGTGTCGAACTTGCCCTCCTGCGGCAGGAATACGGTGTTTTGAGCCATCGCCAGGACCCTGCCTGTTCCTGGCTGTACCGTTACCAGGGCTGCGCCCCACCTGCCGGGGTTGTTTCCTGCAGTCGAGTCGACCTGGGCCTGAGCTGCCGATTGAAGCCGGCTGTCCAGGGTCGTTGTGATGGTCAGTCCCCCACGGTAGAGCTTTCGTTCCCGCTCGGCCTCATCTGCTCCGAACGTGGAGTCGTTCAGCACGAGGCGGGAGACGTAACTGCAGAAGTACGGAGCGATTTCCGCCGCGGCGCAGCCCTGCCGGGAGGGTGTAATGCTGAGATCGGTGCCGGTCGCGACGGCAGCATCATACGCGGCCTGCTGGATCTTGCCCTGCGCAAGCATGTTGGCCAGGACCTGGTTCCGCCGTGCAAGGGCATTCTCAGGGTTGGTGGCAGGGTCATAGAACGAAGGACTGTTAACCAGTCCCGCCAGAAGGGCCGCTTGGGGCAGCGTCAGCTCTTTGGCAGTTGTGCTGTAGTAGTAGCGGGCCGCGGATTCGATGCCGTAGGCGTCCCGGTTGAAGAAAACGATGTTGAGGTAGCCCTCGAGAATCTGTTCCTTGCTGAACTTTTTTTCCAGGGCTATCGCCAGTTTCATTTCGCGCAGTTTGTCACCCACACGCTTTTGCCCGTTGAGCATGATCTGATCGTCTTGGCCCTTGGCGGCGAGCGACTCGTTGATGACGTTGGTGACGTACTGCTGGGTCAGCGTCGAGGCGCCCTGCCTGGCACCTGTTGTCAGGTTGCTGGTAAGTGCCCGGAGAATGCCGTGGCCGTCCACGCCTCCGTGCTCGTAGAACCGGCTGTCTTCAATGGCAACAATGGCGTCTTTAATGAAGGGGGACATTTCTGCCAACGGAACACTTGAACGGTTCTCGGCGAAGAACGTGGCGATCACTTTTCCATCAGTGGTGAGGACCTTTGTTGACTGGGAGGGGCGCTCCACTTCGAGTTCGCTCGGGAGGCTCGCGAACAGTGCCGACGCGCCGTTGACAGCTGCACCGGCAGCGACTGTCAGCGGGATAAAAAGACCCGCAAAAAGTGCCCCCGCGAGGGCACTGACCACGAGGAAGGCACTGATCTTTCCTCCCACGGTTGAATTGTTGATGAGTGGGTTATTCCTCAAGGGAAACCTTTCAGTAATGACGAGCCAGGCGCCGGGAAGTTGGTCCGTGTGGACGTTCGTCGGGCGCAGAAGCGCTGCGGTATTCCTCGGAACACGGCGCGTGAAGGGCCCTTGTGGTGCTCGCACCAAGGAGGCGGCGTGCGCGTCTGAACGCAGGGAACGCTGTAACTTCAACTTCTTTTCGGGCTGGCTGAAGGGAGTATCAGCAGGACAGAATTGTGCTTATTGCGTGTGGATGTACCGGTTCGAGAGGTTCCGGGATCATAGGGAAGCCTTGCCCGGCGCCGGCGCCTAGCCGTGGCAGCCTCTGAGACTTACGCGTTCACGCAAAGTTTATGTCCTGCTGATCGATAGCTCCGAGAGAGAGGGGCATGGTGCGAAGGGACTCCCTGTAGCCCCTGAAGGAGCATAATGACGCTCCGGGTGCATCTGTGTTGGTATCGATCCGGGCTGCGGCGCAGACCAGCCCGTAACGCTTGGAGCAGGGACGCAGCTGGTCTCCAGATGACCCATCTTTGGGCACGAACTGATGTCGAGGCAGGGGGCCTCTGGAGCAGAATTACTCAGGTGCGCGTGCATATAAACCTCATCCACGGTCGTCCGGCCTGAGGAAGAATGCGAAGAGGACGCTGAAATGAAATACGCGCTGTTGGGGCCGGCGGTGGGAAGGGACGTGCGGTGGGGCGCATTAGCGATGTGCATCCCAAGAATCCCGGCGGTGATGCCGAGAACGGACACCAGCAAAGCGAGTTTGGCCAAAGAGGCGAGAAGGGGACGGGTTTTCCCTCTCCTCATAGTGCCTCCTTGTAGATTCGACGCGTTCTAAGATTACCGGCTTCGCGAGCCTGCCTCTCTCATTACGGCTCTCCAACTTTTGACCTGGACGACCTTGCCGCTGACTGAAGCGGCGGGTGAGCCGGCTCAGTGGGAGCCTGCTCCGCATCTCCGAGCATTCAAGTGTCCCTGCCGTTAGCTGCTACAGGACAGACCGCGGGAAAAGCCGGCCCTCTGCAGGGACCTGCTGTCCCAAGGAAAGGGGCCCTGAAGCTTGCCCGAAAGCCATGCCATTTTCGGTTGCTGAAGGCCGTTGGCTAGCGGGCATGCACTATCCGAACATACCCCCAAGGGGTATATTTGGGATACGAAGTGACTTCCTGCCCACCGGAGGTATGGGTGTGATGGTGATATCCGGAAAAGGGCCGTTGTCCGGAAGGCCAACGGCCCCCTCATTGGCTGTGTACAGCAGTGTGACAGAGGATTTCGTCTCGGCAGTTCTAGGGCTGCTCATCGTCGCTGCTGTCTATCTGGACGGTCGGGCCCATGTTCTTGGTCTCCCCGACTCCTTCTTTACACCGTGGCACGCGCTTCTTTACGGCAGCCTCGCGACCCTGATTGGATGGCTGGCGGTCATCTGCCGGCGGGCTGCGGTTCGTCGCAGTGGGGATCGCCTCGCCGTTGTTCCCGCCGGGTACGCCCGGGCCTTGATCGGGGCTGCGGTATTTGCTGCCGGTGGTGCGGCGGACATGATCTGGCACCAGATTTTCGGAGTGGAGTTCGGCATTGATGCATTGATGAGCCCCACCCACCTTGCGTTATTTAGCGGCGGGGCATTGCTCCTCTCCGGCCCGGTACGGGCACACCGACTGCGCGGAGCACCTTCTTCGCTTCTGGTGCGCCTGCCGTCGATCATGGCAGTGACCGGAATGACGGCCATCGCAGCGTTTGCCCTTATTTTTCTGTCGGGGTTTCTCGCAGACGAGAGCACGCACACGGTAGGACACTTCCCCGAGGGGTCGGCTGAACACATAGCCGCCGAGTCGATCGCCTCTGCTGGTTTGGCGAGCTATGTTCTAACATCGCTGGTTGTTGTTGTACCGCTGACCTACTTGATCCGGGCCGACCTGGCCGGTCCTGGGACTGTGCTGTTCCTGGTTTCTTCGCTGGCCACACTGGCTTTAGTCCTAGCAAATTTTCCCAACGCCCTCATTGCTGTTATTGCAGTCCTGGCGGGCGCGCTGGGCGACCTTATCCTTCTTGGGCTGCGGCATTTCGGAGCCGACGCGAGAATTCAGGAGCTGGTCCTGGCGGCCTTGCTTCCCGCACTGCTCTGGTCCGGCCAGCTGTTGGCAGTAGGCGCCGCTGAACCCATCAGATGGTCTGTGGAGATGGTGTCGGGTGTTGTAACCCTTTCGGCTGCAGCCAGTTTTACAGCAGTTTTTGCGTTCCGCCGCGTGTACGCCAACGCAGTCCCGGAACTTGGATCCGCGAGGCAGTACCGGTGAGCCGGGGGATGGCCAACAGTGGCCGTTGAACAACCGGGACCGGCTCATTGGACGCTCCGGAAGTGTCAAGCACTTCTCAAAGGCGATGGCCCATTGCAACACCAATGAGAATCTTGAGGAGCATTCCCCGGTGGGACTGCTTGCCGCCTGGGTTTGGCCTAAGCGCTTGGGTCTTTGACCGCCCGCGCCGCATTCAGTTGCCTCTGCTGACGGACTCCCCATGCCGGGTGATTCCGCGGGGCTTGTACACGGACAGAATTGTGGTGACGAGGAGCGCGAGAATTGCGGCGCCGGAGGCAGCGACGAGCTGTATCGTCATGGCGTTCATGTCGGCTGGTCGCAGGTCCACGGCGCGAGCAATGTCTGCCATGGCGGTAACGGGCTGCAATGCACCAGCAACAGGACGGTCGCCAAGGCGGTTATCACCAGCTTGATTACGACCCAGTGTCGGAACAAACCCCACGCTGTGCCAAGCGCCTGGATGATTCCGGACGCAAGGGATGCCAGGCTCAGCGGGACGATGATTGACCAGCCAATAAGGTCCCTGCCCACATTGGCCGCCCGGACCAACTGAGTGTCGGGGGAGGTCAGTCCTGTGACCGCCAGAACCAGGAATCCGGCGACCGCACCCAGCCATCCTACGGACGGGAGGATGTGGATTGTCAGGGCCGCCTTGCGGATGGCCGGTCTCACTAAGCTCATGGGGTGTGGTTCATGGCCCTGTCACCGCTGAGGTGTATGACCGAGAAGACTACTACCGGGGCAGCTGCAGCGATCAGGAATCCCTTCACCCACAGCGGCGTCCTGTGCCGTGGCGTTGCCCTGCTGTCGGTGGGGCTGTCATCGTATGCTTCGATCATGCCGAGCCTTTGGAACGCGACGATAGAAACCCACCGGGATGCGGTGCGGCAGGCAGTTTTTGACTCCGCGGCCCGCCTCGTCGCTGCTCACGGCGTATCTGGTGTGACGATGTCGGCAATCGCGCAGAGGCGCCGGCATTGGATGAGCAACACTGTACAAATACTTTCCGGATGTTGAATCCATCCTGCTGGCGTGGCATGAGAACCAGGTCCAAGCCCACCTTGACGAGTCACTCAAAATCAACGAGCAGGTGGTGGGAGCCCGCGAGCGGCTCGGAGCCGTTTTACATGCCTATTCGTTCATGTCACATGCCGGCCACGTGGAAGCCGAGGCGGGCCCGGCTTCACCAGAGCGGGCATGCTGGGCGGGCCCAGCAGCACCTTCTGGACTTCCTGGCTGAGCTAATTCACGAGGGCTCTGCGGTCGGCGGCTTCCGGTCCGATGTCGCCCCCGATGAGCTGGCGGCTTCTGCTTCCACGCCCTCGGGGCCGCCGCACGGCTGGCATCGCTTGATGCTGTGTCCAGACTGGTCCAAGTCACATTGGACGCGCTGGCTCAGCCCGCCTAACCGGGAAACACTCATTATGGGCCGTCGCTAACGACCATCCATAAGTCTCTCCACGGCAATCCTCTTATAGGGTGGACAGGGAACGAAAATTGCACGTGCCGCCTGTACGCCCACTGCCTTCGGTGCAGCCTTGGAGCACTGGCAAGGAATCAAGGAAAACATGATCAATCGGGATGAAAGTCACCAGCAGCAATCTCAGGATTCTCCCGATCCTCGCCGGGAGGTGCCCATGCCGCTGTCGGCCAGGCGGCTGGTCCTGATCGCTGCTGCCTGCATCCTCGTTGGGATATTGGCGGGCCGGTTCCTGTTCGAAGGGCTGATCCTGGCCGCAGCGGGGATAGCTGTGCTGGCAGTTGCCCTTTCCTACGGACCCGGCAGTCGCTGGTTCTCCCCGGTGACGTGGGTCGTTTGCGTCGCCGGTACTTTATGGACTGCAGCGACCGCCGGGTACTGGATGTCAGTGAGTGCAGCAGCGGATGCCGCCCAGGAGGTTCCTGCCGTTGCGTCAACGCTGTTCTACATCGGCGTGGGCGGTCTGGTCATCATGGCCGGAGGCGTAGTGACCGCAGCTGTTTTGCGGACACTGGGGGTACGGAGGATTTCGTCAGCCGGGGGTTAGCATCGTTGCGGCCGAGCCGCTGCGGCGTTGACCCCCGGCGCTTGAAATATGTGAGGGCCGCCAAATAAATCTCCAGAAAGCGATACGCGAAAGGTTCAATTACGTGGGGTTTAGCTGCTGATGGGTCCGGAGCATGAGGGCTCATGTGCCGGGCAGGGCTCATCATCGGCTGCAATGAGCACTCGGCGGCAGGCCAACCGGTTACTCCTCGCCGTCTTGGTTCCGCTGGCTCTGGTGACGTTGCTGGCCATGATCTGGATGTGGCCATCCGGCAGCAGGGAAGATGTAACGCTTAACAACCCTTATTCCGGTGCACCCGGGGCCACCTTTGAGAGCGGCCGGATCCAGCGCGTTGTTCAGGAAGGGTGCACGCAGGGAGTAACCCAGGACAGTCCGGTCCAGGGAAGCCCGGAGTGTGTGTTTGCGCTTACCGAACCGGACAAAGGCGGCAGTCCCGTCAAAGTAATCGTCAACCCTGACGTGGCGAAGTCCCATGGCGTTAAAGCAGGCGACAACATCACCTATGTCAATCTCACGGCTTCCCCCGGTGTGGCAACCAACCCTGGAGCCCCACACTACATTTTTGTGGACTTTGTCCGTACGGTTCCTATCGTGATGCTGGCCATCCTCTATGCCGTCGTGGTGGTCGTTGTCGCACGCTGGCGCGGGCTGCGGGCTATTTTGGGACTCGTTGGAGCGTTTGCGGTACTGGCAGCCTTCGTGTTGCCGGGTCTGGTGGAAGGGGAACCCCCGGTGCTGCTGGCGCTCGTGGGATCTACCGTGATCATGATGGGCATGCTGTACTTCGCCCATGGGTTCTCCGCCCGCACGTCCACGGCTCTGCTGGGCACTATGTTCGGGCTGGGCATCACAGCGCTGCTGGCCGCATGGTCAACGGACGCCGCGAATCTTTGGGGAAAAGCGAGTTTTCAAGCCTCAACCCTGTCCAGCATCTCCAGTAGCATTTCGATCTCTGCGATCATCCTGTGCGGGCTGATCATCTCGGGGCTCGGGGTGCTGAATGATGTCACCATCGCGCAGTCATCCGCCGTGTGGGAACTCTACGAGCTTGCTCCGGAGACGCCGGCGCGTGACCTCTTCACGTCCGCCATGCGTATCGGTCGAGACCACATTGCCTCGACGGTATACACCATCGCTTTCGCCTATGCCGGAGCCGCCCTTCCCATCCTGATCATTGTGATGCTCTACGGCCGCCCCTTGGGGGAAGTGCTGACCAGTGCCGAGATGTCGGAGGAAGTCGTTCGCACGCTGGTTGGCTCCGTGGGTTTGGTGCTTGCAATCCCAGTCACCACCCTCATCGCAGTGCTGGTCGTCAAGGCAGACGGCGCACGAGCTCTTCCCGGCCGGCCCACATCGTCAGGCAAAACCGTACCCGGGGACCGACCACCGTTTTGGCCGGGCAGTGCCCTGTGAGCAGCGGGGCACGCTGATGAACAACCCGCCCCGCTGCTGGCTGGGATTACTCAGTTGAGCGAGGTGAGGAGCTCATTGCATGCTGCCTCGCAGCGCCGACAGGCGTCGGCGCAGATCCGGCAGTGCTCGTGCATGCTGGCATGCTGTTCGCATTCATCGGCGCAGGCCTTGCATGCGGTGGCGCAGGCCTGGAGTACGGCGCGGGTGATGTTGGCGTCGTAGCCGGTGTGGCGGGAGAGGATATTGCCTGTCGTGGTGCAGAGGTCGGCGCAGTCCAGATCCGTGCGGATGCACTTAACCAGTTCAGCAACCATGTCTTCGCTCAGACAGGCGTCCGCGCACGCTGTACAGGCTTGAGTGCAGTCGTAACATGCTGCGATGCATTCGGCGAGTTTGTGCTGGTCAATGCCGCCCAGGTCCTTGGGGTAGGCATCAATGAGCTTGTGGGTTGTGCCATGTGTCATTTTTCTCTCCTTTGATGTGGTTACGCTGACTGTTGTGCTCAGTGTTGATGGGCCTCAGGGGGTGGCGGTATCTTCTCCTTTCTTTGCAGGGCTGGTGCTGGCGGCCTGCAAGGGTCGGCGGTACGGAATCGGGGGCAGGCTGGGCTTAGGGAAAGAAGGCCTGCGCATGGGCTTTGAGGGCGCGGTCTTTGGCTTGTCTGCACGCTTCGGCTTGGCGGGTCCTTCCCGCGTGGCGGTACAGATCCTGGGCCCAGTCAAATTCGGCAGCGGCGGCCGCGTAGAGACCTTCGTCGAAGAGGCGCCTGCCAATCTGATGGCGTGCGAGAGCTTCCCTCATTCTGGTGCGTGCTAGACGGAGGGCCTCTTCGTGAAGTCTCGCAGCTTCACTCCATCGGTATGTCCTTTGGTAGGCATGGGCCAGGACAAGCAGGGCCTTAAATCGGTCCTCTGAGCTTTCCAGGAGTGCGTGGCCTTCCCTGATCGCCTCGCCGCTATGGCCCAGAAGGGTAAGCACCCATACTCGTTCCACAGCTGTGCAGTCGGCGAGCCGCGCCTCCATGCCGGCCCGGTCCACAACGACATCCAGCAGCGTCCTGTCATCTGTGCGCCACATGTTTTTCTCAGTTTCCATACATTCCTGCCTGTCCGATGGGGACTTCGGGTCAGGCCCTCTGACGATGCGGGGAAGGGGTTATTCAAGACGTCTCCCTCCCAGCCGGGCCGACTCTGCCTGGACTCCACGTGTTCCCGCCTGTTCTCATTCAGCCTGTGCGCTGAGGATCAGGGCCTTGAGGATGCCCTGGTCTGCCAAGCCGAGGATTCTGCTGGCGACCCGTCCTTGCTTGTCCAGGACGAGCGTGGAGGGTACGGCCTGCGGCGGGACGTAGTGCGCCATGGCGAGAAGGATCCCGCCGTCTTTATCCTGCATGCTCGGATAAGTGATGCCGAACGTGCGCTCGAAGGCGGCCGCGGTCTGTTCCTCGTCCCTGATGTTGACCCCGTAGAATCGGACTTTTTCTGGTTGAAACTGCTCCCAGAGGGCCTCAAGGCGCGGGGCTTCGAGCCGGCAGGGGGCGCAGGCGGCGTACCAGAAGTTGAGTACGACGACTTGGCCTGTCCAGTCGGCAGAGCTGATGACCGTCCCGTCGTAGAGTTCCCCGGTCAGTGTCACCGGCGGGGTCCGCTGCGAGGGGGAGTATTCGGTGACGGAACCGTCTCCGGCGATGTAATTCTTGTTGTCGCCGGCCTTTGCTTGTTGGGCCAGAGCGTCATTGGAGCCGCACCCGGCGAGGGCTGTGATGCCCGCTGCCGCCAGGAGGGCGTAGGTAATGAGTCCTCGGCGCGTCAGCGTCAGGAAGGCAGTTTTTCCCAATGCAGGCCGAGGAGGAACAGGGGGTGTTGAATCGTGCACAATCATCCCTTGCTGGTTAGGTGAAGGCCCGGCCGAAGTGATCCAGGATGGGAAAGAGGACATACAGGGCCGGGCATGCTAGCGCTTTTTCGTCTCAGTGCGTCCGGCGATGACAGCGCCGATAAGGAGCAGCAAAGCCCCGGTGGGGTAGCCGATGAAGATGTCTTCAGTGATGCTGGGCCCCTGCCCGGTCGCCGCAAGGTGGGCGATCCAGTGGCCGCTGGCCACGAGGGCGCCTAGTGCCATGAGGATCTGCCCGATGCGGACCAGCCGCCGGTGCCGGCGATGGCGTGATTGAGCATCGGTCTCTTGTTTTGGCTTGCGGTAGTTCTTCATGATGTCCCTTTTGGGGCGGATCAGCCGTTGGTTCCGCCGGTGCAGGCGGCGCCGGGTTCGGGTGCGTTCGGGGATTGCGCATAGGCGCGGATGAACACGGGGATACGGGCGTCGTCAGTTCCTGTCAGCGCGAGCTGGGTCCCCCAGGCTGTAGCCATCACCGGCGCTTTTTGGGCGCTGTCGGGGCTGAGGAGTACGTACGGTTTGTCCCGGGCAAGGCCTGTGAGTGCTGCGATCTCGGCGGCGGGAAGGTCGGGCTTGTAGGTCAGCCATACCGCGCCATGCTCCAGCGAATGGACCGCGCTCTGTTCGTTGACCGGGGTGGTATAGACGCCGCAGTTCGTCCAGATTCCGGCGTGGTCTCCTCCCACGCCGGGTTCCTGCGGATAATCCACGGATGTCTGGACGTGGTTGCGGGAAAGGCCGGTGAACGTCTGGACGCCTTCGATGGGTTTCCTGGCTTCTTCCGCGGCTTGGTTGCTTTCCTGGACGGAGCCCACCACCGTGATGGTTACAGCGGTGATGATGGATGTCAGAAGGAGGCCAAAACTTCCATAGACCAGAAGGTTCCATTTGCGTTGCTTTGCTTTCTGCCTGGCCTTGATCGAGGCGACTATCGCCTGGTGTTCGCTGCGTCGCTTGGCTGCATTGCTCATAGCGGTGTTCCTTTGCTTTCAATGTCGGAAGTGTGTTGGGGTGTGTTGCCGTGCTCATGCTTCACTGAAGAGCGCGGCCGGCGCCTGCGGGACTGGAAGAGGACCAGCCCGGCGATGAACAGCAGCGCTGCTGCCCAGGTGTTCACCCGCAGCCCGAGGATGGTGTTGGCGGGATCAGAGCGGAGCAGTTCGAACACGAATCTGCCGCCGGTATAGAACGTGATGTACAGCGCGAACACCGACCCGGCGCCCAGTGAATACTTACGGTCCAGGAACATCAGCAGTGATGCCGCTGCCAGGCACCAGAGGGATTCGTAGAGGAAGGTCGGCTGGAAGTAACCGATGATTTCTGCGCTGCCGTCGGGTCCGGTCAGGGCCTGGCCGGTGGCCTGGTCCATCGCATGGATCCGGAGTTTCCACGGCAGGTCGGTCGCTTGGCCGTAGAGTTCGTTGTTGAACCAGTTGCCCCAGCGTCCCAGGGCTTGGGCGATCAGCAGCCCCGGGGCTGCCGCGTCCACGAACGCGGTGAAAGAGACGTTGGCGCGGCGGGCGCCGATGGCGGCGCCGACGAGTCCAAGGGCGACGGCTCCCCAGATCCCGAGGCCGCCTTCCCAAATCCTCACCGCACCCCAAGGGTCTTTTCCCGGTGCAAAGTAGAGCTGGTTGTCGGTAACGACGTGGTACAGCCTTCCTCCGACAATGCCAAAAGGCACGGCCCAGGTCACGATGTCCAGTGTCTGGGCCGTGGTGCCGCCGCGGAGGCGGAGGCGCCGTGCGGTGAGCCAGACCCCGAAGACAATGCCGGCCAGGATGGCGAGGGCGTAAAAGCGTATTGTCAGCGGCCCGAGCTGGAAGGCACTGATGGTAGGGGAGGGAAAGTACAGGTCTGTCGTGACAGCGGCGTTCATGGTCAGCCTTATTTGATGTAGGAGAAGACGGCCATCATGCCTCGTTCGGCGTGGTAGGCGTTATGGCAATGGGTGAGCCACTGGCCCGGGTTATCGGCGTCGAAGACCACCGTCACTGTCTGTTTGGGCCGGACAATGATTGTGTCTTTGCGCGCCCCGCCGCCGGTCACCTGGAAAGTGTGTCCGTGCAGGTGCATGGGGTGCCACATGTCGGTGTCGTTGATGAATTTCACTTCGACACGCTCGCCGGTCCTGATTTCGAAGGCGTTGCTGAACGGGTTGTCCATGTCAAAGCGTTTGCCGTTGATACCCCAGTCGTAGTTCATCATCCCGCCGGTAAGGCGGACTTCGTGGATCCGGTCCGACGCCTTATCGCCCAGGGCAACCGTGGGATCGGCCTTCAGCTGGCCGCCGTCCACAACTGTGCCCTCAAGTTTGTTCGGGAGCACAGCGGGCAGGGGCTTCCTGCCCGTGCCGGCGCTGATGAAACCGAGCGCCTGGCCGGTCTTGCCCTCGGCCAATGCCATGACGGGCGTAAAGCCTTCCCTGACAGTAAGGAGTGCGTCGATGCGTTCACCCATGCCAAGGACGACGGCGTCAACGTCCTGGTGGTGGATGGGGAAGCCGTCGGTGTGTGTCAGGGTGAGCTTCTGGCCTGGAACCCCGACGCGGTAGGCGGTGTCCCCGGCGGCGTTGATGATCCGCAAGCGGATGACCTGCCCCGTTGTCGCGTTCAAGATCTCTGCATGGTCCGGGGCTTTGGAATTGAACAGATGGAAAGGATAGCGGACGTCCCCGGCATCACCGCCCAAAAAGTCGCTGCGGGAGCCCATCAGCATGTGATCCGTGGCTGATGGTCCGGCCGGGGAAGAGGGGGCGGATCCCATGGATCCGTGTTCCATTCCGGACATGGACATGCCGCCGGAGAGTTCCTTCAGAACCTCCTCCGGAGTGCCGGTGATACCGTCCATCCAGTCGTCCAGCAGGATGACCCAGTCCCGGTCGTACACGAGCTTTTCGGCAGGATCTTCAATGACCAGAGCACCGTAGAGGGCACGTTCGCGTTGCATTTCGACGTGGGAGTGGTACCAGTAGGTGCCGGGGTGGGCGAGCCGGAAATCGTAGGTGAACCCGGTCCCGGCGGCCACGGCGTCCTGGGTAAGGCCCGGGACGCCGTCCTGGTCATTGCGCAGGGCGAGTCCGTGCCAGTGGATGCTGGTGGCGTCCGTCAGACCGTTGACGAGGTTGACGCTCAGCCGGTCCCCGGCCTTCGCGCGGATCGCTGGTGCGGCAAGACCGCCGTTGTACCCCCACGTGGTGGCGGTTCTGTTCGCGACGGGTGCAGTGAAGGCACCGGCCTGCAGCGCTTGGGTCACGGTCCTCCCCGAGGAGGGCCGGCCGGCTTCATGTTCGGCAACCACAGGGTCTTCCGGCATGATCCGTTCCGGTGCAGCAGCCCCCGGGTCCGGGCTTCGAGTGCAGGCCGTCAGTGCCGCGGCCGCGGCGGTGGCGGCCGACAAGCCCAGGAAGCGGCGCCGGTCCAGGTCGGTAAACATAACAACTCCTTATGTGGCGGAGCTAGCGGCTTCGCCGGTATCAGATGGGGGTGAGGAAGGTTCCGGAGAGGTTCTGCAGTCGGTAGATCCACTGGACCCAGACTCCGGTGACCATGAGAAGGCCCAGGACGATGAGCATGGCGGCCCCGGCGATGTTGACGACCCGGATGTGCTGGCGGATGAAGGACAGTGCGTTACTGACCCAGCCCAGGCCCAGGGCCGTGAGGGCAAAGGGAATGCCGAGCCCCAGGCAGTACGCAAAAGCGAGCAGCGCTCCACGCCCGGCGCTGCCGGTGGTGACGCTGAGCGACAGGACAGCGCTCAGCGTCGGTCCCATGCACGGGGTCCATCCGAGGCCGAACACGATTCCCAGCAGTGGGGCCCCTGCCAGGCCGGTCCGTCTGCCAAGGCTGATTTTGCGGGTCTGCTGCAGCCAAGGCACCAGCCCCAGAAGCGCCAGCCCCATCAGGATCACTACCGCACCCATGCCACGCATGAGTGCGTCCTGCCAGCGCAGGAGCCAGGAACCGATCGCACCGAATGCCGCCCCGTACAGGGTGAAGACGGCCGCGAATCCGAGCACGAAAAGCCCCACGCCGCCCAGGACGCGGCGGCGGTTTTTTGGCTGGGTGGGGTCGGTCAGTCCTGAGACGAAACCGAGGTAGCCCGGCACCAGGGGGAGGATGCAGGGAGACAGGAACGATACCAGGCCCGCTGTCATTGCCAGCGGGATCGCGATTAGCAGCGCACCGGAGGTGACAGTGGAGGCAAAAAAACCGCCGATGTCCATCGGTTTCAGGCGGCGTCAGCGGGACGGAAGGTGGCTCCGCCGTCGGTGGAGACGACGAGCCCGGCGGTCGTGGCGGCCCAGATCCAGGGGCTACCTTTGGATCCCTCGGAGGCTGCGACTGCTTGGACACTGCCGTTAATTTTTCCGGTGTTCTTCCAGCTGAGGCCCGCGTCCGCGGAGGTATAGACGGTGCCGTCCGGGGCGACTCCGGCGGCTTCCGCTGCGCTGGCGAAAGCGACGAACTGAATCACCGGTGCGGCGGGCACCAGGGTCCAGGTGTTTCCGGCGTCGGCCGATCGTTGGACGCCTTCAGGGGTCGTTGCGAGCACGGTGTCGCTGTAAGGGTTGCCGGCCAGGACGGCCGGGGCGAAGCCGGCAGCAGCGGTCTTCCACGTCTTGCCGTCCGTGCTGGTCCGCATTGTTCCGTCGAAGCCGACTATTCCGGTTTTGGTTGTGGTGAGCGCATGGAAGTCGGATTCCCCTTGCCGGGAGACTTGTTCCCAGGTCTTTCCCCCATCGGTGCTCTTGACGAGACCTAGAGGGTTGGGCATTGTCGAGTCTTTGCCGGGATGGCCGGAGGCATAAAAGACGCCCTCGTCCATGGCCGCAGTGAAGCCCATGAGATCGTTTGTGGCTCCAATTTTGACACTAGTGTTTTTTGAGATGTCGAAGAGCCCTTCGTGGGCCGCCAACAGTATTTGTCCGGTTTCGGAGTTTACGCTCAAGCCATGGACGTGTGAGCTGGGCAGGCCTGAAGACGTCGTGGAGGGTGAAGCGCCGGGAGCCCCTGCTGTTCCTTGGCTGCAGGCGGACACGGTAAACAGCAGGGCACTGGCCGCGACGACGGCAGCGACAGGCCGGCGGGGTGAAGAGTGCAAGGTCATTGGAAACTCCAAGGGGTGGGCAGGGTTGGCCGGGAAAGGTGAAGGGGAGGTGCCGGCCCCCGGAGGGGGAGGGGACCGGCACCGGTTTTCGGCTGGCTACAGGGTGGCCAGCAGATCTTTCATTTCCTGGATCTCAGTTTCCTGGGAGCTGACAATGTCCTTGCTGAGCTGGACCGCGTCAGCGTTCTTGCCGTCGGTGGTTTCGGTCTTGGCCATCATGACGGCGCCTTCATGGTGGGCGATCATTTGGGTCAGGAACAGCTTGGCCGCCTCGGTGCCTTGGGCGGCTTCGAGCTTGGCCATGTCCTCCTCGCCCATCATCCCCTCCATGCTGTGCGCGGAAGGCATGTCGGTGGGCGTTTCGGTGGGCTGGCCCCAGCTTTGCAGCCAGCCGGTCATCTTCTCGATTTCCGGTCCCTGGGCTGCCTTGACCTTGGCGGCCAGGTCGGTCACGGAGGCAGGGATGCCCTCCTTTTTGAGCATCATGTCGCTCATGGCTACGGCTTGGGTGTGGTGCGGGATCATCATCTGCGCGAACATCGTGTCGGCATCATTGAACTCAGCCGCAGCTGCTGCTGAGGTTGCCGGCGCGGAGGTGGATGACATCCCGGAGCTGCCATGGTTCATACCGGGCATGCTGCCGGTCCCGGAACTGCCGGTTCCGGAGCCCGCGGAGCAGCCGGCAAGGGCGATGGCAGCAGCGATGGCGGCAGCCGAGATCGTCAGTGTCTTTGTCATGAAAATCAGGTCCTCAAAAGTATCAGCGGCGTCTGGGCGCTGGTGTGATGGCATGCACTGGCAAACCCGTGCGGGGCTTGGCCTGTTGTATGCACGCCGATGACTGGACGGCTGCGCGTGCAAGGGCATGGCGCAGGGGAGTGTTTACGTCCGGCTGATACAGAGGTCACCGGGGGAGGGGCTGCCCGGTGCGTAGGAAAAGGTGCTGCTGGCTGTTGCGGCGGCACCGAAGTCGGGCAGCGCGTAAGGGGCTGTTCCCGGCACCGGGGCTGAGAGAGTGGTGTTTCCCGGTGCCAGGACGCAGGCAGCGTCACCGGCGGACATTTCCGGGCAGGACCCGGCCGGGGCGCAGGAAGATGAGGAACCAGTGACCGCCGGGTCACCGGCGACCCCGCCTGTTGGCGTCCCCGCTGCACGGGAATGGCTGGCTGGCATGGTCTGCAGCTGCATGGCGGCCCCGGCCCCGGTGCCTGCCGCTGTCGTGCTTGGGCCGGGGGGCATGTGGTGGGCGCCGGTCATGACGTGCATGCCGAAAATGCCGGCAATGATGGCCAGGGCCACAGTCAGGAATCCTGCCTGCAGGAGGAAGTCGGTGACGCGACGATGGGGTGCTGCAGTCACAACTCTTCCTCCTTTCCGTGCAGGCTCTTTCGTCATAAGGGTACCGGCAAGGTGTTCCTGCCGGTCACTTCCTTGTGGTTCAACGCGCCCGGGCGCTATTCGGTTTCGCTGTTCCTAACGGGCCGTTGGTGATCGGTGTGGTCGTCGACGTTTGTTTCAGCGGCAAAGTCCGGTCGGCCCGCGTGCCAGCGGGCACGCCCTGCCTTGATCCCCGTTCCGGGAAGCACAACGGCCCGGGAGGAAACTCAGCGAAAGTACAGATGTCAGTTGCCGGCCAGGGTGTAGCCGGCGGAGGTGACTGCCTCCTGCACGGCTGCCGCGTCAGGTGCGCCTCCGACCAGCAGGCGGGAACGGCCGCCCGGGACGAGGTCAACGAAGGCAGATTCCACACCCTCAAGAGCAGAGACTAGCTTCTCAACCGTCTGCACGCAATGCCCGCAGATTAGACCGTCCACAGCGAATTCAACGGAACTGGTGCCGGCAGAGGCGGTGGGGGCAGACGAGGCTTCGGTCGAGCAGCAGCCGCACCCTGTCGGGGAGGATGCAAGCGGCAGTTGGGTACGGTTTTCAGTTCCACACATGTCAGTTTCCGTTCCTTGACGAAGGACTAAAGGCGCTGGGGTTGAACGGCTGTGAGAGTCGGCGCTAGGGCACCGGCCGGGACATACCACTTCACTGACAACAGTCAAAGTATACCCCATGGGGGTATCGGGAGCAAGCGGGTGTGCCCGTGTCCCCATGTCTCCCGTTATTCAAATGTGACAAACGGTGCTGCTGTGAAGTACGGTCTAAGCCGTGCCGGTTTCTCCGAATGCGGCACTCCCGAGCAGATTGCCTAACTCTGCCGCTGCCCGGGATCCGTTCGCAACTTTCGTCCGGCAGAGACGGGGAAACCAACATTGGCCTGCTTCAGGCAGGTCTTGGGGTGAAGCCATGCCTGGCGCGTTTCGTGCCGGCGCGGCCGGGTGTCTCCCATCCGAATCCGACAGCTAACCTCGCAGGCAGTGGGAGAGGCCTTTTTCATGCCCATTCGCAAAGCTCATGGCCGCCGCCGCGCGGTCCCTGTCCAGACCAGCGCCCTAGCGGTCCTGTCCAAATCCGTAGCCGACAACGCCGGTGTTGCGGGCCGTCAGGCAGCGGTTATCGCGGCCGCGTCCGGTCTTGTCCTGACCAGCGGCATAGCTGCCCAGGCAGCAGAGGTCCCGGCCCAGCGTGACGCGGAGCCGGCCTCGACGCTCGAAGTCGCCAGCCAGGCTCAGGTGCCGCTCAGCGCGGACGCCACGGTCCAGATCTCCTACGAGCGTCCTGTGGTGGAGACCACCCCGGCTCCGGTTGTGGAGGCGCCCAAGCCAGTCGCCCCCCAGGTACCCAAGGCGTCCCCGGCACCTGCCTTGACCGCAGCGGCTGCACCAGCGAAGGCTCAGATTACCGTCACACCTGCCGCTGCCGCTCCCGTTGCCGCGCCGGCCGCTGGTGGCATCAACGCCATCATGGTTTCTTCCGCCTACGCCCAGATCGGTATGATCCAGGACTGCACACGGCTGGTGGAAAACGCCCTTAACGCCGCGGGTATCCCGGTCGGAGACCTCGGCCCCATGCAGTTCATGAACTACGGGACTGTAGTCAGCGATCCCCAGCCCGGTGACATGGTCATGCAGCCCGGCCACGTCGGAATCTACGTCGGCAACGGCCAGGTCCTCAGCTCGGGCCTGAACGGCAAGAACGAAACCGCCGTCCACCCGCTGACCTGGATGACCTCCAAGGGTGCCGTCACTTTCGTCCGCGCCGGTAAATAGCCACTGAAGGCCGGTGATGCACTGCCTTGGGGGCAGTGCATCACCGGCCTTCAGCATCCGACGCCGCAGGAGGGGACTACACCTTGTGCGGCCGCCCGAAGCGGCGCAGCCGCAGTGAGTTGCTGACCACCAGGACCGAGCTGGCCGCCATCGCGGCACCGGCGATCATCGGGTTCAGCAGTCCCAGCGCGGCGACCGGAATGCCCACCGCGTTGTAGAAGAACGCCCAGAACAGGTTGGTCTTGATCGTGGCCAGCGTGCGGCGGGACAGCTCAATGGCCTCCGCGACCTGCCCCAGGTCGCTTCCCATGACCGTCAGATCAGCCGCGGCGATGGCAACATCCGTGCCGCTGCCCATGGCGATGCCCAGGTCAGCCTGGGCCAGGGCCGCGGCATCGTTGACGCCATCCCCTGCCATCGCCACTGTCGCGCCGGACTCCTGCAACCGGCGCACGGCCTCAACTTTTCCGTCGGGCAGGACCCCGGCGAGCACATCCTCGGCCGGGATGCCGACCTGGGCGGCCACGGCCAATGCCGCCGAAGCGTTGTCACCGGTCAGAAGAATGGGACGAAGCCCCAGCTCCTTCAACCGGCCGACTGCCGCGGCAGAGCCGGGCCTGACCGTGTCGGTGAGGCTGATCAAACCGGCGGCTTTCCCGTCGACGCCCACCCAGATCACCGTCGCACCCGAATCCTCCAGCGCCTTCAGCATCTGCTCGCCACCAATGGGTCCGTCGATGTGGTTGTCCCGCAGCCACCCGATCCGCCCCACGACCACGGCACGGCCGTTTACCGTGCCGCGCACGCCTCCGCCCGGCGCGCTGTCAAAGCCCGTCACCGCAGGCAGCGGCCCGTTTGTCCTTGCGGCCCGGGCGATGGCGCGCGCTACGGGATGTTCGCTGGCCGCCTCCACCGCCCCGGCCAGGGCGAGCAGCTCGTCCTCGCGGACCCCGCCCAGGCTCTGGACAGTTGAAACCGAGAGCTTGCCGCTCGTGACCGTTCCGGTCTTATCCAGCACGATGATGTCCACGGTCCTGGTGTCTTCCAGCACCTGCGGTCCCTTGATCAGGATGCCCAGTTGAGCCCCGCGCCCCGTTCCGGTCAGCAGCGCCGTCGGCGTTGCAAGACCCAGTGCGCACGGGCACGCAATCACCAGCACGGCCACCGCGGCAGTGAAGGCCGCCTGCAGATCACCGGTGCTGAAGATCCATCCTGCGAAGGTCACTGCGGAGATGCCCAGGACCACCGGGACAAAGACAGCGCTGATCCGGTCCGCCAACCGGGCGATTGCCGCCTTACCACTTTGGGCCTGGCTGACAAGTTTGCCCATCTGGGCGAGAGTGGTCTCACTGCCCACGCGGGTGGCCTTGACCAGCAGCCGGCCGTTCGCGTTGATCGTCGCCCCAATGACCGTGTCATCGACGCCGACTTCGACCGGCAGCGATTCGCCCGTGATCAAGGAGACATCAACCGCGCTCTGGCCCTCCACGACATACCCGTCGGTGGGGATCTTGTCTCCCGGGCGGACGAGAAAGACATCACCGGGGACGAGCAGATCGACCGGGACCTGGAACTCTACTCCGTCCCGGACCACTATGGCTTCCTTGGCTCCGAGGTTCAGCAGCGCGCGAAGGGCATTTCCTGCCCGTTGTTTGGCGTTGGCTTCAAGATACCGGCCCAGCAGCAGGAAGGTTGTCACCACCGCTGCGACTTCGAAGTACAGCGCATGAGCGCTCATGTCCATGCCGGGGTGCCGCGTCAGGATAGGATCGGCAAAGAGTTGCCACGCCGAGAACAGGAACGCGGCACTGACTCCGATGGACACCAGGGTGTCCATGGTGGAGGCCAGGTGCCGGGCGTTGATGCCCGCCGCCCGGTGGAAGGGCCACGCGGCCCAGCTGACCACCGGGGCACTGAGGGCGAAAACAACCCAACCCCAGTGCGGGAACTGCGCGGCAGGAACCATGGAGATCACCACTACGGGCAGGGTGAAAATGGCTGCCACCAGGAGGCGGGGCCGCAGGGTCCCGGCAACAGCTTTCGCTGCGGCAGCCTGGTCATCACCGCCCGCGTCGGCTGGCTGAGCGGTGGCCGCGTACCGATGTGATTTTTCCGTCCCTGCCCGGTCCGCCTTGAGCGAGGCCGAATAGCCGGTGGCAGCGACCGTATCGAGGATCTGCTGGTCAGAAATGCCCTCCGGGACGATAACCCGGGCCGATTCCAGCGGAAGGTTCACACTGGCGTCCACGCCCTCAAACTTGCCCAGTTTCCGCTCCACCCGGGCCACACAGGAAGCGCAGGTCATGCCCTGGATGTCGAGTTCTATAATCCGTGTGCCAGGTGCCAGGGTTTCCGTGTCCACCCCTAACCTCCGGCCACCACGGAGTAGCCGGCTTCAGCAATCGCCGCATCGATCCGCTCCGGATCCAGCTCCGTGGCGGACGTGACGGTGGCCACCGAGACGCCGTCCTTGTTCAAGGCAACGTCCACGGACCCGACGCCCTCCACTTCCCGCAGCTCTTCGATCACCGATGCCACGCAGTGGCCGCAGTGCATCCCGGAAATATTGACGGTTGTCTTCACGCTCATGGCGGATTTCCTCCTTCGTCGTTAGCGCAACAGACGTCCGATGGCATCTGTTGCTTCCCTCACCTTTGCGTCACCGGCCTCCTCGGAGGCGGCCGCGGCGTTCACCACGCAATGTCCTATGTGTTCTTCCAGCAGTCCCAGGCTGACGGCGTGCAGTGCCTTGTTCACCGCAGCGACCTGGGTAAGGATGTCGATGCAGTACGCATCCTCATCAACCATGCGGGCGATGCCGCGCACCTGGCCCTCGATGCGCTTCAACCGGCGCAGGTAAGCCTCTTTCCCGCTGCTGTACCCGTAGTCCGCAACCTCGGCTGACGGGAGGCTGTCAATGTTCTGAGTCATGAGGGTTCCTTTCAGCAGCACAAGAATATACCCCCCGGGGGTACCAAAGCAAATACCTCCTAGGAGCGTAGGGACTGCATGTTCGGCGCTATTGAAAGACGGTCTTTCACCGGCGGCCGGGGCCATAGGGGACTTTCCGCCCTTGCCGGTTATACATTGGCCCAGACACACTGGCCTGCAACGGGCGCAGCAAGGACAACGGGAGGGCTGATGGACGGGGATGCAGGATTCAGGATTGTTGCAGGTGTTGACGGTTCGGACGCTTCGCAGCTGGCACTGGAATGGGCTGTCACCGAGGCCCGGCTGCGGGGTGGACAGGTCCGGGCGGTGACGGCATGGGAGTTCCCGCCCGTGACCGTGGGAATGGAAGGTCTGATCCACGACCCTGACCTCTTTCCGCAGGCAGCCCGCAGGCTTCAGGGCGAGGCCCTGAAAAAACTGGACAGCGGGGACGTGAGTGTCACGGGCGATGTGGTGCGGGGTCCTGCCGCCCCCGTGCTGCTGAAGGCGGCCGTGGACGCCGACCTGCTGGTTGTCGGCTCCCGCGGTCTGGGCGGGTTTACCGGTCTGCTGCTCGGTTCCGTGTCGACCCAGATCCTCCATCATTCACCGTGTCCGGTGCTGGTCGTCCCTACCCGGTCCCGGGCGGGCATCTTCGGATGAGAAAGAAAGCGCTGCCCGCACGGGCAACCGGCAGAGGTTAGCGTCTTCGTGACCTGCGATCACTGGTCCCATGACCATGCCAGGGTGCGCCCGCTGCCGGGGACGGCGAAGACGGCACAAGGATTCATAGGAAGGCTCCAGGCGCTCTGGCATACGGTCACCGGCGCGCTGGGCCTGGTGATGGGACTGGTGCCGCACATGCTGCACCACATCGGTTTTCTCGCCGGGAGCGCCCTCGTCGCAGGATCCGGCGGCACGGCACTGTTCGGCGCGCTCGGACTGCTGGCGTCCATTCCCGCGCTGGTCCACCTGCACCGGCGGTTCGGCAACTGGATTGCCCCTGCCCTTGGCCTGCTGGTCTTCGCAGGAATGTTTTCCCTCTCCGCGTTCGTCATCGGCCCGGCCATCAGCGGCACCGGAACAAACGTGACGCCGGGACCTTCACACACTACCGAGCATACGGGGGACCATTCGGGAGGACATTGACCCTGCCGGTCCACTGAGGGGCCATTCGGCCCTGTCCACCCGGGGCAGGAGAGTCAATACTGTGGCCATGACCAGTCCTTCCGACCCGTTGCGCGCCCCGGCCTCAGAGCCGCCCAGGCCCTGGGTGCAGATCCTGCTGACGGTCCTGATCGCCGGGGCCGCCGTGTACCTGATTACCAACCACTGGCTGCACATCCTGGACGCACTGCCGTACCTGGGCGTGGTCCTGATGATGGGCATGCACCTGTTCATGCACGGCGGACATGGGGGGCATGGGGGGCATGGGGGCGGCGGACACTCCGGGCACGGCGGTACGGGCACGCGGGAAGGCCAAGGAGGCGGACATGTCCACTGACTATGGGTACGACCTCTGGGGCCTGGTCATCATCAACTCGGCCGTGTTCATCATCTTTGCATTCAGCTTCGTCCGGCCCAGGACCAAGCTGGACTGGCGTGCTCTCGGCGGATTTTCGGCGTTCATCGTTGCGCTCTTCACTGAGATGTACGGCTTTCCGCTCACGATCTACCTGCTCTCGGGCTGGCTGGGTGACCGGATCCCGGGCGGGAACCTCCTGAACCACAACTCGGGCCACTTGTGGCAGGACCTGACCGGGTGGTCGGGGGACCCGCACCTGAGCCCGCTGCACCTGCAGAGCAATGTGCTGATCGCTGCAGGATTCATCGTCCTGTACCTGTCCTGGCAGGTGCTTTTCGCAGCCCAGCGGGAGCACCGCCTGGCCACGAGCGGACTCTACGCCAAAGTGCGGCACCCACAATACCTGGGGTTTCTGACCATCATGGCGGGGTTCCTGCTGCAGTGGCCCACGCTGCTGACTTTGCTGATGTTCCCGGTCCTGGTCATCGTCTACCTGCGGTTGGCCCGCAAAGAGGAAAGGATGATGGAGGCCGAATTCGGCGAAGCCTACGCCGCCTACCGCCGGCAGGTGCCGGGATTCATACCCCGCATCGGGCGCCGCGGCGCGGGAACGGGGCAGAGCCTGCCGGAGGGCCGGTGACCGCAGGGCGCCCGCACCGGAACCGGAAGAACCCGCCATGCTGTTCCTTGCGGTGAAAAACCTTGTCCAGGAAAAGACCCGGCTGCTGATCAGCGTCGGCGGGGTGGCATTCAGCGTGCTGCTCATCATGAGCATCCAGGGCCTGTACCAGGGCTGGAGCAACAAAATAGGCGAATATATCCGCACCGTCCCGGCGGATTACTGGGTGACGCAGTCCGGGGCGACGGACATGTTCCACACCCCGTCCGTGGTGCCCCTGACAGTCCGTGACTTCCTCACCGGTATCGACGGGGTGGCCAGCGCCAAACCGTTCAGCGGCCGCCGGGTGGCCTTCGCGCACAACGGCAAAGACATCAACCTGTACGTCATTGCCGACGACACGGAGAACGGGGTCGGCGCACCGGCCCGGGTCGTGGAGGGCGCAACCGTACCCGGCAGGGGCGAAATCATCATCGACCAGGTTGTCGCCCGCAGCCAGGGCATCCGGATCGGAGACACGATTCCGCTCGCCGGCAGGACCCTGACAGTGACCGGGTACTCCGAGGGCGGCTATATCCTCAGCTTCTCCTTCGCCTTCACCACGCGCGAAGACGCCGAAAGCATCCTCCAACTGCCGGGAGCCACCAACTTCTTCCTCGTCACCCTCCGCGACGGCACCGACGCCGGTGAAGTCGCGACGCGGATCGAAGCCAACCCGGCCGTGGATGCGATCACCAAGGACAGGTTCGTGGACAACAACACGAACATCGTCCGGGACACCTTCCTCCCGATCATTCTGGTCCTGCTGTTCATCGGGATCGCTGTAGGCATGACCGTTATCGGGCTGACCATTTTCACCTCAACCATCGAAAAAGCCCGCGAGTACGGGGTCCTGAAGGCCATAGGGGTCAGCAACCGCCAGCTCTACACCGTCGTGGTGGAACAGGCGCTCACCGCCGCCGTGCTCGGGTACGCTGTCGGGGCCGCCCTTGGCCTTGCCGTCAGCGCCGCAGCCGGAAATTACGTCCCCGAGTTCATCACGGAAACCCGTTGGCTGGACGCGGCATGGATTTTCGCCGTCACCCTGATCATGGCAGTGGTCTCCTCGTTGATCCCTGTCCGAAGGCTGGCCCGCATCGACCCTGCGGAGGTGTTCCGGTCATGAGCGTCGTGTCGGTCGAGAATGCCTCCAAGGTCTTCGGCGCCGGACACACCGCCGTGACGGCGGTGGGTAACGTCTCCCTCACCATTGAGGCGGGAGACATCATGCTCATCATGGGCCCCTCCGGATCCGGGAAAACCACCCTGTTGTCCATGATCGGCACGCTCATGTCCCCGACCAGCGGCCGGATCCTCATCTCCGGAAAGGACACCGCGGGCCTGGGGCCCGGGCAACTCTCCCGGCTGCGGCTGCACGAATTCGGCTTCGTTTTCCAGACCTTCAACCTGCTCTCGGCATTGACGGCGGAGGAAAACGTCATGCTGCCCCTGCTCACCGCCGGTGTGCCAGGGAAAGATGCCCGGACCAAAGCCCGGGCCGCACTGGAACAGCTCGGGCTCGGACAGCGCCTGAGGAACCTGCCCCGGGACCTGTCAGGGGGAGAAAAACAGCGCGTCGCTATCGCCCGGTCCCTGGCGAACGACCCCCGGCTCATCCTCGCCGACGAACCCACCGCCAACCTGGACGGACAAACAGGCCAGGACGTCACCCTGCTGCTGTGTGAAACGGCCTGCCGGGAAAACCGTGCGGTCATCATCGTCAGCCACGACCACCGGCTCCGGACTGCCGCCAAACGGGTCATCACCATCGAAGACGGACACCTGAGCGCCGAAGAACGCGGCGAACACGACCGGCACTGCCGCATGCATGCAGGAGCAGCACCGCGGTGAAGATGACTGATGAAGAACTCCTCTCCGTAATGGCCGACCCGGCCGACGATCCTGCCCGGATGGAACGGATCAGCGCCGAGATCGAGACAGGGTTCAAACTCCTGTCGAACCGGGTGGGCAAAGCCGTCGCCGTCTTCGGATCGGCGCGCCCCGGCGAGGATGACCCGCGCTACCGGACAGCACGAACACTGGGTACACGGTGTGCTGCCGCCGGGTTCGCAGTGATCACCGGGGGCGGGCCCGGGCTGATGGAAGGGGCAAACCGCGGCGCGGCAGAGAGCGGCGGAACATCGGTCGGCCTGGGCATCGAACTACCAAGGGAACAGTCCCTGAACCCCTACCTGAACGTGTCCATGAACTTCCGGTACTTCTTCGCCCGGAAACTCATGTTCATCCGGTACGCCTCAGCTTTCGTCGTTCTTCCCGGCGGTTTCGGAACGCTGGATGAACTCTTTGAAGCCCTGACGCTCGTCCAAACCGGAAAAATCCACGAATTCCCCGTCATCATGATCGGAACGGAGCACTGGACCGGGCTCATGTCCTGGATCACCGAACAACTTCGGGACCAGGGATTCATCGCCCCTGATGACATCCGGCTGCTCCGATCCACCGATGACATCGACGAAGCCGTGGACCTGATCCAGCAGTGCCACCTGCGTCAACACGGCAGGCTATGAAGGCATACGCGAACCGGCACCCCGGACAGGCCAAAGGAGCGCCCCGCCCATGGAGAATGCTGGGGGTTACCGGGGCGTGGGGCCTGTGCTTCCTGGCCATCAGGCTCGGCCTGCAGGATGCCCCCATCCTGTGGTTCGCCACCCTGCGGGCACTGTTCGCCGCCGCCGCGCTGCTCATGGTCTGCCAGATCCAGGGCCGGGGCCTGCCGCGGGGACGCGGAACCTGGACACTGATCGCGCTGATGGGCTTCACGAACGTCACCGTCGCGTTCGCCGCGATGTTCGCCGGCACCGCGGGCATGACCATCGGTGCCGCAGCGGTCCTGGCAAACGCCCAGCCGCTGATGATCATCCTTCCCGCCTGGTGGCTATACGGGGAATCACTGTCATCCCGGACGGTGCTGGCGGTTTCGATTGGCTTTGCCGGACTGTTGGCCGTGGGCCTCAGCAGCGGCGGCGGGTCCGGAGCCGGGCTGTCCCTGCTCGCGGCAGCAGCCGTCACCGCAGGGACGCTGCTCGCCCGCAGCCTCGCTGGGACCGACCTGGTCGCCGCCAGTGCCTGGCATTTCCTGATCGGCGGGGTGCTGCTGGCTGTCATGGCAGCCATCGCGGAACCGGCACCGGTGATCCACTGGACCCCGCGATTCCTCGGTTCCCTGCTGTTCCTCTCACTCGTGGGCACCGCAGCAGCCTTCCTGGTCTGGTTCATCGAGGCCGGCCGCTCACGACTGGACCTCCTGACAGCCTGGACCATGCTCGTCCCCGTCATCGGCACCGTCGTCTCCCTGTTCCTCCCCGCGGAGCAGCCCCCGCCATTCACCCTCGCGGGCGCAGCCCTGGTACTCGTTTCACTCTGGATGGTCCACCACCGGCCCGGAAGCAGAACAGCCGGGACCAAAGACTCTGACGCGTCCGGCACCACGCAACGATAGTGAAGCCAAAGCCCTGTACGCACCTGGAAGGAGGAACCCGCGATGATGCTCTGGGACGGAAGCATGGGCGTTTGGGGGTATGTCCTCATGGTGGCGAGTTTCGTCCTGTTCTGGGGTGCCATCATTACCGCTCTCGTCCTCCTGGCCCGATCCACCGCAGCGGGCAACCTCCGCTACGACAGCCGCGGAACTGGATCAGCCGGGACCGGGCAGGCAGAGCGTATGCTCGCCGAACGCTTCGCCCGCGGCGAAAATGACGAGACCGAATACACGGCCCGCCTCAACGTGCTCCGCCGCAGAACATGACACCCGGTTCCCAACCTGGCCCCACCTTGACCGATACCCCTAGGGGGTATAAGTTCGAGATAACCGGAAAACGACGTCACGGGCAACGCCCTCACGCAGTGAAGGTCTGGCAGCGGGGCTCACGAGCCCTGCTTGGCTTCCTCAGACACGCCTGCGAAAGGACGATCATGTCAGTCCACCCGAAGTCAGCCCATCGAGGCGCTCCGGCACCGGAGCTCAGAAATGCCATCGTGGAGGTCCGTGGCCTGCACTGGGCCACCTCCAAGGGAGTAGTCGAGCGGGTCCTGCGACAGCGGCCCGGTGTCGTCGCCGTCGAGGCCAACGCGGTGGCCCAGACCGCTACTGTCAGTTTCGACCCATCGGTGACGTCACTGGAGCAAATCACCGGATGGGTACGGGACTGCGGCTACCACTGCCGGGGCCAATCCGTGCCGGACCATATCTGCTCACCCATGGACGTCCCGGCCGCCGGGCCGCATTCCCGGCATGAACCCTCAGGCCGGACAACATCCACTGACACGCACGCCGGGCACGTCCACCCGGGCGCTGACGATACGATGCGGCCGGCGCCCCCACAGCATGAGGACCATGGCCTGCAACATGTCCACCCGCCGGCAGGCGGCCACGAAGGCCATCAAGGCGGGCACGCCCCAATGCCCCGGACGGCCCAGGACGTGATGGGCCACGGCGGGCACCATGCCGGGATGTCGATGGATGACATGGTCAAGGACATGCGCAACCGGTTCCTGGTCGCCGCGGTCCTTTCCGTTGGTGTGACCTTGTGGTCCCCCATGGGCCGGGACATGTTCGGCTTCACCGCCCCGGCCCCGTTCGGGCTCCGCGACGACGTCATGGCCCTGGTCCTGTCTTTGCCGGTCATCTTCTATTCGGCCTGGATCTTCTTCGACGGCGCCTACCGTGCGCTGAAGGCGCGCACACTGGACATGATGGTGCTGGTCGCGATCGCGGTGGGAACCGGCTGGCTCTACAGCGTCTGGATCACGCTGACCGGGGGCGGGGAAGTGTTCTACGAAGCCGCCACCGTGCTGGCCTCCTTCGTCCTGCTCGGTCACTGGTTCGAGATGCGTGCCCGCGGCGGCGCGAACGAAGCGATCCGCACCCTGCTCGAGCTTGCCCCTCCGGTAGCGGTCGTTATCCGCGACGGGGAAACCGTTGAGATCCGGACCTCCGAGGTGCAGACCGGGGACATGCTCCTGATCCGTCCCGGCGCCAAAATCCCGGTCGACGGAGAGGTCGTTGAGGGCCAGTCGGAAGTCGACGAGTCCATGGTCACCGGCGAGAGCCTTCCCGTGAGCAAAACCGTCGGCTCCGAAGTCATCGGGGCGTCCATTAACACCACCGGCACCATGCGGGTTCGGGCCACCAAAGTCGGGGCAGAGACTGCCCTGGCCCAGATCGTCGCCCTCGTCCAGGAAGCCCAGAACTCCAAAGCCCCGGGCCAGCGTCTGGCGGACCGGGCCGCGTTCTGGCTGGTCCTGGTCGCACTGATCGGCGGGACCCTGACCTTCGCCTCCTGGCTCGCAGTGGGTGCCGGCGTCCAGACGGCCCTGCTGTTCGCCATTACCGTCGTCGTCATCACCTGCCCTGACGCACTCGGCCTGGCCACACCGACTGCCATCATGGTCGGCACCGGGCTCGGCGCCAAGCGCGGTGTCCTGTTCAAAAACGCCACGGCATTGGAGGTCTCCGCCCGGATCAACATCGTCGTAATGGACAAGACCGGCACGCTGACCAAGGGCGAACCTGAAGTCACCGACGTCGTCGTCGAAGGCATCGGCCGCGACGAACTGCTGGCACTGGCCGCGGCCGTGGAACGCGAATCAGAACACCCCCTCGCCGAGGCCGTCGTCCGGCACGCCCAGGAGAACAGCGTCCCGATCCTGGCCGCAACCGAGTTCCTGAACGTTCCCGGCCACGGGGCCGGGGCAACCGTGAACGGGCGCCATATCCTGGTGGGCAACCGCAAACTCATGGCGGACCAGAGCATCGACCTCGGCCCCCTGGCGGGTGTCCGGGACGAGCTGGCCGCCAGCGGACGCACGGCCGTGCTCGTGGCCGTGGACGGGCAGGCGGCAGCGGTCATCGCAATGGCGGACGCGGCCCGGGAAACGGCCGCCGACGCGGTCGCGGCCCTGCACGAGGCCGGGATCGAAGTCGTCATGCTCACCGGCGACAACGAAGCCACCGGCCGCAGGATCGCCGGCCAGCTGGGCATCGATACCGTCATCGCCGAAGTCCTCCCGGGCGAGAAATCAGCAAAAATCGCCCAACTTCAACAGCGCGGAAAAGTCGCTATGGTCGGCGACGGTGTCAACGACGCCCCGGCCCTGGCCCAGGCAGACCTCGGAATCGCGATCGGTGCCGGCACCGATGTTGCCATCGAAACCGCCGATATCGTCCTGATGCGCTCCGATCCGCTGGACGTGCCCATCGCCCTGCGGATCGGCAAAGGCACACTGCGGAAAATGCGCCAGAACCTGGGCTGGGCCGTCGGATACAACGCCATCGCCCTGCCCATCGCGGCTGGGGTCTTCGCGTTCGCCGGGATCGTCCTCAGCCCCGAGATCGCCGCCCTGTCCATGTCCGGCTCCAGCTTCCTGGTCGCCGTGAACGCCCTCCTGCTCAAGAGGCTGCGCCTGCCCCGGCCGGAAACCCCCGAAGCCAGCACCGCACGCGACACCCGGCCCCTGGCCCCCGCAGGGAACCGCTAGGACCAAGCGGATGGACCTGCGGCTCATTTCCCACGTCCTCTACCTCAGGGCCGCCTGGCGCCGGCGCGACCACTGGGACGCCACCAGGATCAGGGCCCACCAGGAACGGGCGCTGCTGGAACTGCGGCGGGCAGCGTACGCAGGCTCGGAGTTCTACCGGCGCCACCACGCAGGGCTTCACCACGCGCCCCTGCAGCAGCTCCCGCCCGTCACCAAGGCCGACCTGATGGACCACTTTGACGAGGCCATCACCACACCGGACCTCAACCTCGCCGGCCTTGAGGACCATCTAAAGTTCCTCACCGAACACCAGGCGGACCCAGGTTCCCCCTGGCATGGCCGCTGGTGGGCGGCCGCCACCGCAGGGACCACCGGCCGGCGCGGCACCTTCGTCTGGGACCGCAGCGAATGGGCGGCCGTCCTGGCCTCCTACGCCCGGGCCAACGACTGGGCCGGGATCTCTGCCGGGTTCAGCCGGCCGCTGAAAATGGCCCTGGTCAGCTCCCGCGTCCCCACCCACCAGTCCGCCGTCGTGGGAGCTTCCCTGCGTTCCCGGCTCGTTCCCACCATCCGCCTGGATGTCACCGCACCCATGGACGAAACCGTCGCCGCGCTGAACCGGTTCCAACCCCGAATCCTCGTCGGCTACGCCTCAGCCCTCAAACCCCTCGCGGCCGAACAGCGTGCGGGCCGGCTGCACATCACACCACAGGGCATCATGTCCGCCTCCGAAGTACTCACCCCGCACACCGCCGCCGAACTGGAGGCGGCCTGGGGGAGCGCACCCTTCGACGTCTACGCCGCTACCGAAACCGCCGGGATCGCCTCGCCATGCACGTTCAGGAACCGGCATGTTTACGAAGACCTGCTGATCGTCGAACCTGTGGACCCGGACGGAAACCCCGTCCCGGCCGGAACAACCGGGGCCAAACTTCTGGTCACCGTTCTGTTCTCACGGACCCTGCCCCTGATCCGCTACGAAATGTCCGACACCGTGCGCCTCGGTGAACGCGGCTGCCCCTGCGGCCGGTCCTTCACCCTCCTGGAGGACATCGAAGGCCGCATCGAAGACGTCCTGCACCTGCCTGGCCTGACAGGGAGCGTAACCGTCCACCCGATCGTGTTCCACCACGTCCTGGACCAAGCCGCCCTCGCAGGGTGGCAGATCATCCAGGAATCCCTGGGACTGCGGGTCCTCCTGGCCGGCCTTACCCCGGGAAACACACCGGAAACGGTGCATACTGCACTGAACCGGGTCCTCACCGAGTCCGGCGTTGCGCAAGCAGCTGTCGACGTCCACGTAGTGAATCACCTCGAACGGACAGCACTGGGCAAAGCACCCTTCGTCCGCGCGCTAAAACACCAGCCATGACAATTCCCCACCCGTTTCGCACCGCCGACGTGGGCCCTACTCAGCTCCCCTCGCCCATCCGTGCACCAGCTCAGCAGCCTCGAACGGGTGGGAAAGCATCCAATAAACGCTCCCCTGCACGCCGACGAGCCGGTGCCCGCTGCCCGGAAGCCGGGCATGGAGGTCACGGATATAGCCGGGTGTCGGGCCTTCACTGGCAACCATAAACATGGTGGGCGTCTCTAAGTCCACGATGCGTCCCGGCGGGGGAGTGGTTACTAAGGACGCTACGGCCCGCAACGGATACCAGCGGTCAAAATCCGGGTCCCTCAGATAACCGTCCACCACCAGCCGGTGCTCAACCTGGTGCGGCCCGTCACGGAAGTCCACGAGATCCCGCCAGGGAAGATAAGACCAAATAGGAATCTTTAGTCCGGGCACCCACCTCGCAAGGGCCGGAGCCAAGGGCAGCATCAACCGGCGACGCATCACCGTACGCCGCCAAGGCGCTGCGTCGGCGAGCAGGGCCCGTCGGTACTCCGGTTCGGTCATAATCGCAGGGGAGTTCTGACAGATCAGACGGGCCATGGGCGCGTGAGCCAGGGCCAGGTAAAAAGCCACATACCCGCCCAACCCCTCCCCGTACAGCGTTACAGGGAAACCGCAGCTTTCCCGGACTTGGATCAGAGCATCCCTATGACGGCCCATCAGATCGGGAACGGAGCCAGCTCCGTGCTTAGGCATCACGAACACCTCGTGGCCCAGCCGGTGTAAAGCGAACGCAAACTCAGCAAAGACATAAGGATGACCACCGGAGCCTTGTGAGATCAGGATGGCCGACTCACCGCCGCCAGGAAAGTGCAGAAGCTCCAGCTGCCGGCCCGCCGATACGAAATAGTCATGGCGAAGAGTGGCTGCCACCTCTTCAGGATCCGAGGCCGTCACGTAATGCGCCTTCCAGAAATCAGGCGCCTTCATCCCGATCATCGCAGCCGCCCCGTCTCACACGTCAGCTCACAGCAATAATTTCCCTTATCTCCATGGTGAACCTGGACTGACAGGACTCACTAATTCCGAGCGATCCGGTTCATTCTCGCATCTAATGAGCGTTCAGATCGAACGCCGCTAATAGTGATTTCGCCAGCTAGAGGAGTGGCGCGCCGCATCGCCTCAAGGCACACCTGTGGTGCAGCTCCAGCGTGGGTCCAGACGCGGTCCGCGAAGTCCAGAGCCTGATCTCCCGAAGCGCCGGTGTTGATCGCCAACGGATGGCGGCACCTGGGCAACTTGCACATCAGTGCCTGCGACATGGCCTTTCTCCGATCCGCGTAGACAGCTGCTCGAGCACCACAATTATGGCTTTCCCGCAGTCGCGGGGAACTGGTAAAGACTCTAACCCGGTTTCCCCTGGCCGCTCCGAGCAATCTGTTTACGCGGCAGGCGAATCCGGCCGCTACCCCCGCAAGGTGAAAGCTACGCACAACGTCAGCGCTGCAGGCGGATCACAGCCAGAATTCAGGGCGTTGGATCGTGCGTCACGGTGTCTGTGCAGGGCCGTTTTGCTGGGCCTGTGGAGCAGACTGGCCCTTGCCTCAACAGCAGGAACTCCACCATTGCGGTTGCCTCCGCCAGAAGAGCTTAATAGGGATCGGAGCGCCGCTCCGTCGCTCCGATCCTTAAGGAGGAACCATGAACCTGACACGGAAATTCTTTGCAGTTATCGGCGTGGCTTTCGCCGGAACTTTGAGTGTGGCCCCGGCCGCTTCTGCAACTATTCATCCGATAGTTGAGTCGTATGACTGTGCAAGCCAGACTGCTTTTGCGCACCATCCGTTAGGAGATGTGGCGGAACCGCCAGGGGTCACTCCCGGCTACGGCAGCCATTCGACGAACAGTGATCTGGCATCATTGTCGGCTACCTCAAAGGGGTTCACGGACTTCTCGAGCCCCGCATGGTCCGACTTCAAGCTCAATGACGTGTGCGGCCGGGTTGGGCAATAGGGTGAGAGCACGCGGACCCTTACTGGGAGGGGGTTCGCGTGTAAGACTCACGGTCTTTCAGCAGCCTGAAGTATCGACGTTGGAATGGCCGGCAGAAGTAGTCCTTCAGTGGTTGCTGCACGTGTAAGACCGTTCACGACTGACTTTGGAAACATGCCGATTAGGGCGGGCCTCCTAATTCCTAGGGTCGGCGTCCTGGATGCATGATGGGGGACCGCTGCGGGCTTATCGGCCTGCGGTGGCCAGTAGGCCAACGCATCCGCGGAACAGCCCGGCTTCAAAAGCCCGATTCGAGAATAGTGTTCACGGAGGTGATGCGGATCACGCGTGCGGACGGTCGGCGGGACTCACCGGAGCAGAAACCTCTTGTTGCATGTTAGGAGAGGTCGGCACCAGGATCTCGGGCCAGCGACATGCGAAGACGCTCTACCCCGTCTGCCCCCTCGGGAACAAGGTCCAAAAGGGTGGGATCAAGCGCCAGATGTCCGAGCATGTTCGCCAGGTGGTTCCGTTCGGCCGGCTGGTAGTCCGGGTTCCTCAGGTCGGAGGCGCGCACGACGGCGGCCAGGGTCAGGAAGTCCGTGAAATGCCGCTCCCGGCCTTTGTCGTTAACGATCACCAGTGCAGCAGCCTTGCCGATCAAACAGCTCAGCAGTGAGGGCCTGTTGACTTTGCCAGAGGACTGGCCGGCGATCACGTGGACAGTCTCTGCTCGGTCGAGCGCCTGTTGCGTTGCAGGAGCTTCGATAGTACTTCCTCCCGTCGCCCCCTTGAGCTTGTCGGAGTGTTCCCCGAGGTGCCGTGGGATGAGGACGTCCAGCTGCGCCTGTCCCCGTACCCACCGGTGCTGCTGCCCTTTGAAGGTCTCCCCGTCCGACTTGAAGCCTAGCTTTAGGAGAAGGTCGGTGAACTTGTAGAGCATTTTCGAGTCGGCCCGGATGTCCAGGGCAACATCGGCGTCCTTGGTGGCTCGGACGATGGGGGCCCCTCGTTCAACGGCGTGCAGTTAGACAGACTGGCCGCCGATCATCACCCAGCCTGTGGGCATCGCCTCGTGGATCTCGAAGACGGCCTGCCACGCCTCCTCCTGTTCGGCAAGCATCGCGGGCAGCTCAACCGGCATGGAGAACACTCCTCATGATGAGATCGCGCGCCGCCTGCCGTTCACGGACTCCGGGGCGCTCGGCAAGGTCTGCGGCAATGAACAGGGCAGGAAGACTCTGGGGGAGATCCTCGGCGACGTGGAGTAACACGTTGGGCCGCTGGCCCGGTCGGGCTTTGACGAGGAACCACTCACGAACGAGAAAGCCCAGGTCTTCACGGTTTACGTACCCTTCGATCTCTGAGCTAGCCAGCAGCCCCGAGTCAGGATGGGAAACCCCTGACAGGCGGATCCGCGGGTCGTCCCGGAGGTCCGCAAGGTCTGCCGGACTCACCGAGTACTCCGCCTTGTCTGCACGGCGGGCAAGCAGCGAGCGGAGTTTGGCGGCCGAGTCGGGCGCCTGCCGCAGGGATGCGAGGTGTTCGCGGAGGCGGGACCGTTCCATCGGGTGCGCGTCGGGGATCTGATCGCCCGAGGAGTAGAGCGCTAGGCGCCATGCGTTCACCGAGGACAGCGGCCGGCCCATACGGGGCTGGTACTTGGCTGCTTCAGCTTCCTCGATCACCCATTGGTTGCCGACCCGTTCTCCTTTGATGACGCCGTGCGCGACCAGATTGCGTGCACGGTTTGGGGAGACGCCTAACCGTTCGGAGAGCTGCGAAATATTCAGTGCCATCACACTACTGTAGTGAGCCTGTAATGGAAGTGTGAAGGTCCTGATCCCGCCTCCGTCTTCGCCGCACACTTGTCGTCGTCGCCGTGCTGGTGGTACTGACCATGACGATGGCGGCGGATGCCGCGCGGCAGGCCGGTGCCGAGACGGGGCGGTGTGGGCGGGGGACGGTAGCCGTGGACCCGCATTCACCATGGACACGGGCCGTCAGATGCCTGGAAGGCAATGGAGGCGGATAGATCGAAGAATTGCCGTAACCAGACAGTACAACCCCTCGATCGAGCAGAGGAGCGTTTCCCTCATCTAATGAGCTCTCTGACCGAACGCCGTTAATGGAGATTCTGTAAAGCTGGTGAGTTGGGGGAGTGTTTGGAAGGGGCTCACGGCCAGTGAACGGACTGCCTTTGCGGTCTACACCGCTAGTCTTCCTTCGCTTCCTCTAGGACTGCACGTGCGGCTGCGGCGTCTTGAAGGTCCGGCAGGGACTTCTCCTGCTCTTCGATCTTGCGGCGGTAGAAGTCATGGGCGGCTTGTTTCGTGATCCCCAGCGCTTCGCCGATCTGGGCCCACGTCGCGCCGGCCTCCCGGGCGGATTTTATGACGTACCAGCGCCGGGCGGTGAGCAGCTCGACGGCCTTCGCGTTTGCACGCAGCGCCTCCAGCGCTGCGACTTCCCTTACCTCCGCGAGGAACTGCGCGGCCGCCACCCGGGCTTCGTCTCTGCCGGTGGCAGAAACTTCCCGCCAGGTCTCACCGCGGTTAAAGTCTTCCCACACTCTAAGCAGCTCGTGGACATCTCCGCCGCTGAGGGCTTGCTCGACCGACCCCGCGTCATCCTTCATGAAGTCAAGCTAACTTGACGACTGCGGCCGGTCAAGGGGAGCGCGCAGGGTTCCGTGCTGCCCCGGCAGGGGGAGCATTTGTAGAACGGGGTCGCGCCGAATCACTCCGCATCTTGTGGCAGGTACCGGAAATGGCGAAACTCCGGCCAAATAGCGGTTGGCCGGAGTTCCATTCCACATCCTGCAGGCTGAACCTTGAAGTTGGCTGGGAAGGGTGAGCGGTTCTCGAGGGCATCACGGACCGTCATCCCGGTCGATGCTTCCGCTTTTGATGCTTAGGCTTTGGGCATGAGGGTTGCAAAGAACGACACCGTCGACGGGCTGCCGGCCGTGCTGGCCCGCTCGATTGTCCGCAAATTTAGAGGCCGTGAAATGGTGGCGGAGGCCGTGGCGGATCTGCTCGAAGGGACCGGATACGAATATGAAGCCGTCCTTGCGGAACTGGAAGCTGCCGGGTACATGGAGAAGGTCCGGGTCGACACTGACGGCGACGTCTGGTGGGACTCGACCATCCAGGGCAATGCCCTGGCGATGGCAAGCTTCGGGAAACCGATCAGCAGAAAAACCGCAGACCGCCTGGTAGCAGGGTTGGTGGAACGGGCGCACGCCTACAACGGCGATCCGGGCAAACCCCTGTTCATCGGCACGCTCAGGGTTTTCGGTAGCTACCTCAGCCCGGGCATCGATCGACTCGGTGACGTCGACATCGAGCTCACGTACGGCAGAAGAATTACAGACCGGCAGGCGCTCTCGGACTACACCAAGGCCACCGGACGATCGTTCGGGACATACTTCGACCAGCTGATGTGGCCGCAGACCGAACTGGTCCGGCACCTGAAGAAACGGTCCGCGTTTATCAACATCACGCTCGAGGACATCACCAGGATTACTGATACCTTCGACACCATCTACAGCATCGACGCGGACCCGGGGGCAGTCCCGCCGCCAGCCGACAGATCCCTCATCGGCAGGTGAAAAACGTCAATAACCGACCTGTCGTCAAGCCGGCAAACCCCGTGGGGTAGAGGTCACTCCGACTTACAAGTAGGGCAGCGGCCCCTGTAAGAATGGATTTAATGTATATCTTCAACGCCGGGGCGGGGGCCGACCAGGACTCGATTCTGGAGGTGCGCGTGGTGCTGGTCGACAGCGAGCCTGAGATTTGGCGCCTATTCCAGCTTCGGAACTCCTTGGCTCTGAATCAGGTGCACCAGGTGCTGCAGACAGCCTTTGGCTGGGAGGACGCGCACCTGCACAGGTTTGTAGCAAGCGACCCGTTCGCGCCGCTGCGGCCGGTCGACGGCGAACTCCCGGAAGTCCTGCAGTGGCTCCCAAGGCAGGAATGTGAAGAACCGGCGGACAGGCCTGAGGAGGATTGCTCCCTGGATCAATTGCTCGCGCTGGGCTCTGCCGAGGCGTTTTACGAGTACGACTTTGGTGACAGCTGGCTTCACCGGCTTGAGCTGGTTTCCCGCCGGCCGGCGGACGAAGACAGTCCAACGGCCCGGCTGATTGACAGCGCGCGGCGCGGCCCGCTGGAAGACTCCGGCGGTTTTCCCGGGTACGAAGAGATCATGGATGCGCTGGCCGACCCGACGCATCCTGACCACGCCGAGCACTCAGCCTGGGTCGCGGACATAACCTGCTCCGACGCGCCTTTTGACCCTGCATTCCTCGACATTCCCACCGTGAACCGGACGCTGGCTGAAAAGTTCCGACGTACGCTGCCTGGGGAAAAACGCGGTAAGTGACGGGCAGGAACAGCCACTTTTCGGGGCACTCCCCCGCCTATTTTAAAAGGCCGATAACCGACGTTCCGTAAAGCTGTGCTCAGCAGGTGGAGTTGCTGGCGGCACCAGGAGGTCCGAAGTAGCCCGGCCGAGGGGCGCCAGTTAAGGCGTATCGTCCTGCAGTCTCACCACACGAAGCCGGTGCTCCTCAACGGCAATTGTCCAACAGCCTGTCGGACAATCGGGTGGCCCTTTCGAGTTGACGCGTCGCGGTAAACCTCTCGCGGAACCTCGTCCAGGGCACACGCGGTCAGAACTATGGCGTCTCTAACGTTCCGTGTCTAGTCGAAGGGCAGTGCTTTGTAGGCGGTTTCCTTGTTCATGTTCCAGCCGGCGACGAGGCCGGAGCCGATCATTTGGTCGCTGAGGCGGGCGAGGCGGTAGGCGGGGTCGTTGTCGAGTGCGAGTTGGAGGAATTGGTGGGCTTTGCTGCCTTTGCCTTCCCACCAGTTGATGTAGCCGATGGCTGTGAGGACGGGTGCTGCGTGTTGGGGGCTGGTGCGGGTGTAGGCGTGGAGGAGCAGTTGTTGCGCCCATTCGATGCGTGACCACTTCGGTGCCTCTTCAGTTTGGGCGAAGAGGATGTGCTGCATGGGTTCGTCGACGCCGGGGATGTCTGCGATGAGCCGATCGCGAATGGCGGGGAATTGCAGGTTGGCCACCAAGGCGTGGCAGTCCGCGTCGGCGGGGAAGTCTTTGGAGTCCAGCATGTCTGCCCACAGTTTCCTGCCCTGCTCGAGTGCAGTATCGGTTTGCTGTGACCTGATGCTTTCGATGTGGTGTTCGACGGCGGCTGCTTTGGCCTCGTCCTGGCGGGTGGTTGGGAGGGTGATGCGGTCGGTTGGTTCGACGTAGCTGCCGCGGTAGATGAATTCGGCGTTGATCGCGCTGGTTTGTGTGGAACTGACGGGCAGGGCGAGGCTGGTGCCGGGTTCGCCGTCGTAGGGGGAGAAGGTGTCGTCGCCGACGAAGAGTCCGTCCCGGATGGTGATGCCCTGTTCGGCGAGGACCCCGGTGAGTGCAGCGATGGTGCCAGCCTGCGGCCTGGCTGAGCCGGCGTGGGTGGTTTCGCTGGTGTAGACGGCGAAGAGAACGGAGGTTGCGGTGCTGTCGCTGGCCAGGCAGTGTGCGACGGTCCGTGCGTAGGGGAGTTCCTGCCCTGGTTGACGGGGGAGGTCGATGCGCAGGGTCGCGCCGATGCTGTTCTCGTGCATCGTGATGCAGACCAGGCTCTCCTGTGGCCAGAAGCCCAGGGTGTGTCCGATGAAGCTGAGGACATCTGATGGTGTTTTGATCGTGAGCTTTTCCATGATCCAGCTATTCCCCTTACCGGTTGTTGTGCTGTGCTTTCTGCGGTTGTTGGTTGTGGGCGTCGTTCTGGTAGGGGACCATCCGCTGGGTTGAGGGGCCGGAGTGCAACTTGGGGGACCGGCGCCGGGGGCGAAAACTTCGTCCCGGAGCCTTTCGAATTGGCTTTGGGAAGTTTTCGGATCCGGGGCCGGCGCGGTAGCGCCCTGGTTGCGCGGAGGTCCCGCCCAGCGATCATGGGTACATATCAGAATGACAAGCAGCGTTGGAACTTCTGCCTGTTCATCGATGCCCGGGAAATCAGCGGCATGACTTCAGATGCGCCGACTGTTTGGTGTGAATCAGACGCGGGCTGTCAGCACCCAAGGAGCCAAGACCTCACTCTCGAGTCGGAGTGTCCGTGAATCAGGGTCGGGGCGTGCAGCCCTAGCGGCGTCACGTCTATATCGGTTTCCTCGGCCGGTAAAGAATTTGCCGATGTGCAATCAGAATGTCAGGACAAAGTAGAACCGCACCCGTTCGCTTTGGGTGCGGCTGTTGGTCTCGACGATCTGGAGGGCCAGGAACGGGGTGTGTACAACGTACACACTTTCCGCTTCGGACCGGGTCGAACTGGGGCCCGATTGCCCCGGATTCAGCATGTTTTCGCGGGCTCCCAGTGTTCGCAAGGGCTGGAATCGCGTTCGAGTCCCACCTCGGGCACAGCATATCCCCTCGTCAGAGGGGTTGTTGCTTTAACGTGTTGACATGACTTGTGGTGGCGTCCCTCTGACGCTAGATGCGCGGGCTGTGGCCTGGCTGCCGCGGAGCCTATTCAGGTGTGTGGGGTGGCGGGTTCAAGTCCCTGGCTGGTGGGCCTTCCGCCTGCTGTCGTGGGGTTGCGTGTTTCCTCGTTCCGTTCTGTCGGGTTGGCCGGGGGTGGCCAACACTTATTCATGGTCCGGGGCTGCGGCCACTGCATGACATCGCCGAATTCGGGGCGAAATTATTCTTTGAGCGCTACTTTAGAATCCGCGGGAATCCGTATCTTCTCGCTTTGTCCTGCCAAAGCGGGTGTGGACAGTGTCAACACTTATGTCTGCTTTATTAGCTGTAGCAAGACACTAGACGTGGTGCTTCTAATGTCTGAATGCCAGCGTCCGGGTATATCGGCAGGAACGTTTATCGACTGCAGACTGATCGTTTCAGAAGATGGTGTCTTGTCCTCTTGGCAATAGAAACGCGGTCACCCGTGCACTGGTAATGGCGGCGGGGTCCACACATTGAGCGTTGCCCGGTGGCTCAGCGGATCCCGCTATCAACTATCAGCGTGATGTGAACAGGATTGTCCGAGACGACCACAGACTCGGAAGCCGTCGAGGCGTAACCGCCGACATTGGTCGCCCTAATGACGTAGCGGCCGTCGGGCAGCGTCAGACTGAAAGCACCTGACGTGTCCGTGCGCGCTGAGGCCCGGACGGGTGCTGTCGCCCCCACGAACACATAGGTTGTCGGTGGCCACATCATGCTGCGCAGCAGGACAGTTTGGAGACATCAGTAGTGAAGGACTGGGCTGCTATCTTGATGCCTTCGGTCATGGTCAGATAGGGGCTCCAGAGATTCGCGACCTGATCAACGGTCATCCCGGCCTCCAGAATGTAGACCCCCGCGGCGGCGATGTCCCCGGCTTCCTTACCCACGGCAGTGATCCCTACGATCCGACCCGTGTCCGCGTCGGCAACGATCTTGATGAAGCCGCGGGTGTCACGGTTCACTAGCGCGCGAGGGATAAATTTGAGCGGCAGAACGCGGCACGTGCACCGGATCCCTGCCTGGTTCGCTTCTTTGTCCGTCATCCCGACGGCGGCCAGGGCAGGGCTGGTAAACGTGACCCGGGGCAGGTGCCGGTAGTCGACCTCGCGCCGGGCACCCTCGAAGGCGTTCTCCACCATCAGGGCCCCGTGCGCGGCGGCTACATAGACGAACTCGGGGTTCCCCGTCACGTCACCCGCGGCCCAGACCCTCGGATTAGTACTGCGAAGGCCCCCGTTGATCAGGACTTCCCCGCGGTTCCCGGTTTCGACGCCGACCATGCAGAGGTTCAAACCCTCCGTGACCGGGCGCCGGCCTGTTGCCATGAGCAGGCGCGCGGCCCTGAACTCCTCGTGTCCTCCTGAGACGGAAGCGTGCACGACCACATCCCCCGACGCCTGATCGGTCCGGACCGAGGACACTGTCGCTCGGGTGACGACCCGGATGCCCTCATCGGCGAAGACACCGGCGATGGCGTGCCCGGCTTCGGGCTCTTCGGCCGAGGCGAGTTTGGAGCGGACCAGGATGGTCACGCTCGTTCCGAGCCGGGCGAAAATCTGCGCCTGCTCCAGTGCCACATACCCTCCGCCCACCACCAGCATCGAAGCGGGAACTTCCTGCAGCTCCATCGCACTCGTCGACGTCAGATAACCCACCTCGTCCATTCCCGGCACTTCCGGGATCCAGGGGGTGGAGCCGGTCGCCACCAGGTAATGTTCCGCGCTGACTGTCTCGGTGGTTCCGCCCGGGACGGTGATGTTCAAAACCGGTGCGGCCGCGGTTCCGGCGAACGCCGCCGTCCCATGCTGCAGCTTCCATCCATAGTCCGCGGCGAGGTCCACATACTTCTCTGACCGCATGGCTTCGACCAGTGAGCGCTTCCCGGCGACCAGTTCGGGCATATCCACCGGCGCGGAGGAGGTGCTGATGCCAGGGAACCGTCCGGAAGCATCGACGGCGACATGGCGGGCTTCCGCGGCGGCTAGCAGGGCCTTGGACGGGATGCAGCCCGTGTTCACGCACGTGCCACCCACAGTGCTGCGCTCAACCATCAAGACCCGCTTTCCGCGGTTCGTTGCCCGGATGGCCGCAGCGAAAGCACCCCCGCCGGAACCGATGATGGCCAGGTCATAATCGAATGGTGCTGCCGACACGAGGGACTCCTGAAGATGGGAGGGAAGCAGCCGCCAGCACACCTGCTGCTCAACCGACCGCCATTTGCAGCCTTCAGCCGAAGACCTGCTCTGCATCCCATTCTCGACCTTCCCCTATACTGGAATGTCAAGGAATCGCCGTCCTGGTCGCCTGCTAAGAAATGGGTTCATGATTCGTATCGGTGAGGCCGCGGCAGCGGCAGGGATGACAACCAAGACGCTTCGTTTCTACGAGGACAGCGGGCTTCTCCCGGCAGCGCAAAGATCCTCTAACGGCTACCGGGACTACCCTGAAGACTCCGTGGCCAGGCTCGAGTTCATCCGCCGCGGAAGGGCCGCAGGCCTCGCCTTGACGCAAATACGCGAAATTCTTCGCCTCCGTGACGCCGGAGAAGCCCCCTGCGCCCACGTCCAGGGCCTTCTCTCCAACCAGCTGGCCGAACTGGACCACCAGATTTCTGAACTAATGGCGTTGCGATCCGTCGTCGCCGGCCTCCACGCCAACGCCGCTGCCGGGACCGACGCAAACTGCGATCCCGGACGCATCTGCAGCTACCTCTGACGCATTCCTCCAACGGACGCCAGCTTCCGCGACCTCGGACTTCGTCTTGACCCGCGGCAGTGGATTCAGAGCGCCAGAACGCAGACCACCTGGGCACTTTCACAACATCGTCCCCGGGCGTCCGACTGATGGGTACCGTTCGGGCCGTCCTAGTGGGCTCCGATCACGTTGACACAATCACTCCTCCGTGAAAACCACGAGCGAACCCACCTGCCGATGATCCTCATCGGCATGCCCGGCATAGACCAACGATTCCGGCACTACCCCCAGCTATACAGCCGACTCGGCTTCTCCCACCGATACCGCGCCCTCGGCAGAGACGAACTCCTCTTCGTTCTGGACCGACACTGGAAACGTCTCGGCCGGACCCTCGACCCGGACGACTTCACAGACGCCCAGGCAATCGCTGCAGTAGAACGCATCACCCGTGGCAACTTCCGGCTCCTCGAACGGCTATTCCCACAGATCATACGCATCCTAAAAATCAACCAACTCGAAACCATCACCGACGACGTCGTAGAAGCAGCAGCGAGCATCCTCGTCATCGGCAACTAGCGACAGAGAGCGAACACAAAAAGCCGCCACCTAACGCCAACATCCACAAATGGCTCTTTCCGCAGCTAGGCTCGTAAGCGGCTCAGTTGTCGGGCCCCACCACGTGATCGTCTTCGTTTTGCCGGGCCTCTGGGCGTTTGTGATAAACGGAACCGATGGATCATGTAAAGGGGAAGTCTTCAGGGCACGTGTGTCTATCGCCCGCCCTTTCGAGTAATGTGACAAGCGCGAGCCACCCGCAAGACGCCCTCCGTCCTCTTCTTTGCTATACCCGGGCGGGGCTGCCGGCATAAACGGACCCGTCCGGGTCAGGAGGAGGCGTGCGTGTCTCAGCGCAACTCGGAACCCTCCGCCGAACAACTCCAGGATCTCTTGTTGGAAAGTCCCGGTTTCGCCGAGTTCCTGCTGTCCCTGACAACCCTGACGGCCGCCGCGCTCGGAGGCAGGCAACCCATGCTGTGCGCCATCACGGTCGAACGCGTCGGAAACGCATTCACCGTAGCAAGCAGCACGCCCGCGGCGCGGGCGCTGGATGACCTGCAGTACCGACTCCACCGTGGCCCATGCCTCACCGCACTGAGAACCAACACCACCGTCCTCGTCGCGGACACCCGCACCGAGACACGCTGGAGCGGTTACTCCAACCTCATGGACAACAACGGCATTGCCTCCGTGCTGGCCATGCCCATTCCCGCGGGTAACGGCGCAGCGGCCGCCCTGAACTGCTACGCCCGTGATACCGGAGTTTTTACGCCTGCCACGATAGCCCGAATCCAGGAGCACGCCGCAGCGATCTCCGGCATCCTGCGCCTGGCCCTTCGGGTCCACTTTGCCGAGCCTTTCCCGGCGGATCAGCGCAAAGTCCTCCAATCCCGGTCGGTGATCGACGCTGCCGTCGCCCTGGTCATGCTGCAACACCGATGCAGCAAGGACAAAGCCTTGAAGGTCCTTAGTTCGGCCGCACAACAACCGGAGGAGACAATGCACACCATCGCCCGTGACATCCTCGCACGCGCCGCCGATCAGTCCGGACGCCCACCGGATCATAGACCTGCCGATTAGCCCGCTGTCGGGTGGAGTCCACCCATGGCGTCCGTCGATAGACCGTGACAGCCGTGGCCCGTTTCGCATGGCCGGGCCGAGGCCCGGACATGCGCGATCGGGGCCGGTGAAGGTGCGTTAAGAACGCATCAATATTGCGGGCCAAGGCATTAAGGATTCGTCAGGATCGCGTCGGCCGGACCGACCCCGGGGATTGACTGGGAGCAGCCCCGCATCGGGGTGCGTTCGAAAGGAACCTGCAATGGCCGACGCGGCTGTACTTGGAATCCTCATGGTCTCCATGGGTTTGGTGATGTGGATCGGTCAGCTCCTGACCGGAATGGTCGGCGGTGCCGGTGACGGGGCGGAGGACAGTCAATGAGCGCCGACGCGGTGATGTGGCTGGTCCTGGTGATAGCTGGAGTGTGCCTGTTCGGGTACCTGCTGGCGGCCCTGATCCGTCCCGGGAAGTGGTGAGTGGAGCATGACCTTTAACACCCCATCGTTCCTCATCCAGGTCGCGGCGCTCATCGCCGTGCTCGCGGCCCTGCATAAACCGTTGGGCGCCTATCTGGCGCGGGTTTTCGAAGGCAAGGCTTCGACCCGTCCAGAGCGGTTGTTCTACCGGCTTGCCGGTGTTGACGCGGACACGGAGCAGACGTGGCCGGTTTACCTGCGAAGTGTCCTGGCGTTCTCCGCCGTGTCCATCCTGGCGGTGTTCCTGCTCCAGCGGTTTCAGGGTCTGCTGCCAGGCAGTGGGGAACTCTCCGGGGTTGACCCGTGGGTCGCCATGAACACGGCCATTTCGTTTGTCACCAACACCAACTGGCAGACGTACGTCCCGGAAACCACGGTCGGCATCTTCGTGCAGATGCTCCTCCTGGCCGTCCAGAATTTCCTGTCCGCCGCCGTCGGCATCGTCGTGGCCGTCGCACTGATCCGCGGCATCGCCCGCACCAGGACCGACCGGCTCGGCAACTTCTGGGTCGACCTGACCAGGTCCTCCTTCCGCGTCCTGCTTCCGCTGGCCGGCCTCGCGGCGGTGGTGATGGTCCTCGGCGGCGTCGTGCAGAACTTTGGGCCCACCGAGGTCACCAACAGTGCCACGGGGGTCACGCAGGTAATTCCGGGCGGTCCGGTTGCCTCGCAGGAAGCGATCAAGGTCCTGGGCACCAACGGCGGCGGCTACTTCAACGCCAACTCCGCCCACCCGTTCGAGAACCCCAGCGTCTTCATCAGCCTGTTCCAGGTCTTCCTCCTTCTGCTGATCCCCTCGGCCCTGCCCTATGCCTACGGCCGGATGGTGGGCGACCAGAAGCAGGGGTACACCGTCGCCGCCGTCATGGGCACCCTCTGGCTGGCGTCCACCGCCCTGACGGGATGGGCGGTTGCCTCCGCGCAGGGGACAGCGACGGCGGCCGCCGGGGGGCTCGGGGAGGGGTTCGAACAGCGCTTCGGGGCTGCCCCGAGCGCGATCTTCGCCGCGTCCACCACGCTCACGTCCACGGGCGCGGTGAACGTCGCCCACGATTCCCTCCCGCCGCTGGCGGGCGGGGTCGCGATGGTGAACATGATGCTCGGCGAGGTGGCCCCCGGAGGGACCGGCTCCGGGCTCTACGGGTTGCTGATTCTGTCCGTCATTTCCGTGTTCATCGCCGGTCTCATGGTCGGACGCACGCCGGAGTACCTGGGCAAGAAGATCGGCCCGAAGGAGATGAAGCTCGCCGCCATGTACATCCTGGTCACCCCGGTCCTGGTGCTGGCCCTGGCCGGGATCACCGTGCTGCTGCCGGACGCCATGGCGAACGCCCCTGCGGCCGGACCGCACCAGTTCAGCGAGGTGCTCTATGCCTTCACCTCTGGTGCCAACAACAACGGATCCGCGTTTGGCGGCATCACCAGCTCGGGCCCGTACCTCTCGGCCATGCTTGGCGTCGCGATGCTGCTGGGCCGTTTCCTGCCGATCGTCCTGGTCCTCGCCCTGGCAGGGTCCCTCGCCCGGCAGGCCAGAATCCCGGCCTCCGCCGGGACCGTGCCTACGTACGGGCCGATGTTCGGCTCGCTGCTGCTCGGCGTGACCGTCATCCTGACCGCCCTGAGCTACTTCCCGGCCCTTGCCCTGGGCCCCCTCGCAGAAGGACTCCTGAAATGACCCGGTCCAACACGGCATCCGCCACGGACAAAGCCGCCCAGACGTACGCGGACGGCAACCCCCTCGGAACCCCCGGCGAACACAAGCACCACACCAAGGCCCCCGCGAAACTGACGGTATCCAGCGTCGCCGCGGCGCTGCCCGTGGCCGTGCGGAAGCTCTCCCCGGGCCAGATGATCCATTCCCCGGTCATGTTCACCGTGCTGGTGGGAGCGGCCCTGTGCACGGCGATTTCCCTGTACCGGCCGTCGGTGTTCGGCATCACCGTCACCGCCTGGCTGTGGCTCACGGTCCTGTTCGGAACCCTCTCGGAGGCCATCGCCGAAGGCCGCGGCAAGGCACAGGCAGACAGCCTCCGCGCCAGCCGCAAAGGCGTCCAGGCGAAACTCCGGCTGCCCGACGGAACAGCCAAGGAAGTCCCGGGCACGGAGCTGCGCCTTAATGATGTCGTCATCTGCGAAGCCGGAGACGTCATTCCCTCCGACGGTGAGATCATTGAGGGTCTGGCCAGCGTCGACGAATCGACCATCACCGGCGAATCAGCTCCGGTCATCCGCGAATCCGGCGGGGACCGGTCCTCCGTGACCGGCGGCACCAAGGTTCTCTCGGACCGGATCGTCATCCGCATCACCGCCGAGCCGGGGCAGACCTTCATCGACAGGATGATCAAGCTCGTCGAGGGCGCCGTCCGGCAAAAGACCCCCAACGAGATCGCCCTGCACGTGCTGCTCGTGTCCTTGACCATCGTCTTCCTTGTCGTCACCATGTCCCTGGCCCCTTTTGCCTCGCTGGCCGGGGCGACACCGTCACCGATCGTGCTGGTGGCGCTGTTGGTGTGCCTGATCCCCACCACCATCGGGGCGCTGGTCCCGGCGATCGGCATCGCCGGGATGGACCGCCTGGTCCAGCACAACGTCCTGGCCACCTCCGGCCGCGCCGTCGAAACCGCCGGCGACATCACCACGCTGCTGCTGGATAAGACCGGAACCATCACCTACGGCAACCGCCGGGCGGTGAACTTCTTCCCGGCCAACAACGTCGAGCGCACCGAACTTATCGATGCAGCCCGGCTCTCCAGCCTGGCCGATGACACCCCCGAAGGACGATCCGTCGTGGACCTCGCGGCGGACAAGGGCGTGACCGGGCCGGATCTCGCCGCCCTCGAACGAGGCCCCAACCAAGTCACCGTGGTCCCGTTCACCGCCACCACGCGTATGAGCGGACTGGACCTGGATGGCCGGATGATCCGCAAGGGCGCGGCAGCCGCGATTTCAGCTTTCGTTGCAGGTCATGGCGGCAGAACGCCGGCCGAGGTGACTCACCGGGTGCAGGAAATTTCTGCCCAGGGCGGGACTCCGCTGCTTGTCGCCCGGGTCCGCAACGACGGGGCAAGTGACGTCCTGGGGACCATCCACCTGGCCGACGTCGTCAAACCGGGGATGCACGCCCGCTTCGCCGAACTGCGGAAAATGGGCATCCGGACCGTGATGATCACCGGCGACAACCCCATCACCGCAAAGGCCATCGCCGGCGAGGCCGGCGTCGATGACTTCGTCGCCGAGGCAACCCCGGAGGACAAGCTCGCCGTCATCAGACGAGAGCAGGCCGCCGGTCGGCTTGTCGCCATGACCGGCGACGGCACCAACGACGCCCCGGCACTGGCCGCAGCCGACGTCGGAGTGGCCATGAACTCAGGTACCCCGGCCGCCAAGGAAGCCGCGAACATGGTGGACCTCGACTCCGACCCCACCAAGCTCATCAACATCGTCGGCATCGGCAAGCAACTGCTGATCACCCGCGGAGCGCTCACCACGTTCTCCGTCGCCAACGACGTGGCCAAGTACTTCGCAATCGTGCCGGCCCTGTTCACCGCCACCTTTCCCGGGCTCGGCCTGCTGAACATCATGGGCCTGGCAACCCCAGCCTCGGCCATCCTCTCAGCGGTGATCTTCAACGCCCTGATCATCATCGCGCTCGTGCCCCTGGCGCTGCGCGGCGTCACTTACCGTGCTGTGTCGGCCAACCAGGCCCTGGGCAGGAACCTGCTCATCTACGGGCTCGGCGGCCTCATTGCCCCGTTCATCGGCATCAAGCTCATCGACCTGATCATTTCGCTCATCCCCGGCATCGGCTAGGAACCCCACCATGAACATTGTCACCGGCTACTTCCGCCAGGCAGGGACCGCCGCCAGGTTCCTTGTCCTGGCCACCCTCATCCTCGGTCTGGCATACCCTGCAACAGTCTTCGGCATCGGGCAGCTCATCGCCCCCTACCAGGCCAACGGCTCCATCAGCAGGGACGAGGGCGGCGCCCCGGCGGCTTCTGCGCTGCTCGCCCAGGCTAAAGCCGACGACGCCGGCGCCCAGGACCCGAAGTGGTTCCACGTCCGGCCCTCGGCCGTCACCTGGGACCCGGCGTCGTCCTCGGCCAGCAACCTCGGCCCCAACGACGCCAAACTCCGCGACGCTGTCACGGCCAACCGCGCCGCCGTCGCCACCACCGAGAACGTCACCCCGGCCGAGGTTCCGGCGGACGCCGTGACCGCCAGTGGATCCGGCCTCGATCCTGACATTTCACCGCAGTACGCCAGGCTGCAGGTGCCCCGCGTGGCCGCCGCGAACGGACTCAGCACCGCGACCGTCCAGGACCTCGTAGACCGGAACACCAGCAGCGGCCTGGAGGCCTTCCTCGGGCAGCCCGCCGTCAACGTCACGGCCCTGAACCTGGACGTGGCCGCAGCCTCGCCTTCGTCCCGGCAGCCGCAATAACCGGACCGCTTCAAGTGAAAGAATGACGGGATGGGACGTGGAACGCTGCGGATTTTCCTCGGGGCAGCCCCCGGGGTGGGGAAGACTTACGAAATGCTCGAGGAAGCCCACCGCCTCAGCCGGCGCGGCGAGGACGTCGTCGTCGCATTCGTCATGGACCACGGCCGCGCCGAGACACGGGCGCTGCTCGACGGGCTCGAAGTCATCCCGCCCCGGCGCCTCCCCTACCGGGGCACCGAGTTCGAGGAAATGGACCTCGACGCGGTACTGGCACGGGAACCCGCGACGGCGATCGTGGACGAATACGCGCACACCAACATCCCCGGCAGCCGGCACGCCAAACGCTGGGAAGACGTCGACGAACTCCTGGACGCCGGCATCAACGTCCTGTCCACCGTCAATATCCAGCACCTCGCATCCCTCGGGGACGTCGTCGGCTCCATTACCGACGTGCGGCAGGCCGAAACGGTGCCCGACGACGTCGTCCGAAGGGCAGACCAGGTTCACCTGGTGGACATATCCCCGGAACTGCTGCGCCAGCGCCTGGGCGACGGCAAGATCTATGCCGCGGACAAGATCGACGCCGCACTCTCGAACTACTTCCGCCTTGGCAACCTCACCGCCCTGCGCGAACTGGCCCTCCTGTGGCTCGCGGACCGGGTCGATGAAGGCCTGGCCAAGTACCGGGCAGAGAATGACATCCAGGCCACCTGGCCTGCCCGCGAACGCATCGTCATCGGGCTGACCGGCGGTCCCGAGGGTGAGGTCCTGATCCGCCGCGGGGCCAGGATCCTGAACCGGGTCAACGGCGGAGACCTGCTGGCGGTGCACGTCCGTGCGGCCGACGGGGTGGCAAGCGAGTCGCCCCAGGCGCTGGAAGCCCAGCGCCGCCTGATCCAGGACCTCGGCGGCAGCTACCACATCGTGGCTGGGGAAGACCCGGCCGCCGCCCTGCTGGACTTCGCCCGCAGCGTCAACGCCACCCAGATCGTTGTCGGCACCTCCCGGCGCGGGAAACTCGCCAGCATCCTCGGCGGCCTGCTCGGCGGAGGCATCGGCACCAGGGTGGTCCGCGACTCGGGGGACATCGACGTCCACATGGTCTCCCACCCGCTCGGCGGACGCGGCACCGGTCCCCGCCGGCAACGGGACCTTGGACGCACCAGGGTCACCGTCGGTTTCATCCTCGCGGTCGTGCTGCCCGTACTGCTCCAATGGCTTCTAACCCTGAACCCGGAACAGAACGTCGCCACCGCCGTCCTCGTTCAGCTCGCCGGATCGATCGCGGTGGCGCTTATCGGCGGACTGTGGCCGGCAATCCTCGCCTCGCTCTTCAGCAGCCTGCTCGTCAACTACTTCTCCGTCCCGCCGGTTGGAACCCTCACCATCAGCGACCCCCAAAACGTCCTGGCCCTCCTGGTCTTCGTCGGTGTGTCCGCTGCCGTGGCCGTCGTCGTGGACCTCTCCGCCCGCCGATCCAAAGAAGCCTCCCGCGCCCGCGCGGAAGCCACCACCCTGGCGGACCTCACCAGGGGTGCGGCGAATTCGGAGGACACGGTCAAAGACCTCCTGCACCAGGCCCTGGACGTCTTTGGCGTCCGTGGGGCCGCCCTGTACGGCGCCGCCGATATCCGGGACAGCCGGGCCGGGGAGAGCTGGCGACTCCTCGCCAGCGCCGGCGATATCCCCGGCCCGGCCGCGGGCGGCGATGCTGCCGCCGTGCCCCCGGAATTCCGCACCGAAAACACCGAGCAGATCGACGCCGCCACCCGCCTGGTCCTGTTCGGCCGCGCGCTGCCAGCCAGCGACCGGCGGCTGCTCGGCGCGTTCGGCGTGCACCTCGCCGCGCAACTGGAACGCCAGCAACTGGCCGCCAGCCGCCGGCAGGTCCTCCGCCTCGCCGAAAGCAACACCATGCGCACCTCCATACTCCGGGCCGTGTCCCATGACCTGCGGACCCCGCTGGCAGGGATTAAACTTTCCGTCGGCATGCTTCTTCAAAACGGCCAGCACTACACCCCGGAGCAGGAAAGGGAACTGCTCCAGACCATCGACGAGTGTTCAGACCGGCTGGACCTGCTCGTCGGGAACCTCCTGGACATGTCCCGGATCACCTCCGACTCCGCCACACCGCTCCTGCGCCCGCTGCGCTGGTACGAGGTCATCCCCGCGGCTCTTCACGGGATCCCCGCGGGTCGAGTCCGCACGGAGTTACCGCCCAACATGCCCGAAATCGAAGCAGATCCGGGGATGCTTGAACGCGTCATCGCCAACATCGTCGAAAACGCCGTGAAATACGCACCCGAATCTGACATCGTCCTCGTCGGAACCGCCGGCGGCCTCAGCGCCGAAACCCTTAAGGGCCGCCCCGCCGGGGAACTCCGTATCATTGATCACGGCCAGGGCGTCCCGGCAGAAAGCGTGGTAGCAATGTTCCGGCCTTTCCAACGCCTCGACGACATTCCGCAGACCACCGGCGTCGGCCTCGGGCTGGCCGTGGCCAAAGGATTCACAGAAGCCATGGGAGGAACCCTCACCGCAGAACAAACACCAGGCGGCGGCCTGACCATGGTCATCCGGCTGCCACTGTCCACAGGCGCACCAGCCGACGAAAGCCACGAGCAGGCACCCCTGGTCCCGCAGTCCTTCCTGGCCGGACGGATCCACGGGACGCCGCTGCACCCGTCAGGGACGGAGCAGCCATGACCGGTGTCCTGGTAGTCGACGACGATCCGCACCTGCTCAAGATCCTGAAAATCGCCCTCGAGACCAACGGCTACAGTGTCACGACAGCCGCCGACGGCCGGTCCGCGCTCCTCGCCGCAACCCAGCACCCCCTGGGACTGGTCATTTTGGACCTGGGCCTGCCGGACATCGACGGCAACACCGTCATAAGAAAGCTCCGAAGCTGGAACCGCGTCCCCATCCTTGTACTCTCGGCCCGCCACACCTCCGACGACAAAGTCGAGGCCCTGGACGCCGGGGCCGACGACTACCTCACCAAACCCTTCGGACCCGACGAGCTCCTCGCCCGACTCCGCGCCCTGCTACGACGGACCGTCGACCTGCCACCATCGGACCCCATAGTCGCAACCGACAATTTCACGGTCGACCTCGCCAAGCACCGCGTCACCCGCGACGGTGCCGACGTGCGCCTGACTCCCATTGAATGGAACATCCTCGAACTCCTCGTCAAGAACCCCGAAAAGCTCATCACACACCGCCAGCTGCTCACCGAAGTGTGGGGACCGGCCTATGCCAAAGACTCCAACTACCTCCGCGTCTACATGGCCCAACTCCGCCGCAAACTCGAACCCGACACCAGCAATCCGCGCCACCTCCTCACCGAAGCCGGTATCGGCTACAGATTTCAGCCCTAACAGTTACGGGGCCGCGTCGGAACTGCATAAACCTTGTCGCCGATTCCACCGGCAACTGGTCATCCGCGCGGCCTGAGCACGGTGTGGAAGTAGTCGGGCCGGGCCGACCCGCGCCCCTGTTACCGGGTGCTTGGCGTCCCGGCGGTTCCCCTGCCAAGGAAGATTCCCAGGGCGACCATGACCGCTCCCAGTGCGACGTGCAGCCAGTTGTCCGCGGTGTTGACGGGAATGAAGTTGGCCGAGGATGCCTGGTCAATGAGGAGCCCATAGAGCCAGATCACCAGGTAAAGGGCGCCCCCGCCGATCAGGAAGTACTTCGACTGGGTCGCGTTCCTGCCCATGACCAGCCCCGCGGCCCCGAAGAGCAGATGGACGATGTTGTGCAGGATGGAGACCTGAAAGATGCCCAGGAGCATCGCGCCGGAGTCGGGCCCGGCAAAGGTCATTGCCGAGTAGTTTGTGGTGATGCCCGGGATGAACCCGAGGATTCCTGCCAGGGCGAAAACAGCTCCCGCTGCAAGCGTTGTGGTCTCGATGGTTGTTCTGTGGTGGCCGGCACCTACGCCCGGGTGTGCTGATGACGCAGACATCTGATACTCCCTTGAATGCGGTTGGTGATGCTGATGGCGTCCTTGGATGAATCCGGCCATGGTGTGGACTGAGCCCGGCCGCGTCCCCGGCTGCTAGTTCAAGGATCAACCTTTGGCCGGGCTGGCATGCAGAGGCTTTGGTCCTGCCTGAAGAGCGCCGGGTGTGCCCTCGGTGTTGAGGGTAAGGTCAGGGGTCGAAGTACACGGTGAGTTGCTCTTGGGAGACCGAGGAGACGACGGCCGCCGCGACGTCCCGCAGCTTCACGTTTCTGGTGCTGGCGGCCCGTACGAGGATGGCGAACGCGGCGTCGTGGCCGCAGTGGTTCTGGGCCATCACCACGCCCACCGCGGTGTCGATGACGGTTCTGCTGGCAAGGGCGGCGTGAAGGTTCTCCACCGTGTCCTTGAGCTCGGCGATGCGCAGTGCCGGCCGAAGAACCCCAGCTGCCTGTCCGGCGAACATTTCCGCCGCATCAATGTCGTACGCACTGCGAAGACGATGACTCTCTGCTACCTATGCGTCATGCTCAGTCGCTGCGGCTGGTGAAGTAATGTTCGGACTCAACGGTAAAGCGTCAACTGCGACGGATGTTCCGAGTAATAGCCGGTGTTACAGACGGTGTGCAGTGAAGGCTGCTTCGATGGACTCAGCCCCGGCAGTCTTCGGTGAGGGTTGCTTTTCCACTGGTGGAGTCATAGTGGAAGGCAAGTACCTGATTGGACGCGGATCCCTTGCTGATCGCCGTGATGCGCTGATTGATCTTGGTTTTTCTCGTGGAGGTGCGGAAAGTGATGCTCCAATTCATCACGTACTCAGTGCCCAGAGAACCCACGCCCTGCGCGTGAAGCTTGTAGTGCTCGATATATGTGCCGTCCTTCTGCACCTTCGAAACATACTGGTTTGTGCCTTGCCCCGTAACGTACTCCCACACGCCGCCGCACGTAGTGAAATCAACGGCAAATGTATCAAAACGGTCCCTGTCTGCGGGGGCGGCCGTTGCCCCGCCAGCAGGCAGCAGCATCGCAGGCAAGAAAACGAGGGGAGCAAGAATTCGAGTGAGTTTAAGCATTGATGACCTCTTCACTGTCGCGGAGGTTGGAGGAGCCAACAGTCCGGTATCAGGGGACCTGGAACGAGCTATTGTGCGGGGACCGCATGTCGTGCGGGCCTACACGACCGCAACTTCCTGGGGACCAGGGGGACAGGCTGATGGCTCGAACCCGCGGTCATGGGCACCCGTCAGGGTGAGGGAAAGATACAACCGCATCAAAGGCACGTCCCGGCTAGCTCCGACACAATGGACGAGGCCGCGGCAGCGAGAAGCTGGCCTGAACCTTCGACACCGAGCGCCCTGAGATCCATGACGTGCCCCGAGATGCACGCACCGGCACCTGTAGCCGTCCTCAGCCGGTCAACGCTGTCAGGTCCCCGAGGATTTGTTCCCTCACGCGAGAACCGTGCAGGGTGGGTGCGGCCGCAGCCGGAGACGGTGACTGCCCGCGGGACCACGCCGCGCAGCTGCCTTCGCCTCTGGCCCCGGTCTTCTCCTGCACCGGGCGCGCACTTAGTTTGTATCCATAACCTGCCCCCTGACACCTAATCGCAACGAAGTCTTTGCCCCATTGGGACGTTTCCTCAACGCTAAGGGCCACGGAGGGAAGACAACACGAGTAGTGAGTACTCGATCTTTTGTGCAACGCGTCCCGGGTGGATTACCGTCACCAACGGGGCCCGGCATGGTGAAAGCGCGCTGACCAGCGGCTAATATCTCGGTGTGGCCTTGAGCCAAGCCCTCCATCGGAAACGCGTGGTCAGTTCGAGCCACCGGGGCCGGACGACGGTGAAGTTCCGGAAGTCCCAGGCTGGCGTGTCCGCGGGGATGGGTCCTCCGCCGCCAGCCCGTTCCTCCTCAGGTATGTCCGATACTTGTTCACGGCTGCCGGGGGCATGGTGCTTGTTGGGAAGGCTTGGCAGTTCAGCATGAGACGGTGGTGCCTGGCAGGGGCTGCCCGATCCAGGTGTTTCCTCCCGCTGTGGGATAGAGTCCCCGAACGTTGTAGGGCCTGGGCGTCCTTGCACCTGAGAGTCTCACGGTGATCGGGCTCAGGTCGTTTTGGGCTTTGTCCACCACGAACTGCGGTGCCGTGTCGGCGGGGTCTCGGAAGATTTCGATGCGGAAGGCGCTTGCGCGGGGTACGTAACCGTAGTTGGTGAAGGTGATGGTCAGGTCCCTGCCGGTGCAGCTGGAGGTGGCCGCGGTACCGACTGGCTGGGTCAGGCTGAGCGTTGCTGTGCTCATGTGGCCCGTGGCGCCGGTGGTAAAGCTCGCCTGGGCGATCCCGGGTGCAAGGATCAGGACCGCGGCCGCTGTCAGAACCGCCGCGGACCGTGCGAAACCGACGTGTCGTCCCGACCCCGTGTTTCCGCTGTTTCGCACGGTCTGGACTCTCCTTGTCAGTCTCGGGGTCTGCATCCCTCCTTGCCCCGTGATCGGGCATTTCCAGAAAGGTAGCAAGCAGCATCTAGGCAGGAAGCATGATGTACTTGGACGGCGCAGTGTTGGCAAGGGCTGCTGCCAGTTGGGGTTGGTGGTGTTGTGCTTCCTGTAAGGCCTTTTCGGCCTCGTGGCTATCGGCCCTTTCGATCGCATGTTGAAGGCGGGTGCAGATGAGTTCCATTCTGAGTGCGCCGATGAGGGCGGAACTCGTCTTGAGGCTCAGGGCCGCGTCCAGCGCGGCTTCCCGGTCCCCGGCATGGACCGCACCCCCGATACGCAGAATCCGGCAGGGGAGCATCCTGCCGTAGTCGGTGGCGAACTGTTCGGCCACGGCGCACGTGGTGTCCTCTGCCATCTTCCGCAGCCGCTGGTCATCGAGCACCGTGGGCAGGATCCCCGGCGGCAAGGTGTTCATTGAGGGTGCTCCGTGACGGCAGGGGAGTTGACGCAAGGTTCCTTCTTCCAGATCGAGAGCAGGACCATGCAGACCAGGACCGCCGGTGCGCCGTACATCAGGCTATGCAGGAGCGCCGGTTCGCGGAGTGCGCGGATGGCCGTCCCGAGGTGGGGGATGGTGGCGGCGTGGACATGGACCGTGCCGCCCTGCAGGGTAGCGGTCCACGGATCGGCACCGTTGTTTGCGTCGCCCTTGGTGCGGATGGCCGGGTTTCCGTCGGCGGTCCTGACAATTTCGATGATGCGGTGGGTTTCTACGCGGTGGTCCTCGACCGGTATCCCATAGGTGATGATGTCCCCCGTCTTGAGGCTGCTGACCGGTTTCGGTACTGATACCACGACGTCACCGACGTTGATCACCGGGGCCATGGATCCGGTGAGCATTGTGCTGGTCTGGTACCCCAAAACCCGCGGCCCGACAGCCAGGAACAGGAACGCCGCCACGGCCGCGAGCAAGGCCATCGTTGATGCAGCTCTGGCCGTGGATCGGAGCGCCTTGGCCCAGCGGCTTACAGCCCGTGCAGCGGCGGTGTCAATCGCAGTGGTGGCTCGAGGGGTGCTGTGGGTGAGGGTTGCCGTCATGGCAGTGTCCGTTCCGGGTGGTATTCCTCCGCCGCCCGGTTTCGGCAGGCGGCGGAGGAAGCTGTGGTTACTTGCTGGCGCCGGAGCGCTGGGTTCCGGTGAAGGACAGGTCGATGGAGCTGCTCTTGGCCTGGAAGCTGTTGTCCGCTGCACCTGGCAGGGACAGGGTCACCCGGAGGTTATCGGTGTTGCCGGCCGCGGTGGAGCTCAGGCCGGCCAGGGCGAGGTCCGCGCCGATGACGGCGCGGGAGGCCAGGACCTGGGTGACGGTGCCCCCTGAGCACGTGTAGGTGTAGGCCGGGGCGGTGCCGGCCTCGGTCCACGGCACGGAGCACTTGTCGATCGCGAGCTGCAGGCCCAGGGCCGGGTCGGTGTCCAGCTTGGAGGTGGCGGTAGCCAGCGTCGTTAGCGTGATGCCCGCCAGTGCCTGGTTGCCGGTGGCATTGGTCAGCGTCACGGCGCGCTGCACGGTGTCCCCCGGGACCAGGCCGCTGGCGGCGACGCTGAGGCGGTTGGCTGCGCCTGGGGCGCCCAACGTTATGGCTACGGTGCCCGAGGATACCGCGGTGGAGGCCGAAGTGCTGGAGGTGAACGCACCGTACGTGCCCAGGCCTGCGACGCCGGCGGCGGTGCCGACCAGGGCCAGGGAGGCGACGACTTTACCGGTGGTGGTGTTCAGGCTGAGACCCATGATGACAAACTTCCTTTTCTCTGAGGACGGACCGCCTTCTGCGGCCCGATTGGCTGCCGGCTCCCCTTCCGACAACGCCAACAATGCCCGTCCCGTATCAAGAAACCCGGTCGGTGTTAGTCAAAGTCCCATCAAAAACAAGACCTAACGCTCAAGATTGAATCAAGGCGCTGTTCCGGCTGTGGCTCTGAAGGAGGTCTTAGGCAGTTCTTGACGATATCTGCCGCCCTCCTTGAGGCGGGTGTCCCAGAGTTGTCCGTGAAAGGCAGCGGCGCACCGGGGTGCGGCTGGGACTGGGTCCAGTAGTACCGCGGCCTTGAGTCGGGCAACCGATGGGTCTCATCGCTTGGCGGTGTCAGGGGCGGCACCGCCAAGCGTTTCCCTTCACTGAAAACCCCTTGCTGTCGCCACGGACCACTCTGGTTCCAAAGCCCGGCCCTTAAGGTGGGCGTTTCTTGTTGAAACCACGTTGTCCGTTCCCCATAGGGTGTTGTTATGACTGAGCGATATTTTTTCTCCGCCGACGCGGACAGGATTGATCGTGCCCGAGTGCACCTGTGGCTCAGCGAGCAGTCCTACTGGGCGCAAGGTCGGCTGTCAATGGCCATTTGTTTCTGCCCACGGGCGGCCAGTTAATCGGCCCGCTGGTGGCCAGTAAAACTGCCCGGTGAT
>NZ_JARCCZ010000022.1:0-97010 GCF_048957775.1 Pseudarthrobacter sp. CC4 | reverse complement strand
TAAAAAGATAACAAGACTGCTTGCGTCCACTATGTGGTTCCCGAACAACAAACCATTTGTTGCAGGGAACACCAACTAAATAACAACACCACCCTGCCCTCACACGGGCAGGAAAGCATGTTGTAACCACAACACTTCCCACCCCCCGGGACACCCGGGCGGACGGGTAACAAGGTTACGGCGGTCATAGCGTGGGGGAAACGCCCGGTCCCATTCCGAACCCGGAAGCTAAGACCCACAGCGCCGATGGTACTGCACCCGGGAGGGTGTGGGAGAGTAGGTCACCGCCGGACAACCATTAGGTCGAGGCCCCAACCACCAGGTTGGGGCCTCCCGCATTTAACGCCCCCGGGGTTCCCTCTCTCACTTAACGCCCCCTCCCGGCGGACCCTCCCGCACTGCCCGGCCGGCCCGCCGTCGACCACCAGCGCCAAACTGCGAGAGCACCCCAGGAAACCCCACATCAACCGAGAGAGCATCGCCGAAAAACCCGCATCAACTGAGAGAGCGTGTGAATCTTGCCACGATGCCGGCGCCTGGGCTTTTACCGTACTGCCCGGTTGGGCGACTCCACTAGAATTGATGAAGATGTACGGACTTCGAAGCGCTTGATTTCGGGTTGCGTAGGAAACGAAACACGGATACGAGCGGCTGCAGTTGCGCCAGTGGTCGGCTCACAACAGGAGGAATCCACATGGCTGAGCACAACGGCGGCAACCGCGGCGGAAATGACCGCGGCGCCTTCCGCGGCAACAACAACTCAGGCGGCGATCCGCGTGGATTCCGTTCCCGCAGCAGCCGCGACAACAGCGATTCCGGCCCTGCCTCAGGCGGCGGTGAGCGTAAGCCGTTTGGGGACCGTGACAAGAAGCCTTTTGGTGACCGTCCGCGCCGTGACGGGGAAGGTGAGCGTAAGCCTTTCGGTGCTGGAGAGCGTAAGCCCTTCGGTTCGGGGGAGCGTAAGCCGTTTGGAGATCGTGACCGGAAGCCGTTCGGGGACCGTGACAAGAAGCCTTTTGGTGACCGTCCGCGCCGTGACGGCGAGGGTGAGCGTAAGCCTTTCGGTGCTGGAGAGCGTAAGCCGTTCGGAGACCGCGACCGCAAGCCTTACGGGGACCGTGAGAACCGGTCCTTTGGTGACCGTCCGCGCCGTGACGGCGAGGGTGAGCGTAAGCCCTTCGGTGCTGGTGACCGTAAGCCGTTCGGCGATCGTGACCGGAAGCCGTTTGGTGACCGTGACAAGAAGCCTTTTGGTGACCGTCCCCGCCGTGACGGCGAGGGCGACCGTCGCAGCTTCGGCGGGGGAGAGAACCGGAAGCCTTTCGGTGAACGGACCGAGCGGCCCGATCGGGGCGACCGCGCCGGCCGCGGCGACCGCCAGGACCGAGCACCCCGAAGTTTCGATCGGGGCTCCAGCCGGGAAGGTGCCGGACCCCGCAACTTTGGGCGGGACCGCCAGGAAGACCGTCCCGTCCGCGTGCCCAACGCCCGGGACCTCCGGAGCGCCAACCGCCCGGACCGGGAACGTTCTCCCGAAATCGACGAGGACGTCACTGGCAAGGAACTGGACCGCGCAACCCAGCACCAGATCAAGACCCTGGAAGCAAAAAGTGCTGAGTGGGTGGCCCGCCACCTGGTCATGGCCGGCAGGCTGATCGATGAAGAGCCGGAACTCGCGTTCCAGCACGCCCTGGCTGCCAGCCGGCGTGGGGGCCGGCTGGCAGCCGTCCGCGAGGCCGTCGGACTGACGGCGTACGCAGCCGGCCACTACGGCGAGGCCCTGCGCGAATTCCGCACCTACCGCCGCATCAGCGGCTCCAACGTCCACCTTCCGGTCATGGCCGACTGCGAACGAGGGTTGGGGCGCCCGGACCGTGCGCTGGACGTGGCCCGGTCCGAGGAAGCCCAGGACCTGGACGCTCCCGGCAAAGTCGAACTCGCTATCGTTGCCGCAGGTGCCCGGACCGACCTCGGACAGCTGGACGCTGCCGTAGCCGAACTGGAAATCCCGCAACTGGACATCAACCGGGCCTTCTCCTACAGCCCCCGGCTTTTCCGTGCCTACGCCGACGCCCTCGCCGGCGTAGGCCGCGAAGCTGAAGCCGAGAAATGGCGGAAGCAGGCCGTTGTGGCCGAGAACGCACTGGGCCAGGGCGTGGACGAGGAACCGGACATCATCGACCTCGGCTGGGATGAAGAAGAAGAGGCCAGGGAAGAAGCCGAACGCCGCCGCCTGCTGGAGCGCGCGTCCCAGGCATCGGAAACCGCCACAAGCGCCGTATCCTCTACCGATGCCGCCTCAGCCGCCGGTGCAGCTGGAGCCGACTTCGCTGCCGAGTCCGCTGAACAGCAGGACACCGCCATCGAGGACCAGGAGAGTGACTACTTCGCCTCAGACGACGCCGAGTCCGACGAGGACTCGGTGGAGCCGGACGAGCTGGAAACCTCCGGGGAGGCCGCAGATGGAGCCGAAGCCGGACGTGACGGCGAACCCGATCTGGAAGACCAGGCCGGGGACCAGCAGGACCGCCGGGAAGACTGACGCATGAGTGCCGTTCCCCTGATTTCCCTGTTCGACGCCCTCCTGGCAGATCTGGACGGCGTGGTCTATGCCGGACCGCACGCCATCCCCGGTGCGGTTGAGTCCCTGAAGCAGCTCTCCGGCCTTGGCGTGGGTCTGGGCTACGTGACCAACAACGCGTCCCGGTCACCGGCGCAGGTGGCTGCCCACCTCCGGGAACTCGGGGCGCCCGCCGAGGACCATCAGGTGGTCAGTTCCTCCCAGGCCGCTGCAGACCTGCTCGCCTCACTGCTGGCTCCGGGCTCCAGGGTACTCATCACCGGCAGTCCGGCGCTGGCCGCGGAGATCGAACTCGTGGGGCTCGTGCCGGTGTACGGCCAGGACGAGGACCCGGTGGCGGTGGTCCAGGGATTCAACCCCGAGATCGGGTGGAAGGACCTGGCCGAAGCCACTTACGTGGTGAACGCGGGCGCCCTGTGGGTGGCCACCAACACGGACATGTCCATACCGCAGGCCCGCGGCATCGCTCCGGGAAACGGCACGCTGGTGCAGGCCGTGGCAGCCGCAACGGGCCAAACCCCGCGCGTGGCCGGCAAGCCCGAAGCGCCGCTCTTCCACTCCGCCGCCAAGCGGCTTGGCGCGGAACGCCCCCTGGTGGTGGGAGACCGCCTGGACACCGACATCCTGGGCGGAAACAACGCAGGCTTCGCCACGGTGGCGGTACTGACCGGCGTCGACACCCGGCAAACCATCCTGGCTGCCCGTGCCGCAGAACGCCCGGACTACATCATCAGCTCCCTTGGGGACCTGCACCGGGTGTACCCTGAGGTCACGCACGACGACGGCACCTACGCCTGCGGCGAGGCCACGGCCCGGGTGGCCAACGGTGCGGTGGGCATCATCGGCAGCCAGGACAACCTGGATTCCTGGCGGGCCGCGTGTGCAGCCTGGTGGGCAGCCACCCCGGACGCCGCCGCACCCCAGGCGCCTGAACTCGTCTGGCTGGATCACTAGACTGGTGGAATGACTGAGCTGACCGAACCCCTCCCCGCAGCAGCCCAGCCTTCCCCGGACTGGCCTGGTACCGGCGGTGCAGGTGTCATGGACCCGGTAGTGGCGCAGGCCCTGGCACGGCTTGAAGCCTTGCCGCAGGTTCCGGTGGCGGAGCACGAGACCGTTTACAGCGAACTTCACGATGAACTGCTGGCCGCGCTGAACAGCGACCCCGCCAATAGCGACCCCGCCAATAGCGACCCCGCCAACAGTGAGCATGGAAGCACTGATCCGACGGACGGCGCCGCCTGATGCCGGTGCGCCTCGACCAGGCGTTGGTGGCCCGTGGCCTTGCCCGGTCACGCACCCACGCGGCCGCCCTGATCGCCGAGGGCAAGGTCAGTTCCGCCGGGCAGGTGCTCGCCAAGGCGTCCCTCCAGGTTGATGAGGGCCGGGACCTTGCCGTTCAGCATGATGAACAGGACGCCTACGCCAGCCGGGCAGGACACAAGCTGGCCGGTGCCCTTGACGCCTTCCCCGAGGTCTCGGCAGCGGGGAAAAGGTGCCTCGACGCCGGAGCCTCCACGGGCGGCTTCACGGACGTGCTGCTGAGGCGCGGTGCCGCGCACGTGGTGGCGGTCGACGTCGGGCATGGCCAGCTGGTGCCCCAGCTCAGGGAGGATCCCCGCGTGGAGGTCCACGAAGGACTCAACGTCCGCTACATGTCGCCCGCGGACATTGGCGGCCCCGCATCGCTTACCGTGGCTGACCTGTCCTTCATTTCCCTCACCCTGGTGGTGCAGCCGCTGGCTCTCTGCACCGAGCCCGGAGGGGACCTGGTCCTGATGGTGAAGCCGCAGTTTGAGATCGGAAAGGACCGGCTGGGACGGACCGGCGTGGTCACCTCCGAGCGGGAACGGCGGCTGGCGGTGGAGAAGGTGGCCAGGGCAGCGCTCGACGCCGGGCTCGACCTAAGGGGCCTCGCGCAGAGTCCGCTGCCGGGCCAGGACGGAAACGTTGAATACTTCCTGTGGATAAAACGCAGGATGAGCCAAGACTTGCCTAAGATCGAAGAGCGGGAGGCAGCGGCCGCTGCCTTGCTCGGACGAATCTGGCCGAACCACTAGAGAGCGGAACCTGATGAGCAGGCGTGTACTGGTCCTCGCCCATACCGGCCGCGAGGACTCACTGAAGGCCGCCTGGGAGGCGTGCGCCCTGCTGCATGCCTCGGGCATTGTGCCGGTCATGCAGGAGTCCGAACTCGGGGACATGGAGCGGTTCTTCGGACACCTGGCCCAGCCCGTGGAGATCCTCCACGACCACGTCCAGCTCCCGGACGTTGAACTGGTCATGGTCCTCGGGGGCGACGGCACTATCCTGCGCGCGGCCGAGCTTGTCCGTGAGGTGGACGTTCCGCTGCTTGGGGTGAACCTTGGCCATGTAGGCTTCCTCGCCGAAAGCGAGCGGGCGGACCTGGCCCAGACGGTGGAATGGATTGCCAGCCGTGAGTACACGGTGGAAGAGCGCATGACCATCGATGTCCAGGTCTGGGTGCGCGGCCAGAAGATCTGGCACACGTGGGCGCTGAATGAGGCCGCCATCGAGAAGGCCAACCGCGAACGCATGCTGGAGGTGGTCACCGAGGTGGATGAGCGTCCGCTGACGTCCTTCGGCTGCGACGGCATCGTGCTGGCCACGCCCACGGGTTCCACCGCGTACGGTTTCTCCGCCGGCGGCCCGGTGGTCTGGCCAGAGGTGGAGGCCCTGGTCATCGTCCCCATCAGCGCCCATGCCCTCTTCGCGAAACCCCTGGTGGTCTCGCCCCGCTCTCGGCTGGCGGTGGAAGTCCTGAACCGCACGGATGCCCTGGGCGTCCTGTGGTGTGACGGCAGGCGGTCAGTGGACCTGCCCCCGGGAGCCAGGGTGGAGGTCACGAAGTCCGCCACTCCGGTGCGGCTGGCGCGCACGCACCAGACGCCGTTTTCCGCGCGGCTGGTCCGGAAATTCCAGCTGCCCATTCACGGCTGGCGCGGCCCGGCCCCCAAGGCTGAGTCCGTTCACACCGGCCCCATCCCCATCATCCGGACGCCCCGCCCCATGCCCCCGCTCCAGGTACCGCAAGCGGGCCAGCCCGATGTCGAAACCGATCCGCCGACCGCAAAGTGAAGCCATGCTTGAAGAACTGAGAATCCGCGATCTGGGCGTCATCGCTGACGCAACGCTGCCGCTGGGGCCGGGCCTGAGCGTGGTGACCGGTGAGACGGGTGCGGGCAAGACCATGGTGGTCACCGCCGTCGGGCTCCTGCTGGGCGCCCGCTCCGACGCCGGGGCGGTGCGGAGCGGTGCCAAGAGTGCCACCGCCGAGGCAGTGCTCAAGCTCGACGCCGGCCATCCCGCCATAGCCAGGGCTTTGGAGGCGGGTGCCGAGACGGAGGAGTTCGACGGCGGCGCGGAGCTGATCCTTGCCCGTCGCCTTGGTTCCGACGGCCGCAGCCGTGCCTTCCTGGGCGGCAGGGCGGCGCCGGTGGGTGTCCTTGCCGAAATCGGCGAGACCCTGGTGGTGGTCCACGGCCAATCGGACCAGATCCGGCTCAAGGGAGCCGCCGCCCAGCGGGGCGCCCTGGACAAGTTCGCCGGTGAATCGCTGGCCGGTCCGCTGGCCGCCTACCAGGACCTCTACAACCACTGGAAGTCCAGCCAGGCGGAGCTGGACAGCCTCCGCACTGCCGCCCGCGACAGGCTGCGTGAGGCCGAGTCCTTGGAGACCGCCCTGGCTGAGATTGATGAGGTGGATCCGCAGCCGGGGGAGGACGAGCTGCTCAAGGCCGAGGCCGTAAAGCTCGCCAACGTGGAGGAGCTCCGCATCGCAGCGAGCACCGCCCACCAGGCGCTCATCGCCGAGGACTTCGGCGAAGCGGGGGACGCCACCACCCTGGTTGATGCCGCCAAGCGGACGCTGGAGCATGTGGCAGAGCACGACGCCGAGCTCGGCTCAGCGGCTGCGCGGCTGGCTGAGGTGGGCTTCCTGCTCAACGACATCGCCACGGAGCTGGCCAGCTACCAGGCCGGCCTGGACACGGAGGGGCCGGAACGGCTCGCGGAAATTGAGGACCGGCGGGCCGCCCTGGCCAAACTGGTCCGCAAATATGCACCGACCATTGACGAAGTGCTCGTCTGGGCGGAGAACGCCCGCGTCCGCTACGACGAACTGCAGGACGACTCAACCCGGATCGAAACCCTGGACGCCGAAGTGGTGAAGGCTGAGGCGGACCTGAAGAAGCAGGCCGCCGCAATCAGCAAGATCAGGGCCAAGGCCGCCAAGGACCTTTCGGCCCGGGTAAGCGCCGAGCTAAAGGCGCTGGCCATGGCCGATGCCACCCTCGTCATCACCATCGCCCCCGCCGGCCAGCTAACCCCATATGGTGCGGACGAGATCAGCTTCCTGTTGCAGCCCCACTCCGGTGCGACCGCCCGGCCGTTGGGCAAGGGCGCGTCCGGCGGTGAACTCTCGCGCGTCATGCTCGCCATTGAGGTGGTGCTGGCTGCCGTGGACCCCGTTCCCACTTTCGTCTTCGACGAGGTGGACGCCGGCGTGGGCGGACGTGCCGCCGTCGAGATCGGCCGCAGGCTGGCCATGCTGGCCCGCCACGTCCAGGTGCTGGTGGTCACGCACCTTCCGCAGGTGGCCGCCTTCGCGGACCAGCACATCACGGTCACCAAAACCTCCGTCCGGGGAGCCGACGGCAACACAGCCACGGGGTTCACCTCAAGTGATGTCCGCCTCCTTAACGGTTCCGAACGGGTCCGTGAACTGGCGCGCATGCTGGCCGGCCAGGAGGATTCGGAGTCGGCGCAGGCCCACGCCCAGGAACTGCTGGACGACGCGAAACTGCTGCCGCAGCGGGCCTGAAACCCGGCCTTGCCGGGGTGCCGGCCACCGGTCACCCCTTGCTCCCGGGGCGGCCGGACCGGCAGACTTGGGCATTTGGGAAGCACTCCCAGCGATCCGTGGAAGGCTCAAATGATGATAGGCTCGAATTCCGTGGTGCAGCGATCAAATTCCCGTGTAAATTCCCGGTTCCCGGGCTCGTCCAAGACGACCAAACACATCTTCGTAACCGGTGGTGTGGCGTCCTCGCTCGGTAAGGGACTGACGGCATCAAGCCTCGGTCACCTGTTGCGTGCGCGTGGCCTGTCTGTAACTATGCAGAAGCTGGATCCCTACCTGAACGTGGATCCGGGCACCATGAACCCCTTCCAGCACGGCGAAGTCTTCGTCACCGACGACGGCGCCGAAACGGACCTGGACATCGGACACTACGAGCGCTTCCTGGACGAAAACCTGGAAGGTTCGGCGAACGTAACCACGGGGCAGGTGTACTCCACGGTCATCGCCAAGGAACGCCGCGGCGAGTACCTCGGGGACACCGTCCAGGTCATCCCGCACATCACGGATGAGATCAAGCGCCGGATGCGCCTGCCCGCCGAGGGCAAGAACGCCCCGGACGTCATCATCACCGAAATCGGCGGCACGGTGGGGGACATCGAATCCCAGCCGTTCCTCGAATCGGCCCGCCAGGTGCGCCAGGACATCGGCCGCACCAACGTGTTCTTCCTCCACGTCTCGCTGGTCCCGTACATCGGGCCGTCCCAGGAGCTGAAGACCAAGCCCACCCAGCACTCCGTCGCAGCCCTGCGGTCCATCGGCATCCAGCCTGAGGCGATCGTTATCCGCTCGGACCGCGAGGTGCCCGACGCGATGCGGGAAAAGATCGGCCGGATGTGCGACGTCGACATCGACGCCGTGGTGAACGCCGCCGATGCCCCCAGCATCTACGACATCCCCAAGACCCTCCACACGCAGGGCCTGGACTCGTACATCGTGCGCGCCCTGGACCTGCCGTTCAAGGACGTGGACTGGACCAGCTGGGACAAGCTGCTCGAAGCCGTGCACAACCCCAAGCACGAGGTTGAGATCGCGCTGGTGGGCAAGTACATCGACCTGCCCGATGCCTACCTGTCAGTGACAGAGGCCCTGCGTGCCGGCGGCTTCGCCAACGACACCAAGGTCAAGATCCGCTGGGTCCCCTCGGACGAATGCGAAACCCGCGAGGGCGCTATCAAGGCGCTCGACGGCGTCGACGCCATTTGCGTTCCCGGCGGCTTCGGCATCCGCGGACTTGAAGGCAAGCTCGGCGCCCTGAAGTTCGCCCGCGAAACCAAGCTGCCCGTCCTGGGACTGTGCTTGGGCCTGCAGTGCATGGTGATCGAATACGCCCGCAACGTGGTGGGGCTGGAAGGTGCTTCCTCCAGCGAGTTCGAGCCTGATTCCAAGTACCCGGTCATCGCCACCATGGAAGAGCAGCTGGAGTTCGTCGAGGGTCGCGGCGACCTCGGCGGCACCATGCGCCTGGGCCTTTACGAAGCCAAGCTCGACGCCGGATCCGTCATCGCCGAAACCTACGGCAAGACCACCGTCAGCGAACGCCACCGCCACCGCTACGAGGTCAACAACAAGTACCGCGAGCAGATCGCGGCCGCGGGACTGGTCTTCTCCGGCACGTCACCGGACGGCAAGCTCGTGGAGTTCGTCGAACTGCCCGCTGACGTCCACCCGTACTACGTGGCCACCCAGGCGCACCCCGAGCTGAGCTCGCGCCCCACCCGGCCGCACCCGCTGTTCGCCGGCCTGGTGAAGGCCGCGCTGGACCACCAGCGGGGCTCCGACACGGCCGCCACCGTGGGGGTCGGCGCTGTCGAGGCCGAGCATTCCGGTACGGTAGCCGCTAAGTAGTTCCAACAGAAAAAGGACGGCGCGATGCCCGGCACACCTGAAAACACCCCTGCTGCAAAGCAGGTTTCGGATGCACCGAGCCCGCGCCGTCTTTTGTCTACCGAGAAGGTCTACGAGGGCCGGATCTGGGACGTGGTCAGCGACAGTTTCCAGCTGCAGGAGACCGGTGAGGCCCTGACCCGCGACTACATCGACCACCCCGGGGCAGTCGCGGTCCTGCCCATGAACGCCGACGGCGAAATCCTCCTCCTCAGGCAATACCGCCACCCGGTGGGCATGGACCTCTGGGAAATCCCGGCCGGCCTGCTGGATATCGAAGGGGAGGACTTCGTGGTCGGGGCCGCCCGCGAACTGGCCGAGGAAGCGGACCTTGCCGCGGGAACGTGGAACGTCCTGGCCGACTTCTTCAATTCCCCCGGGTCCTCCAGCGAGGCCATCAGGATCTACCTTGCCCGGGACCTCATCGACATACCCCACCACGAACGCCACGAGCGGACGGATGAGGAAGCCGAGATCGAGTTCCACTGGATCAGCCTGGACGACGCCGTGGCGTCGGTGCTGGCCGGCAGGCTCCACAACCCGTCCGCCGTCGTCGGAATCCTGGCAGCGGCCGCGGCCCGCGCCGGCGGGTATGAAGGCCTCCGTCCAGCGGATGCGCCGTGGCCGGCCCACCCCAGCCAGCGCTGATGGTCCCCACTTCCTCCGCCGGGCTGGCCCCCGCAGGGCCCGCCCCGGCAACGCCGGTCCAGGATTCCGTACCACCGCCTGCCCCGCCAACCGCCGTTGACCGCGGCATCACCGACTACCTCCAGCACATGGGTGTGGAGCGCGGACTCGCGGCCAACACCCTGGCTGCCTACCGGCGGGATCTTGCCCGCTACTCCCGTTACCTTTCCGCCGCCGGCTGCCGCCGCCCGGAGGAGGTCACCCGGCGCCACGTGACGGGATTCGTCCAGGCCCTTTCTGACGGTTCCGACGGCGGCACGGCCCTGGGAGTGCGGTCCGCGGCCAGGACCGTGGTGGCAGTGCGAGGGCTCCACAAGTTCTGGGCCCTGGAGGGGCATACCCCCTCCGACCCTGCCAGTGAGGTCCACCCGCCGATGCCCGGGAAACGGCTGCCCAAGGCCATCAGCGTCGACGAGGTGACCAGGATCCTTGAGGCGGCGGGAACGGACACGGCAACGGGGCTGCGCGACCGGGCCCTCCTTGAGTTCCTGTATTCCACCGGGGCGCGGATCAGTGAGGCCGTGGGCCTGGACGTTGACGACATTTCCTTGGCGGAGGCCGAATCGGGCCCGGCCATCGTGCGGCTCTTCGGCAAGGGGTCCAAGGAACGGCTGGTACCCCTCGGCTCGTACGGCGCCCGGGCACTGGACGCCTACCTGGTGCGCGGACGTCCCCTGCTGGCGGCCAAGGGAAAGGGCACGCCCGCACTGTTCCTGAACGCCCGCGGCGGCCGCATCAGCCGCCAGAGTGCCTGGACCATCCTCAAGGCAGCAGCCGAAAAGGCGAACATCACCAAGGACGTCTCCCCGCACACCCTCCGGCACTCCTTCGCCACCCACCTGCTCGAAGGCGGCGCCGACGTCCGCGTGGTCCAGGAACTCCTGGGCCATGCCTCGGTGACCACCACCCAGGTGTATACCCTTGTCACTGCCGATACCCTGCGGGAGATCTACGCTGCCGCGCACCCCCGGGCGCTGGGCTGAGCATGGCGGCCGCTGCAGTGGCACTGTGTTTCCTGCTCCAAGAGGTGGACGGCGTTTCCCAGGTCCTGCTGGGGCTGAAGAAGACCGGCTTCGGGCGCGGAAAGATTGTCGGCATCGGCGGGCACGTCGAAGTGGGGGAGACCGAAGCGGAAGCAGTGATCCGCGAGGTGCGGGAGGAAACCGACGTCGGGCTCCGGCACGAGGACCTTCGGGATGCCGGGGTGGTGCGCTTCGTGTTTCCTGCCAAGCCGGAGTGGGACATGGATACCCGTCTGTTCACTGCTGTCCGCTGGGAAGGCGAACCCACCGAAAGCACCGAGATCGCTCCCGCCTGGTTCGATACCGCCGCGCTGCCCGTTGACCGGATGTGGCAGGATGCGGACCACTGGCTGCCGGTGGTGCTGGAGGGAGGCAGCGTCAACATCGTGGTGACCATGGACAACGACAACGAGGCCGTCGCCTCCTCGGAAAGCCTGCTGCCTTAGGCCGTTAGACGCCGACGGCGGGCCGGGCACCGCAGCGCCCTCCCGCCGTCGTCGTGGTTTCCGCAGCAGCGGCGCCTACGGCAGGTGCCGCTCCTCGGGGCCGTTGTACTCGCTCAGCGGCCGGATCAGCGAGTTGGAGTCCAGCTGCTCCATGATGTGCGCCGTCCAGCCCGTGATGCGGCTGGCAACGAACAGGGGAGTGAACGTTGCGGTGTCGAAGCCCATCAGGTGGTAGGTGGGCCCTGCCGGGTAGTCGAGGTTGGGCTTGATGGCCTTGGCTTCGTCCATGGCGGTTTCAAGCCCCTGGTACAGGCCCAGGATCTCGGGCCGCCCGTAGTGGGCGATCATCTTATCCAGCGCAGCCTTCATGGTGGGCACCCTGGAGTCGCCGTGCTTGTACACGCGGTGGCCGAAGCCCATCACTTTCCTCTTCTGGGCGAGCGCATTCTCCATCCACGCCTTGGCCCGGGCTGCTGCCTCCTCAAGGGACTCCTCGGGCCGGATCCCGATCTCGTCGAAGGTATGCATGACGGCCTCGTTGGCTCCGCCGTGCAGTGGTCCCTTCAGCGCACCGATGGCTCCGGTGACCGCCGAGTGCAGGTCCGAGAGGGTGGACGTGATGACCCGTGCCGTGAACGTCGAGGCGTTAAAGCTGTGCTCGGCGTACAGGATCATGGAAACGTTGAAGGCCTCCACCACCTCCGGTACCTGCTCCTCGCCAAACGCCATCCAGAGGAAATTGGCCGAGTAGCCAAGGTCGTCGCGGGGCTCCACCACGGGCTGCCCGTGCCTGCGGCGCTGGTCGTACGCCACCACGGCCGGCATCGCGGCGAAGAGGTCCACCGCTTTGGCCATGTTGGCCTCCCGCGACGAGTCTTCCGCCAGCGGATGCCTGGCCCCCATCACCGACGCGGCTGTCCGGCAGACATCCATGGGATGCGAGCTGGTGGGCAGGGTATCGACCACCTGCTTGACCACCGGGTCCAGGGCGCGCCCGGCCCGCTCCCGGGCAGTGAATTCAGCTAGCTGGTCCTGGCTGGGCAGTTCCCCGTTCCAGAGCAGGTACGCAACTTCCTCGAAGCTGCACCGGGAGGCGAGCTCCTGGACCGGGTAGCCGCGGTACAGCAGTGAGTTGGTGTCCGGGTTGACCTTCGAAACGGATGTGTAATCCACTACGACGCCGGCGAGACCTTTTTTGATGTCCTGTTCAGCCATGCTGAAACTCCCTTGTTCCTGTCGCCTTTCGGATGCCGGCCGCGGCCGGCGGTGGTGGTTTTTAGTGCTTCCCGGGGACCTGGAAATTGAAGACCCCGGTGTCGAAGCGGTTGTAGGCCTCGTAGTCAACGAGGTCGTACAGCCGCGCACGGGTCAGCATGCTGCCCACCTGTGCCTCCTGTGTTCCCTCAGCCTTAATCGAGTCCAGCGTACGCTCAGCAGCGCCCATGGCACTACGGAGCAGGGTCACCGGATAAATCACCATGTTCACGCCCACCCCGGCGAGCTGGTCCACGGTGAAGAGTTCGCTCTTTCCGAACTCCGTCATGTTCGCCAGGATTGGCACGTCCACGGCGTCGCGGATGGCCTGGAACTCGTCCAGGGTGGCCATCGCTTCGGGGAAAATGGCGTCCGCACCGGCATCCACGAGGGCGCGGGCCCGGTCCTGGGCCGCTGCGAGTCCGTCGGTGGCGCGGATGTCGGTGCGGGCCATGATGAGGAAGTTCGGGTCGCGGCGTGCATCGGCCGCGGCGCGGATGCGCTTGGTGGCAGTCTCAAGGTCCACCACGTTCTTGCCGTCGAGGTGGCCGCAGCGCTTGGGGTTGAACTGGTCCTCGATGTGCAGCCCGGCCAGCCCGGCATTCTCGATTTCCTGGACGGTGCGGGCCACGTTCATGGGTTCACCGAAGCCGGTGTCCGCATCCACGATGGCGGGCAGGTCCGTCATGCGGGCGATCTGTCCGGCGCGGGTGGCGACTTCGGTGAGGGTGGTCAGGCCGATGTCCGGCAGGCCGAGGTCGTTGGCCAGCACGGCGCCGGAGATGTAGACGCCGGCGAAGCCCTTCTCCTCGATCAGCCGTGCCGAGAGCGGGTTGAAGGCGCCCGGGAACTGCTGGATGGTCCCGGAGGCCAGGAGTTCCCGGAACCGGATCCGCTTCTGCTCCGGAGTGGTCTTGGAGTACAGCATCAGAACAGGCCCTTCGGTGCCGCGCCCAGGTCGATGACCCCCGGCGCCGCAGTGATGTTCAGTTGGTCCAGTTCGCCGGCGGCGAGTTCCGGGAGGCGTTCGACGGCGGCGAGGAACCTTTCGATTTCCGCTTCCTCCACCAGTCCGGCGGCGAGGGTGCGGAACTTGTTGACGTACTGCTCCCGGCCGAAGGGGCGCGCGCCGAGCGGATGGGCGTCGGCCACGGCGATCTCGTCCGTGATGACTGTGCCGTCCGCCAGGATGATCTCCACGGAACCGCCGAAGGCCTTCTCGGCAATGTCCAGCGAATGGTAGCGCCGCGTCCACTCAGGATCTTCCTCGGTGCTCACCTTCTGCCACAGGTCCACCGTGTCCGGGCGTGCGGCGCGTTCGGGGGCGTAGGAGTCCACGTGGTGCCACGCGCCGTCCTGCAGTGCCACCGTGAAAATGTAGGGGATGGAGTGGTCCAGGGTTTCCCGGCTGGCCTTGGGATCGTACTTCTGCGGATCGTTGGCGCCGGAGCCGATCACATAGTGCGTGTGGTGGCTCGTTTTGATCAGCACGGACTTCACGTTCGCGGGGTCGGTAGCCTCGGGGTGCTCACGGTTCAGCTTCCGCGCGAGGTCGATCCAGGCCTGGGCCTGGTACTCGGCGGAATGTTCCTTGGTGTACGTGTCCAGGATCGCGCGCTTGGCCTCCCCGGCTTCCGGCAGCGGGACCATGTACGAGGCGTCCGGGCCGTCCAGCATCCAGGCGATCACCCCGTCCTCGCCTTCATAGATCGGCACGGGCGAGGTCTGGCCCCGCATGGCACGGTCCGCGGCCTCCACGGCCATCTTCCCTGCGAACGCCGGAGCGTGCGCCTTCCAGGTGGAGATTTCGCCCTTGCGCGACTGGCGGGTGGCGGTGGTGGTGTGCAGGGCCTGTCCCACGGACTGGAAGATGGTTTCGACGTCGAGCCCCAGCAGGGTGCCGATCCCGGCCGCGGCGGAGGGGCCGAGATGGGCCACGTGGTCGATCTTGTGCTTGTGCAGGCAGATGGCCTTGACCAGGTTCACCTGGATCTCGTACCCGGTGGCGATGCCCCTCACCAGGTCGTGTCCGCTGGCCCCGGTGTGCTGGGCAATGGCAAGGATCGGCGGGATGTTGTCGCCAGGGTGCGAATAGTCGGCCGCCAGGAAGGTGTCGTGGTAGTCCAGTTCGCGCACCGCCACCCCATTGGCCCATGCCGCCCATTCGGGGGAAACGCGCTCGCCGATACCGAAGACCTTGGCCCCCTGGCCCCCGGTGCTGGGACCATGCGCCAGCGCCTGGGCCCGGGCCGCCACGATGGGGCTGCGGTTCAAGGACGCGATGGCAACCGAGGCGTTGTCGATCACCCGGTTGATCACCATGTCTGTGACCTCGTCGGTGACCGGGACGGGATCGGTGGCTACCTTGGCGATCTTGTAGGCGAGCTGCTCCTCGCGGGGCAGGTTTTCCTCGCTCTTGTAAACGCGGACGTGGTGTTCCTTAACCATGGTGCTCCTTGTCGTGGGGCGTGTGCGTGTTTTTGACGTGTGAAAGGCTTCTGTGCAGGTGGAGCATGGTGGCTGCCTCGGCCAGCCGGGGGTTTCCGGCGGCGATGGCCTCGGCGATGGCCGCGTGCTCGGCGGCAGCGGCAGTGAGCCGGTGCGCGTCGTCGGCGGCAAGCCTGCGGACCCGGACCAGGTGCACACGCAGGCCGCGCATGGCCTGGGCCAGGTAGGAGTTGGAAGCAGCAGCATCGATGGCCGCATCGAGGCGCCCCGCGAGTTCGTAATAAGCGTGCCGGCCCGGGTCGCTGCCATCGATGAGGGCGGGCGCTTCGAGGAATTCCTTCTGCAACTGCACGAACACGGCAGAGTCGCCGCGTTCGGCTGCGAGCGCTGCTGCTTTGCACTCCAGGGTTTCGCGGAGCTCGAAAAGTTCGTCGATGTCGTCGAGTGAAACATCGGTGACGACGACGCCGCGGCTGCCGGCCGTCGTCGTCAGCCCTTCCGCCGTGAGACGGCTCAGCGCCTCCCGGAGGGGCGTGCGCGAGACGCCTAGGCGTTCCGACTGTTCCACCTCTGCCAGCACCGTGCCCGGCAGGAGGCGCCACTCGGTGATGTCATCGCGCAGCGCTTCGTAGGCCCTGTCGCTGGCGCGCATCGTTGCCTCCTTCGGTGGTTTGACCTTTCCAGTGTATACAGAACCCGGACAAAAACCAGCCCCTGGACGCAACTGTGGCAGAAATTCGCCACGCATGTATACATTGCTCTTGTTTTCCCTCCGACGGCCGGGCTAGCATGGCGTCATCACAATGTAGTGGACGGGATGCGCTTCATGGTTACCAACAGCTATCGGGACACGTACGAACACAGCCTCAGGGAGCCGGGGGAGTTTTGGCTCAGCGCGGCCGCAAGGGTCTCCTGGTCAACGCAGCCCCGGCGCGCCCTGGACTCCAGTAAAGCGCCGCTGTACGGCTGGTTTCCCGACGGTGTCCTCAATACCTCCTACAACGCCCTGGACCGCCATGTGGAGGCCGGCCGGGGGGACCAGGATGCCCTGATCTTCGATTCGGCCATGCTCGGCATCCAGCGCCGGTTCAGCTATGCGGAACTCACCGGCCTCGTGGCGCGCTTTGCCGGGGCCCTCCGCAACCGCGGCGTGGGCAAGGGCGACCGCGTGGTGATCTACATGCCGATGATTCCCGAGGCCGCCATTGCCATGCTTGCAACTGCACGGCTTGGGGCAGTGCATTCAGTGGTGTTTGGCGGATTCGCCCCAAAGGAGCTTGCGTCCCGCATTCGGGACGCCGCCCCCGCCCTCGTGGTCACTGCCTCGGGCGGAATCGAACCGTCGCGCCGCATTGAATACCTCCCCGCTGTCGCGGACGCCCTCGCCCTGGCCGGCGTGCCGGATCTCCCCGTTATTGTCACGGCACGGGAAGGTTTCGCCGCCACGGCAGCGGAGCACGGCTGGCTGGACTGGGATGCTGAAATGGCCGCCGCCGAACCGGCCGGGCCGGTGGATGTCGCTGCTACGGATCCGCTGTACATCCTGTACACCTCGGGTACTACCGGGACGCCCAAAGGCGTGGTCCGGGACAACGGCGGACACGCCGTCGCCCTCAGTTGGACGCTGGACAACATCTACGGCATCGGTCCGGGGGACGTCATGTGGACCGCCTCGGATGTCGGCTGGGTAGTGGGGCACTCCTATATCGTCTACGGCCCTCTACTGGCCGGCGCCACAACGGTCCTCTACGAGGGAAAACCGGTTGGAACCCCGGATGCCGGCGCTTTCTGGCGCGTGGTCCAGGACCACGGCGTCAACGTCCTGTTCACGGCGCCCACGGCACTGCGGGCCATCCGGAAGGCGGACCCGGAAGCAACCCTGCTGGGCGCCTACGACATTTCCAGCCTGCGTACCCTCTTCACGGCAGGGGAGCGGCTGGACACGGACACGTTCCACTGGGCCTCGCGGACGGTGCGTGTTCCCGTGGTGGACCACTGGTGGCAGACGGAGACGGGCTGGGCGATCTGCGCCAATCCCCGGGGACTGGAAGAGCTGCCGATCAAACCGGGTTCGCCCAGCGTTCCCATGCCGGGGTTCAAACTCCGCATCGTGGACGGACTCGGGGAGGACTTGGGGCCCGGAAGCGAAGGCAACATTGTGCTGGACCTGCCGCTGCCGCCCGGGACGCTGGCAACGCTCTGGGGCGACGACGAACGCTACATCTCCTCCTACCTGCAGGCTTTCGAAGGCTGCTACGCCACCGGGGACTCCGGCTACCGGGACGGGGACGGCTACGTGTTCGTCATGGGGCGGACCGACGACATCATCAACGTTGCGGGGCACAGGCTGTCCACGGGCGCCATGGAACAGGTCATTGGGCAGCACCCGGCCGTGGCCGAGTGCGCGGTGATCGGCCTGGCGGATCCGCTGAAGGGCCAGCGTCCCAGCGGCTATGTTGTGCTCAAGTCCGGGGTCGACGTGCCGCAGGACGTCCTGGAAAAGGACCTGGTGGCGCTGGTGCGCCGGGATATCGGGGCCGTGGCAGACTTCAAGCACGTGACTGTGGTGGATGCCCTGCCCAAGACCCGGTCAGGAAAGATCCTCCGCAAGACCATGCGCCAGATTGCCGACGGCGGGGAATACACGGTGCCGTCCACCATCGAGGACGCCGGGGTGATAGACCAGCTCATCGGGATCCTCCGCCCCACGGCAGGGTGAGATCCCGGCGCAGTTCAGCGCCCGCTCCAGCGGTACTCGTTCTCCGGCCTGCCCGGGGTGCCATAGCGGGCAGTCCTGGAGACCGTACCTGCATCGGCCAAATACTCCAGGTAGCGCCGCGCAGTGACACGGGACATGCCGAGGGCGTCCATGACTTCCGTGGCCGAGACGGCATCGCGCTGCTGTTTGACGAAGTCCTGCACTGAGCCCAGCGTGGAAACCGAGAGGCCCTTGGGCAGGGGGAGTTCCGACGGTGCCCGCAGGCTGGCGAAAGCCTGGTCCACTTCGCTTTGGGACGCGCCGGTTTTCCCGGATCCTGCGTCATGGCCTGCGAGCTGCTGCCGGAACTGCCGGTAACTCTCCAGCTTGTCGGCGAAAGTGGCGAAGGTGAACGGCTTGATCAGGTACTGGACCACCCCAATGGCCACCGCGCTCCGGACGATCGCCAGTTCCCGCACGGCCGTGATGGCGATGATGTCCGCCAGGATGCCGGCCGCCCGCATGCGCCGCGCAATGTCCAGCCCGTGGAGGTCCGGGAGGTTCATGTCTAGGAGGACCAGCTCCACCGGGTTGCCTGCGGCGGAAAATTCGCCGAGCAGGCGGAGGGCAGACTGGCCGTCAGGAGCGCTTCCGGCCAGTTCAAAGCCCGGCAACCGCCCGATGTAGGCCGCGTGTGCGGCTGATGCGATGGCCTCGTCCTCAACGATGAGGACCCGGATGTTGCTCACGGTGTGTGCTCCTTCTGCGGGGACACCGCTGCGGGAAGAAATACTTCGAACTTCGCTCCGCGCCGTCCGTTGATGGTCAGCGTACCGCCCAGGCGGTGTACTGCCTGCCGGACCAGCGCCAGCCCGATGCCCCGTCCGCCGGGTCCGGAAGGCTTGGTGCTGAAGCCGTGCCGGAAGATGTTGTCCGCTGCCTGGGAGTCCAGCACGGCGCCGGAATCGTGGACGGCGATGTCCAGCCCTTCCTCGTCCGACTCCACGGTCAGCTGCACCCGCCGCGGCGGAGGAGCGTCTGCTGCCGCGTCAATCGCGTTGTCCAGCAGGTTTCCCAAGATGGTGACCAGGTCCTGCACCGCAACTCCCGCCACACTACCGGAACCCAGCGTGGCAACGTCCAGCTGGACGCCGCGTTCGTGGGCTTCAGCCACCTTGCCCATGACCAGGGCACCCAGCACGGGCTCATCCACCGAGCTGACCATGTCGTCGGTCAACTGCTGGCTCAGTTCCAGGTCCCGGGTGGCAAAGTCCAGGGCTTCCTGGGTCCGGCCCAGTTCCAGGAGCGAGACCATCGTGTGGAGCCTGTTGGCGTGCTCGTGGGTCTGGGCCCGGAGCGCTCCGGAGAGGGTGCGCATGGTTTCAAGCTCGTTGCCCAGCGCCTCAATCTCGGTCCGGTCCCGCAGCGTGGCCACCGTGCCGTAGACGGCTGACCTGGCGCGGTTCCCCGGAACCCCGGGCGCTCTGGCCGGTCCCTGGTTGACCACCAGGACCCGCGAACCGGTAAGGACAATTTCGTCCTTGGCAGTCCGCCCCGACTCGAACAGCTCCCGGAGCTCCTCCTCGAGCGGCAGCTCCGCCAGTGTCGGCGGCCGGGTGGGGTCCTTGCTGCCGGACCCCTCAAGGCCCAGCAGTTCGGCCGCGTGGTCGTTGTACATCACCACGCGGCCCTTGGCATCGATGAGGATCAGCCCTTCCCGGACCGAGTGCAGGACGGACTCGTAGTATGCGAACAACTGCGAGAGCTGCTCCGGCCCCCAGCCGCGGGTGACCCGGCGAAGATACCGGCCCAGCAGCCAGGAGGCCAGCGAGCCTCCCAGCAGCAGGGCAAGGCCAATCGCCAGCAGGGCAGGCAGGCGTCCCGCGAACGCAACATCCACCGTGCGCACCGTGACACCCGCCGCCACCAGCGCCTTCACATTGCCGGCCTCATCCTTGACGGGGACAATCGTCCGCACTGACGGGCCCAGCGTCCCCGCCGTCACTTCCGTGTACTGCTCACCCCGCAAGGCGGCGTCGATCGAGCCGATGTAAGGCCGGCCGATTTCCTCCTCCCGCGGGTGCGTCCAGCGGGTCCGGTCGGGAGCCATGATGGTCACGAAGTCGACGTCGGCAGCAGACATAACGTCGCTGGCGTAGGGCTGCAGGACGGCTGAGGGGTCCGGTCCGGCAGCTGCCTCCAGCACCAGCGGGCTGGCTGCGATCGAAGCGGCGATCCCCGCCATGCGCATGCCGGCCTCGTCATAGGCGCGGTCACGGGCGTCAACGTAGGTGGCTGAACCAACGATGGCGATGAATACCACCACAATCAGCAGGTTCGCCACGAAGAGCCGGCGGGCGATACTCCAGGGGTGGATCATCCGTACCTCCCACGCACCTTCCACGACCAATATGAACGCAACGGTGAGCTGGGTCACGGCGTACCCAATGATGGATATCACACCGGAGGACGTGTTGAGCCCAGATACTGTGCCGCAGCGTCTATCAGATTATCCATACAAGGAGACACATCATGGCTTCTCAACGAGGAGAGTCGCTTGACACCGTGAAGACGCGGCGCAAGGGCATCGACAAATCGCACTACCTGTACATCGCCGTCATCGCTGCCGTGATCCTGGGCGCCGTGGTGGGCCTGATGTTCCCGGAGGTCGGCAAGTCCCTCAAGCCGCTCGGCGACGGGTTCATCAAACTCATCAAGATGATGATCGCCCCGGTCATCTTCTGCACCATCGTCCTGGGCATCGGCTCGATCGCGAAGGCTGCCACGGTGGGCAAGGTAGGCGGCCTGGCGCTGGGCTACTTCATCCTGATGTCCACGTTCGCGCTCGCCATCGGCCTGGTGGTGGGCAACCTGATCCACCCGGGTGAGGGCCTGAAGCTGGCCCCCTACGACCCCAACAAGAAGGCGGAAGTAGACAGCACCGTTGCTTTCCTCCTTGGCATCATTCCGGGAGATATTCCGGTCCTGCCCACCCTCTTTGCCGCCATCCTCGTAGGGTTCGCCCTCCAGAAGATGGGCCCGCAGGGCGCTCCCATCCTCAAGGCCATCGGCCACGGCCAGGTCCTCGTGTTCCGCATCCTGATCATGATCATGTGGCTCGCCCCCGTGGGTGCCTTCGGTGCCATCGCCGCCGTCGTGGGAGCCACCGGCTTCCAGGCCATCGTCAGCATGTTCACCCTGATGGCTGCCTTCTACATCACCTGCGCACTGTTCATCGTGATCATCCTGGGCGGCCTGCTCAAGGTTGTCACCGGCGTCAACATCTTCAAGCTGATGAAGTACCTGGGCCGCGAATACCTGCTCATCTTCTCCACGTCCTCCTCTGAAGCTGCCCTGCCCCGCCTGATCGCCAAGATGGAACACCTCGGTGTCTCCAAGCCCGTTGTTGGCGTCACGGTGCCCACCGGCTACTCGTTCAACCTTGACGGCACGGCCATCTACCTGACCATGGCCTCCCTGTTCGTTGCCAACGCCATGGGCACGCCGCTGGACCTGGGCGCCCAGATCTCCCTGCTGATCTTCATGATCATTGCCTCCAAGGGTGCAGCCGGTGTCACCGGTGCCGGCCTCGCCACGCTGGCTGCCGGCCTCCAGGCCCACAAGCCCGAGCTGCTGGGCGGCGTAGGCATGATCGTGGGCATCGACCGGTTCATGTCCGAGGCCCGCGCCCTGACCAACTTCACCGGCAACGCCGTAGCCACCGTCCTGATTGGCACGTGGGTCAAGGAGATCGACGGCGTACAGGTCAACAGCGTCCTCTCCGGCGAGGAACCCTTCGACGAAGCAACCATGCTGGCTCACCACCACGGTGAAGCCGCTCCGGAGCAGGCTGAAGCCCGCCCGGTTCCGGCCAACGCCTGACCACTCCGGCCAACAGGCAACCGCCCCCGCAGCAAGCGCTGCGGGGGCGGTTCCTTGTCTGCGGAGCGGTAACCTTCGACCTCAGCTAGAGGGTCAAGGCTCAACATGGGCCGAAAGTCAAGTTCCCTCGAATGCCGTGTCGGTCGCTGTAACCTTGGGAAGAAGAAGGAACGGCGCTGGCAATCAGCGGCAGGAAATCACCGTCATCGAAAGTGTGGATAGATACGTGAGCAGCGAACAGGGTTCGGCAACTCTGGAGGGCACGGAATTTGACCTGGACAACGCGGTGATGGGGCCCACCGGGCGCCCATACCGCGAGTTTCCGGAACCCGCGCCGCTGTCCTCCCACGGTCCGGCCCGGGTCATCGCCATGGTGAACCAGAAGGGCGGCGTCGGCAAGACCACCTCAACGATCAACCTCGCCGCGGCGCTGGCGGAATACGGCCGCCGCGTCCTCCTGGTCGACTTCGATCCCCAGGGTGCGCTTTCGGCGGGCCTCGGCGTGAATCCACACGAGCTGGACCTCACTGTCTACAACGTGCTGATGGACCGCAAAGTGGACATCCGCGACGCCATCCACCAGACCGGCGTTGAGAACGTCGACCTGCTGCCGGCCAACATCGACCTCTCCGCCGCCGAAGTCCAGCTCGTCAATGAAGTTGCGCGCGAGCAGGTCCTGGACCGGGCCCTCAAGAAAGTCGAGGACGACTACGACGTCGTCCTCATCGACTGCCAGCCCTCCCTCGGGCTCCTGACCGTCAACGCGCTCACCGCGGCGCACGGCGTCATCATTCCGCTGATCTGCGAGTTCTTCGCCCTCCGCGCCGTGGCGCTGCTGGTGGAAACCATCGACAAGGTGCAGGACCGCCTCAACCCGCGCCTGCAGGTGGATGGCGTCCTTGCCACCATGTACGACGCACGGACGCTGCACAGCCGCGAGGTCATCACCCGGCTGGTGGAGGCCTTCGGCGACAAGGTCTTCGAGACCGTCATCAAGCGCTCCATCAAGTTCGCGGACGCCACCGTGGCCGCCGAGCCGATCACGAGCTACGCCGGCAACCACGTGGGCGCCGACGCCTACCGCCGCCTGGCCAAAGAGCTGATCTCGCGCGGCGGCGCACCCTAGCCACGCCGTGGCCGAAACCAAGCCCGGCTTCGAGGTGCGGCTGGCCAACTTCACGGGTCCGTTCGACCTCCTGCTGGGGCTGATCGCCAAGCACCAGTTGGACATCACCGAGGTGGCCATCGCCACGGTGACCGACGAATTCATCAAGTACATCCGGAAGCTGCAGGAACTGGGCGAGGACTGGGCCCTTGACGAAGCCAGTGAATTCCTGGTGATCGCCGCGACACTGCTGGACATCAAGGCTGCCAGGCTCCTTCCCGCCGGGGAAGTGGAAGACGATGAGGACATGGCCCTGCTCGAAGCCAGGGACCTGCTCTTCGCCCGGCTGCTCCAGTACAAGGCCTTTAAGCATGTGGCCGGGCTCCTGGGCGCAACCCTGCACCAGGAAGCACGGCGTTTTCCCCGGCAGGTTGCGCTGGAGGAACACTTCGCGGCGATGCTCCCTGAACTCGTCTGGAAGCACACGCCCGAACAGTTCGCAGCCATGGCCGAAGCGGCGCTGCAACCCAAGGCGCCCAAACCCACGGAGGTCGGGCTGGCCCACCTCCACGGCGGCAATGTCAGCGTCAAGGAGCAGGCAGAGATCGTGGGGTTGCGGCTCCAGCAGGAATCGCCGCTGACTTTCCGGGCCATCATTGCGGACGCCGAGTCCACCCTGGTGGTGGTGGCCAGGTTCCTGGCGCTGCTGGAGCTATTCCGGGACAAGGCAGTCTCCTTCGACCAGCTTTCGCCGCTGGCCGACCTTGCCGTCCACTGGACAGCCGGCGGCCGGCAGTGGTCGGCGGAGAACCTGAGCGAAGAATTCGAGGAGCAGCTGTGACCAAGGAAGCTACCGAAGCCATGCGCCAAGGGGAGGTGGACCTCGAAAGCCTTCCCGGCGGGGCCAAGGCTGCCATCGAGGCCGTGCTGATGGTCATCGACCAGCCGGCAACAGAGGAAGAACTGGCTGCCGGGCTTGGGCTGACCGTTGAAACGGTCAGCACCCTGCTGGCCGAACTTCAGCGCGAGTATACCGGCTATACTGTTAAAGCCCCGGATATGGAACAAGCCAGCGCCGCTGGTTTCGGCTCCAGCCCCCGGGGTTTTGAATTGCGGAACATCGCCGGTGGCTGGCGGATCTATTCCCGCGCGGAATTCGCCGACATTGTCGGCAAGTACGTGCTGGAAGGGCAAACGGCCAGGCTCACCCAGGCGGCCTTGGAAACGCTGGCGGTCATCGCGTACCGGCAGCCTGTCTCCAGGGCAAGGGTGTCCGCAATTCGGGGCGTCAATGTTGACTCTGTGGTCAGGACACTCGCCCAGCGCGGGTTGATCGAGGATTCGGGAACGGACCCGGAGTCCGGGGCCATCCTCTACCGGACCACATCGTATTTCCTGGAGCGGATGGGAATCGGCTCGGTGGCCGAGCTGCCGCAGCTGTCTCCACACCTTCCAGGGTTGGACGGCATCGCGGAGTACTACGACGCCGACGGGATCTAGGCGGGTTCGCCCGGCCTGGGCAAAGAGTATTTATCAGGGCAGACTATTTCTGCACGGCTGGTTAAGGTTGTCTGTGGACACCTTTCCGGCCAAACAATTGAAGGACGGGTCATGACACAGGCGGGACGCCAGGGTTCACCACGTAACAGTTCGGGACGCAACGGTTCGGAACGAAACAGAACACAGCGCAACACCTCCCAGGGTGGGAGTTCAGCGGGCGGGTTCCGCAGCGGTGCCCCCAAGCGGGGCGGCGGGTTCGGCAGCGACCGCCCGCAACGCGCACCCAAGCCGCGCGAGGAGCGCTTCATCGATCCGGATTTGGCTTCGGACGGCCCGCAGCAGGGCCGCGGCGCGGTTGATCCAAAGGCGGCCAGGCCGTCCTCCCGGAAGCCTGCAGCCCGCAAACCCGGGGCCAAGAAAGCACCGGGCACTCCCGGCGCCCTCAAGCCGAAGCCACGCACCGGCGCCCCGGGCGCCGCGGCCTCCCGCGCGTTCGGCAGTGAACGCTTCGGCCAGAACCTGGGGCCGGTGCGCAGGCCGTCCCGCAAGAAGGGCCCGCGGGGCGATGTTCCCCAGTCGGAGCTTCACGACGCCGACGGCGTGCGCCTGCAGAAGGTCATGGCCTCGGCCGGGGTTGCCTCCCGCCGCGTCTGCGAAGAGATGATCGCCGAGGGCCGTGTGGAAGTGGACGGCCAGGTGGTCACCGAACTCGGCGTCCGCGTCGACCCCAAGACCGCCGTCATCCACGTGGACGGGCTGCGGATCCAGCTGGATGAGGACCTGGTGTACATGGTGTTCAACAAGCCCAAGGGCGTTGTTTCCACCATGGAGGACCCCGAGGGGCGTCCTTGCATCAGCGACTTCCTCAAGAACAGCAAGAACAAGGGCGAACGCCTGTTCCACGTTGGCCGCCTCGACGTCGCCACCGAAGGCCTGCTCCTGCTGACGAACGACGGCGAACTCGCCAACCGCCTGACGCACCCTTCCTACGAGGTTCCCAAGACCTACCTCGTGCAGGTCCGCGGTCCCTTCCCGCAGGGGATTGGCGCGCAGCTCAAGGAGGGTGTGGAACTCGAGGACGGCTTTGCGTCCGTGGACTCCTTCCGGCTTGTCGACTCCACTCCGGGCCACGTCCTGATCGAGGTAGTGCTGCACTCCGGCAAGAACCGCATTGTCCGCCGCCTGTTCGACGCCGTCGGCTTCCCGGTCCTGCGGCTGGTCCGCGTGAAGGTGGGCCCCATCGGCCTGGGAGACCAGCGACAGGGCAGCATCCGCAACCTCGGCAAGCAGGAAGTCGGCCACCTGCTGGCATCCGTAGGGCTCTGAGGCATGTCCGCTTTCCACAGCCAGGGCCGCGGGCACCTGGACGGTCCGGTCGTGGTCCTTGGCACCGGACTGCTGGGCACCAGCATCGGGCTGGGGCTGCGCGGGCGCGGCGTGCCCGTGTTCTTGTCCGACCCCTCGCCCACCAACCAGGCGGTCGCCGTGGATATCGGAGCGGGCCGGCCACTGGCTGAGCTGGATGGCAGGGTTCCGCAGCTCGTGGTGGTTGCCGCTCCGCCGGACGTCACGGCCGATGTCGTGGCAGCAGCCCTGTCCGAGTACCCTGACTCGGTTGTGGTGGACATCGCCAGCGTGAAGGCTGAGATCCTGGGCCAGCTGCGCCGCCGCGGCGTTGACCTCTCCCGCTACGTGGGAACCCATCCCATGGCCGGACGGGAAAAATCAGGTCCCGTAGCTGCGCGCGGCGAGCTGTTTACCTCGATGCCGTGGGTGGTGTGTCCGTCGGAGGAGACCTCCGCCGCCGCTCTCCAGACGGCCCGGTCCCTGGCCGCAGACCTGGGCGCCGTCGTCTCCCAGTTCACGGCCGACGAACATGACGAAGCCGTGGCCCTGGTCTCGCACCTGCCCCAGGTGATGTCGTCGCTGGTGGCGAGCCGGTTGCAGGGGACACCCCTGCACGCGCTGTCCCTGGCCGGGAACGGCCTGCGCGACGTCACCCGCATTGCTGCCAGCGATCCCGCCCTCTGGGTCCAGATCCTTGGCGGCAACGCGGCGAAGGTGGTGGACATCCTGTACGGCGTCCGGGATGACCTCAACCGGCTGATTGGCACCTTGGAAGAGCCCACAGCGCCTGGGGCGAGGCTGGACCTCGCCCAGCTCATGAGCGAAGGCAATGCCGGCCAGGCACGCATTCCGGGCAAGCACGGCGGACCGCCGCAGGCATACTCCTGGCTGACCGTCCTGGTGGATGACAAACCGGGGCAAATCGCCCGGCTCCTCACCGAAATCGGGGAGATCGGCGTCAACCTGGAGGACCTCCGCCTTGACCATTCGTCCGGCCAAAACGTGGGTATGGTGGAAATATCCGTGTTGCCGAACAAGCACGACCACCTGATCGAAGCACTAAACGACCGCGGATGGCGGGTACTTCAGTAATGACACAGGAACTTCTCGACACCATGCCCGCGCTCCGCATCGGACGGCCGCTGGTGGTGGCCATTGACGGCCCCTCCGGCTCCGGCAAGTCCAGCGTGAGCAAGGAAGTGGCCCGCAGGCTCCGGCTCGCCTACCTGGACACCGGCGCGATGTACCGCGCCCTGACCTGGGATTGCGTCGCCAGGGGAATCGACCTCGACGACGCCGCAGCCGTGGAGCAGGCCGCCCGGGACCTGGTACTGGACCTGAGCACCAGCCCGCACGACGACTACGTCCGGGTTGACGGCGTGGACGTCACTGACGCCATCCGCGAACCGGCAATCTCTTCGGCCGTCAGCGCTGTGGCCACCACCCTCGGCGCCCGGACTGAACTTATCCGCCGCCAGCGGGAGCTGATCGAAAAGCACCACCGCCGCATGGTGGTGGAAGGCAGGGACATCACCACCGTCGTCGCGCCCGGGGCGGAAGTCCGCATGCTGCTCACCGCCAGCGAGGAAGCGCGGCTGCGCCGGCGCGGGATGCAGCTCGGCGGCACCCAGGACGCCGAGCAGCTGGCGGCCCAGGTGACCCACCGCGACGCGAAGGATTCCACGGTGGTGAACTTCACGAAGGCGGCCTCCGGGGTTGTCACGCTGGACTCATCGGACCTCGACTTCGAGCAGACCGTAGCAGCGGCCCTGGTGATCGTCACGAAGGCCCTCAACCGTGACTGACGGCAAGCGGGGTGTCCCGTCCGGGCTGACCATGACGTGGAGCAGGCCTGTGGGCTGGATCCTCGACCATCTGGTGTACCGGACCACCGTCACGGGCAAGGACAACGTGCCTACCGGAGGCCCGGTGATTTTCGCCGCGAACCACATCAGCTTCCTGGACGGGCCGGTCATGTTCGGTGCCTCGCCACGGCCCATGCACATCCTGGTCAAGCAGGAAATGTTCCAGGGATTCCTCGGCCGGGTGCTCAACGCCTCGGGCCAGTTGCCGGTGGACCGGAGGGGCGACCGCGCGGCACTGCAGCGCTGCAAGGAAGTGCTCGACGCCGGACGGTGCGTAGGGATCCTTCCCGAAGGTACCCGGGGGAGCGGGGCGGCTGCGGACATTAACGGCGGCGTGGCCTGGCTGGCGCTGAACTCCGGAGCGCCGGTGGTTCCGGTGGCCATCCTGGGTACGCGCAGAGGCGACGAACACCTTGATTCAGTGCCACGGCCGGGCAGGCGTTTCCACGTCAGCTTCGGAAATGCCCTCACCCTTGGCCGCAGGGCCGGGGAAAGCGGGCGTGCTTCAATGGACAGGGCGGCGCTGGAAATCCGCGCTGCGCTGGCTGGGCACGTCCAGGACTCCGTTCAACTCAGCGGGCAGCCCCTGCCCACGGCAGATGCCCATAAAGACTTAACAGCAGTAGCCGGGACGCCGGCAGATGACCACTAAGGACAGTGCAATGAGCGATATGACTCAAACTCCCGGCCACCCCGGCGCCGGCGAAGACGACTACACGCCCACGGGCACGGACCAGGTGGCCGAACGGCTGGCTGCCATTGACGACGAGGAGGCCGAGCTCCGCGCCGCGTCCCTCCGGGCGGGCCTGGAGGACTATGACCTCGACGAGGAAGACGCCGCACTGCTCAGCGGCGAGTACGGCGACGAGGACTTCGACGGCCCCGTCAAGCTTGATCCGGTCCTGGCCATCATCGGACGCCCCAACGTGGGCAAGTCAACCCTCGTGAACCGCATCCTGGGCCGGCGTGAAGCAGTGGTTGAAGACACCCCCGGTGTCACCCGCGACCGCGTCATGTACTCCGCCAGCTGGAACGGCCGCAACTTCACCCTCGTGGACACCGGCGGCTGGGAACACGATGCCCGCGGTATCCACGCCCGCGTGGCCGAGCAGGCCGAGATGGCCGTTGAACTCGCCGACGCCGTGCTCTTCGTGGTGGACTCCGCAGTAGGGGCTACGGCCACCGATGAAGGTGTCATGAAGATGCTCCGCCGCAGCAAGAAGCCGGTCATCATGGTGGCCAACAAGGTGGACGACTTTGCGCAGGAAGCGGACTCGGCCACCCTGTGGGGCCTGGGCTTTGGTGAGCCCTACCCGGTGTCGGCGCTGCACGGCCGCGGGGTTGCGGACCTGCTGGACCACGTGATGGACGTGCTCCCAGAGTTCTCCACCATTGAGGGAACCGACCGTTCCGGCGGCCCGCGGCGCATTGCCCTGATCGGCCGCCCCAACGTGGGCAAGTCCTCGCTGCTGAACAAGCTGGCAGGCACCGAGCGCGTAGTGGTGGACAACACGGCCGGAACCACCCGCGACCCCGTGGACGAGTTCATCGAACTCGGCGGCCGGACGTGGCGCTTCGTGGACACGGCAGGCATCCGCCGCCGCCAGCACATGGCGCAGGGGGCGGACTTCTACGCCTCCCTGCGGACCCAGGCCGCACTCGAAAAGGCGGAGGTCGCCGTCGTGCTCCTCGCCGTGGATGAGGTCCTCAGCGAGCAGGACGTCCGGATCCTGCAGCTCGCCATTGAGTCTGGCCGTGCCCTGGTGCTGGCGTTCAACAAATGGGACCTGCTCGACGACGAACGCCGGCGCTACCTGGAACGTGAAATCGAGCAGGACCTGGCTCACGTGAACTGGGCACCCCGGGTGAACATCTCTGCCAAGACCGGGTGGCACAAGGACCGCCTGGTTCCCGCCCTGGACCTGGCACTGGAGAACTGGGACAAGCGCATCGCCACCGGCCGCCTGAACGCCTTCCTCGGCGAACTCGTTGCCGCGCACCCGCACCCCGTCCGAGGCGGCAAGCAGCCGCGCATCCTCTTCGGCACCCAGGCGTCCAGCCGGCCCCCGAAGTTCGTGCTGTTCACCACCGGATTCCTGGACCCGGGATACCGCCGCTTCATCACCCGCCGCCTCCGGGAAACCTTCGGCTTCGAGGGCACCCCCATCGAGGTCAGCATGCGGGTCCGGGAAAAGCGGGGCAAGAAGCGTTGATTCCGGTGATCTCCGCAACACGCGGAGCGCCGGAAGCCGGAAAGTGTCACTGGCACCCTCCGGAATCGTGTAAGCTCTTCTAGGTGGTTCGGCCGGACTGCTGGTGAAATCCTCGGAGTGATTTGAGGGTTCAGCTCAGCGGAGAACGGCGGAACCAGCGGGCTGTAGCGCAGCTTGGTAGCGCACTTGACTGGGGGTCAAGGGGTCGCAGGTTCAAATCCTGTCAGCCCGACCACAACACCACAGGCCGCCTTCGGAGAAATCCGGAGGCGGCCTGTGGTGTTTAACTGGCCGTGTCCGCAACCACCGTGGGAATCCCGCCCGATGAAACCTCAACCAGCACCGTTGGGTGTGACCAGACCTGTCGTCCTTTTTACTAAAACGCTCAGCAGGTTTCTCTAGTGTTTTGATTATTGCTGCCATACGTTTGGCCCAACTATCCGTACGCTTGCTGGGGAGCAACGATGCTTGTTGCGGGGACGGCGCCCTGTGCGCCACGTTTTTTCATGTGAATTTGCCGGCGGTCCTGCGCTTACCATCACCACGGAATCAAGGGGCTGACGTGAGGCGGTCAGTTCTCAAGTCCGGTGGGATCCACGCGTACTGGACTTGCTCGACGCGAAAGGTATCCCCCTACATTGTCCATCTGCCATGACTAACTATCGCGAACTGACTAGACCCGAGGCCGCGGCCGCCCTCCAAGAGTTTCTTGAAGAACGCGGTCCCGCACTTGCGCTGCTTCGGGAGCGCTTGGTGGAAGACGGGCAGGACCCCCAAGCACTTCTCGACGGAAGCCTTGAGAGCCTGGTGCCGCTGTGGCGTTGGTTGCTGTCCCATCTGGCCAGGCTGGATGCCTACGGTGCCACCGACCCCGCCTCCGTGCCGCCGGAGATGTGGCCATCGTGGGAACGCTTCACCACCGCGGAAGAGCGCACCCTTTCCTTGGAATCCCTGACTTTGTTGGACGGCCTTGTGTCCTACCTGGCGGAAGTCGTGCTCGGGCATGCTCCCAATGCACGGTGGGACGTGGCACGCGGTCCTCAAAAGCGCTACCACCTGAACAACCATCCGGTCCTCGTCAGCGGCACGGGAGAGACCCATAACTTCCTGCCCGGGCTGCCGGTAGTGGACGCGCGCGCCTCACTAAACCGGGTCCGGGAATCGTCCGATGACAGGATCGAGGCGTACGCGCGGGCGCTAATCGAACAACTAAACCAAGAATCAGTGCTCACTGACGGAACCACGGAGCCTGAGCCCATTCTCGAGGTTGAGGACATCCGGGGCGAACCGGGCGGGTACGACTTCGAGATTGGTCTAAGCGATGAACTCTGTCATGAACGGTCGGCCGACGTGGAACGGCTGGTCCGCGAGTTATCTGGTGCTGAAGGCGTCAATCAGGTCCTCCATGAGGACCGGGACATGATCCTTGTCCGCGCACCATCATGGAACACTGAGATGCTTGAAGGCTGGTTCCTCCAGCGCCTCTAACAGCCCGTAAACGCACCGCCGCATTGCCTTGGCTACTTCAGGAACTTAGAGGTCCTGCGGTCAGCCAGGATCTTGCCCTTGGTCTGGCAGGTGGGGCAGTACTGCAGGGCAGTATCGGCGAAGGAAACCTCGCGGACAGTATCTCCGCACACGGGGCACGGCTGACCGGCCCGCGCATGGACGCGCATGTGGCTCCGTTTGACGTCCTTCAGGTCCTTGGGCGGCTTGCCCTGCGCCTCGGCCATCGCCGTGCCAAGGATGGTGTGGATGGCGTCGTACAGGACCTGGACGGTTCCGCGGTCCAGGGACTTGGCCGTGGCAAAGGGGGAGATCCTTGCCGCATGCAGAATCTCGTCGCTGTAGGCGTTCCCAATCCCGGCGATGACGCCCTGGTTCCGCAGGAGCCCCTTGATCTGCTGGGAGCTGCCGGCAAGGATCTCAGCCAGCATGTCGGCGTCGAACGCCTCAGCGAAGGGGTCCGGCCCCAGCGACGCTATACCCGGCACTTCCTGCGGATCCCGGACCACGTAGACCGCAAGGCTCTTCTTCGTTCCGGCCTCGGTGAGGTCGAAGCCGCGCGGGCCCCCGGGGCCGGTGAAGGCAAGGCGGGCGGCGATGTGCCCTTTTCCCATTTTCAGCTGGGCGTCGGTGGGGGAGTCCGTGAAGCGGACCCAGCCGGCCCTGGCCAGGTGAAAGACGAAGGAGAGGCCGCCGGTGTCAATGCTGATGAACTTGCCGAAGCGCCGTACGCCTGTGACGGTCCTGCCCTCGAGGGCGCTGAACGGGGGATCGGCCGTCTTGAGGACGGCGAAGGAAACGATCTGCACTTTTGACACGACCGCTCCCTGCAGGTGGTCACTCAGGAACCCGGCAAGGCCGGCGACCTCGGGCAGCTCAGGCATCCGCTAGCTGCCTTCCCCGACGTGGACGCCGGCTGTGCATGCGCTCATGCGTCCCATCTTGGCAGAAACCCCGCCGAACGCCCGGGCAGATGTGCCTATACTTTCAGCGGCGGCCCGTTCCGGGGCCCCGTTGACATTGGTGTTCGACCCGATGAAAGGCCCCTGATGAGCAACATTCCCGAAGATCTGTCCTACACAGCCGAACACGAGTGGGTCACCGCCCCCAATGCCGACGGCGTGGTCCGGGTAGGCATCACCGACTTTGCCCAGGACGCACTCGGGGACGTTGTCTACGCCCAGATGCCTGAAGTTGGCACCAAGATTACGGCGAACGAAGTTGTGGGCGAGGTGGAGTCCACCAAGAGCGTCAGCGACATCTATGCCCCTGTAACCGGCGAAGTTGTGGCCCGCAACGAGTCACTGGACACCGATTCCGCGCTGATCAACACAGATCCCTACGGTGAAGGGTGGCTCATTGAGATCAAGCTCGCCGAAGCTGACGCCGTTGAATCATTGCTCAGTGCATCGGAGTACGAACAGCAGGTAGGCTAAAGTTAACCGGTATTTCCGGTCCGGCCCCGCCGTGAAGGCAGAACGTCTTCGCACGTCAGCGGCCGGATCGGCGGGCCGGGACCGGGCCTGCGTTGCAGGTCCGGAGGGCAGATGTTGGTTGCAGGCCTGAGGGCAGCAACGGAAAGAGGAGGAGTCCATGGCTGGCCACACACAGAACCCTGCCGACGGGGAACACGGCTCGGGTGCGGCCAGGGCGTCGGAGACTACTTCGATCCATCTCACCCCGGTGAGGGATGAGCCCACGATTGCCCCCAAACTCTCGTCCGATGAGCGCAGCTCGGTTGAGGCGCTCCCGGCCGGGTCAGCACTGCTGGTTGCGCACAGCGGCCCCAACGCCGGCGCCCGCTTCCTGCTTGATTCCGATGTCACCACGGCCGGACGGCACCCGGATGCGGATATCTTCCTGGACGACGTCACCGTTTCCCGCCGCCATGTCGAGTTCCGGCGCACCGCCCGGAGTTTCGAAGTGGTGGACAAAAACAGCCTGAACGGCACCTACGTCAACCACGACCGCGTGGACAGCGTGGAGCTCAAGTCCGGCAGCGAAGTCCAGATCGGCAAGTTCCGCCTCACCTTCTACATGAGCCCTGCCAACGCTGCAGGCCGCGGCTGAACCGGGGACCGCTGCCTGTGGCAATGGCACAACCGGAACGCCGGGGACCCCAGGTCCTCAACATCGGGGAAGTCCTCGCACAGCTCAGCGGGGACTTTCCCGGCATGACTGCGTCCAAGATCAGGTTCCTTGAGGAAAAAGGGCTCATCAACCCGCGCAGGACACCGGCGGGCTACCGCCAGTACTCGGACGGCGACGTCGAGCGGCTGCGGTTCGTCCTGGCCCTGCAGCGTGACCAGTACCTCCCCCTGAAAGTCATCAAGGACTACCTCGATGCCATCGACAGGGGCGAACGCCCCGAGAACCTCCCGCCCGGCGTCGTGGTGTCCCCGCGCATCGTCTCGGATGAGCTGGCGGCGGAACTGCAGAACCGGGGGCGCAAGCTTACGGAAGAGCAGCTCCGCACGGAATCCGGTGCCAGTGTGCCGCTGCTGCAGTCCCTCCTGAGTTTCGGCCTGATCAGCCACAGCAATGGCCAGTTCGATGAGCACGCCCTCCAGGTGGCGCGCGCCTGCGTCCAGCTGGAGAGCCACGGGCTTGAACCCCGCCACCTCCGCCCCTTCCAGGCGGCTGCGGAACGGGAGTTTGGCCTGGTGGAGCGCGTCGTGGCGCCATTGGCGTCCCGCAAGGACTCCGCGTCCCAGGCACGGGCAGCTGAGGCCGCCCGTGAGATTAGCGACCTCTGCCTCACCCTGCACCGTGCCTTGGTGCAGGACCATATCTCACGCATGGACATCTGATGATTGAAGTCGAGATTGTGGGCGTTCGCATCGAACTGCCTTCCAACCAGCCCCTGGTCCTGCTTCGGGAAATGCACGGGGAACGGCATGTCCCCATATGGATCGGGACGCCTGAAGCCAGTGCCATTGCCCTTGCCCAGCAGGGCGTGGTCCCGCCCCGCCCCATGACCCACGACCTCCTGGTGGACGTCGTGGAGTCGCTGGGGCACTCGGTGGTCAGCGTGAACATCGTTGCGGTGGAGGACAACATCTTCTACGGCCAGCTGCAGTTCGAGAACGGGACAACAGTCAGTTCGCGGGCCTCGGACGCGCTGGCCATAGCCCTGCGCGCAAAGTGCCGGATTTGGTGCGCGGATTCAGTCATGGATGAGGCCGGAGTCCGCATCACCGAGCATGACGAGGGCGAGGACACGGAACCCGGTCCCACCGTTGATGAAGAGCGCGAACTGCGCCGGTTCCGGGAGTTCCTGGACGATGTTGAGCCCGAGGATTTCGACGGCTGAGGTCACGTTAAGGTTAATGTTGAGGGTGAATCTTTCGACACGCCCCTAATAACCCTGCAGGGTCTTTGACCTTGCGACCCCCCGGGCCTAACGTCGAAGTATCGAGTTCCCATTGCTTACGGCAGCCGCGCAAGTCACACTGGAAAGTGCGCCCCGCGAAAATTACATGCATGGTCTTCATGCACTGCTGCTGCAGCAGTTTCCCCGGGAGCGTATGACAAGGAGGATCCAGGTGAGTCCCAAAGGTGAAGCAGGCGGGCTGAAGCAGCCCACGGCTGGTGTTGCTGTGCCGGCGAGCGGTGCCCAGGGCCTCCTGTTTACCGAAGACCTTCCTGTGCTGGATGAGGACGCGGGCTACCGCGGGCCCACCGCATGCAAGGCGGCCGGCATCACGTACCGCCAGCTCGACTACTGGGCACGCACCGGCCTGGTGGAGCCCGCGGTCCGCGGCGCCGCCGGTTCCGGCTCCCAGCGACTGTACGGCTTCCGCGACATCCTGGTCCTGAAAGTCGTCAAGAGGCTCCTGGACACAGGGGTATCGCTGCAGCAAATCCGCACCGCCGTGGAACACCTGCGGGAACGCGGCGTCGAAGACCTCGCCCAGATCACCCTAATGAGTGACGGCGCGAGCGTCTACGAGTGCACCTCCGCTGACGAGGTCATCGACCTCGTCCAGGGCGGCCAAGGTGTGTTCGGCATTGCCGTCGGACGGGTCTGGCGTGAGGTGGAGGGCAGCCTGGCCTCGCTTCCCAGCGAGCATGCCGCTGAGCCGTCCTTTCCGGACGACGAACTGAGCAAGCGCAGGGCAGCGCGCAAGATCAGCTGAAATATTGAGCAAGGGGCCGCTCTCCATCCGGAGGGCGGCCCCTTGGCTGTTAACCAGGCGGGTTGCCCTACCTGGCGCGGCTGCGCAGGCCGCTGCCGACAGCCATCAGGTTGGCCAGCAGTTCATCGAACAGGGCCGCAGCGGACTTCGCGGAATCACCGGGCCAGTGGTGCACGGGGTGGGCGGCGCCCTGGATCTGCTGCCAGTTGGCCTGTTCCGGAATCCGCGGGCTCAGGAGGAGTTCTCCGAACATGGACTCCATCTCCGCAAGCCGGTACGCGTGTTCCGAGGAACCCGACCGCACCCGGTTGGCCACGATGCCTGCCGGGGAAAGGTTGGGGGCGAACTCCTGGCGGAAAAGCTGGATGGCCCGCATGGTCCGCTCGGTGCCGGCCACCGAGAACAGGCCGGGCTCGGCAACCAGCGCCACCTTGTCGCTGGCGGACCAGGCCATCCGGGTCAGGCCGTTCAGGGACGGCGGGCAGTCCACCAGGACAAGCTGGTAGTCGTCCCCGGTGGCCAGGACAGAGGAGAGCCTGCGCAGGTCGCGGCGGCCCAGGTCCGGCCGGTCATAGATGCCGGTGTAGGCAGAGCCGACTGCGACGTCCAGTACGGCGGAGCCGGTGCCGTTGGACTGGGTCTTGGCGGTCCAGCTGCTGCGCACCACGTTTTCGGACAGCTTTGCCCGGCGGGGACTCTTGAGCATCCGGCCGATATCCAGCTGGTCGCCGGGCTGGACTCCCAACGCAGTGGTGGCATCCGCGTGCGGATCAAGGTCCACCACCAGCGTGCTGATGCCCGCGGCCAGCGCCGCAGACGCCAATCCTGTGGTGACGGAAGTCTTGCCGACTCCACCCTTAAGGCTGCTGATGCTGACTACTTGCACTTGAGAGACCAAAACCTAACGCCGGATGCCGTGTTGGGGGTAATGTTTGCTCCGGCAGTGCCGAAGCCGGACGGTCCTGCCGCCCTACTCATCATATGTTGATGCGTCGGCGAATCCTGCTTTATTGGGCGTCGGCATGGCACCGACTGTGCTGCCGGGGCGGTTTCCGCCCGAGCCGGCAGAAGGCTTCGGGACATGACGGGGAAATTAGTGATGGTCGCCACAAAGATTTGTGTTTGTCCTTGTAGGTCCTAGACACTGTGACCACTCACCGATCCACCCGCAATGATGCAGGAGAAGTATGTTTTCCAAAGTTCTGGTGGCCAACCGCGGCGAAATCGCGATCAGGGCCTTCCGCGCCGGCTACGAGCTGGGCGCCAAGACGGTTGCCGTTTTCCCCCATGAAGACAGAAACTCGATCCACCGCCAGAAAGCGGACGAGGCCTACCTGATTGGCGAAGAGGGCCACCCCGTCCGGGCTTACCTGGACGTAGAAGAAGTAGTGCGGGTGGCAAAGGAGTCCGGTGCGGACGCCATCTACCCGGGCTACGGGTTCCTTTCCGAGAACCCGGACCTCGCCCGGGCCGCGAAGGCCGCGGGCATCACCTTTGTTGGTCCGCCTGCTGAGGTCCTTGAACTCGCGGGCAACAAGGTAGCGGCGCTGAAGGCAGCCCGCGACGCCGGCGTTCCCGTCCTGAAGTCCAGCGCGCCCTCCAAGGACCTGGACGAACTGATCGCTGCGGCCGACGAGATCGGGTTCCCCATCTTCGCCAAGGCAGTGGCCGGCGGCGGCGGCCGCGGCATGCGCCGGGTGGACACCCGTGAGGCCCTGCCCGAAGCCCTGCAGTCAGCCATGCGCGAGGCCGATGCCGCCTTCGGCGATCCCACCATGTTCCTGGAACAGGCCGTCCTGCGCCCGCGGCACATTGAGGTCCAGATCCTGGCCGATGCCGAGGGCAACGTCATGCACCTCTTCGAACGCGACTGCTCCATCCAGCGGCGCCACCAGAAGGTCATCGAGATCGCCCCGGCCCCCAACCTCGACGAGGGCATCCGGCAGGCGCTGTACCGGGATGCCGTCAAGTTCGCCAAGGCCCTGAACTACGTCAACGCCGGCACGGTGGAGTTCCTGGTGGACACGGTCGGGGAGCGTGCCGGCCAGCACGTCTTCATCGAGATGAACCCGCGCATCCAGGTGGAACACACGGTCACCGAGGAAGTCACCGACGTCGACCTGGTGCAGGCACAGATGCGGATCGCCGCCGGAGAAACACTCGCCGACCTCGGCCTCTCCCAGGACACCGTCAAGCTGCGTGGCGCGGCGCTGCAGAGCCGCATCACCACGGAAGACCCCGCCAACGGCTTCCGTCCGGACGTCGGAAAGATCACCGGCTACCGTTCCGCCGGCGGCGCGGGTGTGAGGCTCGACGGCGGCACCGTTTACTCCGGTGCCGAAATCAGCCCCCATTTCGACTCCATGCTCGTCAAGCTCACCTGCCGCGGCAGGGACTACCCGTCCGCCGTCGCCCGTGCACGCCGGGCCCTGGCGGAATTCCGCATCCGCGGCGTCTCCACCAACATTTCCTTCCTGCAGGCAGTGCTTGACGATCCCGACTTCATCGCGGGGGACGTCGCCACCTCCTTCATTGACGAGCGCCCGCAGCTGCTCAAGGCCCGCGTCTCTGCGGACCGCGGCACCAAGCTCCTCACCTGGCTGGCCGAGGTCACGGTCAACAAGCCCAACGGCGAACTCAAGGTCCACTCCAACCCGGCCAGCAAGCTGCCGTCGGTCAAGGACAAACAGGCCGTTCCGGGCTCCCGGCAGAGGCTCCTCGAGCTGGGCCCCGAAGGCTTTGCCAAGGCGCTTCGCGAACAGAACGCGGTGGCCGTCACGGACACCACGTTCAGGGACGCCCACCAGTCGCTGCTGGCAACCCGCGTCCGCACCCGCGACCTGGTGGCGGCCGGACCCGCCGTCACCGCGCTGCTGCCGGAACTGCTGTCCGTTGAAGCCTGGGGCGGGGCCACTTACGACGTGGCACTCCGGTTCCTCGGCGAAGACCCCTGGGACCGCCTCGCTGCGCTGCGCAAGGCGCTCCCCAACGTGTGTCTGCAGATGCTGCTCCGTGGCCGCAACACCGTGGGCTACACGCCGTACCCTGAAGAGGTGACCGAAGCCTTCGTGAACGAGGCTGCCGCCACCGGCATCGACATCTTCCGGATCTTCGACGCCTTGAACGACGTCAGCCAGATGGCCCCGGCCATCCGTGCGGTCCGGGCCACCGGCACCGCGGTGGCCGAGGTGGCACTCTGCTACACCGGGGACATGCTGGATCCGGAAGAGACGCTCTACACGCTTGACTACTACCTGGGTCTTGCCCAGAAGATCGTTGACGCCGGCGCCCACATCCTGGCAATCAAGGACATGGCCGGCCTGCTCCGTCCCGCCGCGGGAGCGAAACTCGTTTCAGCCCTCCGGGAACGCTTCGACCTGCCGGTGCACCTGCACACCCACGACACGGCAGGAGGCCAGCTGGCCACGCTGCTGGCCGCCGTGGATGCCGGTGTTGACGCTGTGGACGTCGCGTCGGCGTCGCTGGCAGGAACCACCAGCCAGCCCTCGGCCTCTGCCCTGGTGGCAGCCCTGGCGCACACTCCGCGGGACACGGGGCTCAGCCTGGCTGCGGTCAGTTCGCTGGAACCGTACTGGGAAGCGGTCCGCCGCGTGTACGCACCGTTCGAGTCCGGCCTTCCCGGCCCCACCGGTCGCGTCTACCAGCATGAGATCCCCGGCGGCCAGCTCTCCAACCTGCGCCAGCAGGCCATTGCGCTGGGACTGGGGGAGCGCTTCGAAGCCATCGAGGACATGTACACCGCGGCCGACCGCATCCTTGGGCACCTGGTCAAGGTGACGCCGTCCTCCAAGGTGGTGGGCGACCTCGCCCTGCACCTGGTGGGCTTGAACGCGGACCCGGCGGACTTCAACGAGAACCCGCAGAACTACGACATCCCGGATTCCGTGATCGGCTTCCTGTCCGGCGAGCTCGGCGATCCGCCAGGAGGCTGGCCGGAGCCCTTCCGCACCAAGGCCCTGCAGGGCCGCAGCGTGAAGGTCAGGGACGTGGAGCTCAGCCCCGAGGACAGCGCGGCCCTGAAGTCCGATTCCAAGACCCGCCAGCACACGCTGAACCGGCTGCTCTTCGATGGACCCACCAAGGACTACCTGAAGAGCGTCGAAACCTACGGCAACATCTCCGTCCTGGATACCCGCGACTACCTCTACGGCCTGCAGCGTGGCACTGAGCACGAGATCCAGCTGGAGAAGGGCGTGCGGCTGATCGCGTCGCTGGAAGCGGTATCCGAGGCGGACGAAAAGGGCATGCGCACCGTCATGTGTACCCTCAACGGCCAGTCCCGGCCCGTCGTGGTGCGGGACCGCTCCGTGGTCAGCAACGTGAAGGCTGCCGAAAAGGCAGACCCGGCCCAGCCCGGCCACGTGGCCGCACCGTTCGCGGGCGCCGTTACGGTGACGGTCAAGGCCGGCGACGAGGTCAAGGCAGGAGACACGGTAGCCACCATCGAGGCGATGAAGATGGAAGCATCCATTACGACGCCGGTGGCCGGCAAAGTCTCACGACTCGCCATCTCATCCATCGAGCAGGTGGAGGGCGGGGACCTGCTGCTGGTGGTCGAGCAGTAGAGCCCGGACGCTCGATTAACAATGGAAGGGTCCTCCCCGTTGGGAGGACCCTTCAATTGTTAATGGGCTTCGGTTGAGGCAGGGCCCGATCCTCTGCGTGCTATTCCCCCCGCCCCGCTAAGGCCGCTTCGCGGAGAGCGGGGGCGCGGGGCCCCTTTTACGCACGCTGCCGGACAGGGCCCTGCCTCTTTGTGGCGCTACCTACGGACGAGGCGAGCTGTACATCTCCTCGATGACCGTTTCGAAGTCCTTCATGACCTGGGCCCGCTTGACCTTCATGGACGGCGTCAGGTGCCCGGACGCTTCGGTGAAGTCGGCCGGCACGATGCGGAAGGACTTGATGGCCTCGGCCTGGGAAACCGACGCGTTCGCGGCCGTGATCAGGTCCTGGACTGCCGCCTTGACTACCGGGTTCTTGGCGGCGTCCGCCAGGGAAGTGTCTGCCGGGAGGTTGTGCCGCTGCAGCCAGCCGGGCAGGGCTTCCTGGTCCAGCGTGACCAGGGCGCCGATGAACGGCCGGTTGTCGCCGACCACCAGCACCTGCGAGACCAGCGCATCGGCCCGGATCTGGTCCTCGAGCAGGGCGGGGATGACGTTCTTGCCGCCCGCGGTGACAATGATCTCCTTCTTGCGCCCGGTAATCCACACAAAGCCGTCGTCATCGAGCCGGCCGATGTCCCCGGTACGGAACCATCCGTCGTCGAACGTTTCGCCGGTGAGGTCGGGCCGCTTGTAGTAGCCGCGCATTACGCACACGCCCTTGGCGAGGATCTCGCCGTCCTCGGCGATCTTCACGGCATTTCCGGGCAGGGGCTTTCCCACGGACCCGATCTTGATCAGCGACGGGGTGTTCACGGTAATGGGTGCGGTGGTTTCCGTCAGGCCGTAGCCTTCAAGCACCTGCAGCCCGATGCCCTGGAAAAAGTGGCCCAGCCGCTCGCCCAGCGGGCCGCCGCCGGACACCGCATGGGCAACATGGCCGCCCATCGCGGCCCGCAGTTTGCCGTAGACCAGTTTGTCGAACAGTGCGTGGCGCAGCTTGAGGCCCAGGCCGACGCGGCCCTCCTGCCGTGCCTTGGAGAAGGCGATGGCGGTATCGGCTGCCTTATGGAAGATGGCTCCCTTGCCGGCGTCCTCCGCCTTGGTCATGGCAGAGTTGTAGACCTTTTCGAAGACCCGCGGCACCGCCAGGATGAAGGTGGGCTCGTAGCTCTGGAGGTCCGCCAGGAGGTTCTTGATGTCCGGTGTGTGCGCCACGGTGGTGCCGGCAGCCATGGCCAGGACGGAGATGAAGCGGGCAAAGACGTGCGCCAGCGGGAGGAACATGATGGTCTTAGCGTTCTCGTGGACGATCTCGCCAATGATGGCCAGTGCGTTGTCAGATAGCTCGACGAAGTTGCCGTGCGTCAGTTCGCAGCCCTTGGGCCTGCCTGTGGTGCCGGACGTGTAGATGATGGTGGCGGTATCACCCAGGGTGGCTGTTTTCCTCCGGGCTTCAAGATCGTCGTCGCTGACCTCCCGGCCGGCTTCGCGGAGGGCGTCAAGTCCCTCGCCTTCCAGCTGCCACACGTGCTGGAGGGATGCCAGGCCTTCCGCCGTTACCGCCTGGCGGATGATGTCCTCATGGTGGGCTGCCTCGCCGAAAGCGGCCACCGCGCCGGAGTCGCCCAGGTTCCAGGCCACCTGGGAGGGCGAGGAAGTTTCGTAGATGGGGACGGAGACCGCGCCGGCGAACCAGATTGCGAAATCCACCAGGGACCATTCGTACCGGGTGCGGGACATGATGCCCACGCGGTCGCCGGCACCCACTCCGCTGGCCATCAACCCCTTTGCCAGCGCCCGGACGTCGGCCACGAAATCAGTGGCGGAAATGTCCTGCCAGGACCCGGAGGCGTCGCGCCGCGAAAAGAGTGCGGGGTTGCCGGCCTTGGCTGCCTGCCGCAGCACCAGATCGGTGATGTTGGTTTCCGGTGGGACTACAACAAGAGGCGGAACACTGAATTCGCGCACTATAGCTCCTTTGATATCCGAGGTCCCGCACGGGGGCATGCCTAAAGCCTAGTACGCCGGTGCGGGGCCGTGCAGTATATAAAGTTACTGGCCAGTAACTTTCCCGTCAACGACGCCGGAAGACACGTGGGCGGCATCTGCGGCTGCCGCGGGCTTCGGCGGAATATGCGCACCTAGAATGGGGAATTATGTATGTACCGCCCACCGGCGAACAGGCCGGGCCCCTCAGAAGACCTGCCCCTTGGAGGCGCCGGCCCACCACTTCCAGGGCAAGGACGCGGCACGACGGCGAAGGCTTCCGTGAGCACTTGCGCCTCGGCCGCAAGGGCCTCGCCATTGGGATCGACATCGGCGGTACGAAGGTGGCCGCCGGTGTCGTTGATGCAGACGGCCGCATCCTCAGCGAGGCACGGCGTGCCACCCCCGGCAGCGATCCCCGGGCAGTGGAAAAGGTCATCGTGGAGTTGGTCGAGGAACTGGGCAAGGGGCACCGGATCTGGTCCGTGGGCATCGGCGCCGCAGGGTGGATGGACCTCGACGGCGGGACGGTGCTTTTCAGCCCCCACCTTGCCTGGCGCAATGAACCACTACGCGCCAACCTGCAGCGGCTCCTCCGCCGGCCGGTGCTCCTTTCCAACGATGCCGACGCCGCCGCCTGGGCGGAATGGCGCTTCGGTGCGGGCCAGGGGGAAGACCGGCTGGTCTGCATCACGCTGGGTACCGGCATCGGCGGTGCCATGGTGATGGACGGCAGGGTGGAGCGCGGCCGTTTCGGTGTGGCAGGAGAATTCGGGCACCAGATCATCATGCCGGGCGGGCACCGCTGCGAATGCGGAAACCGCGGCTGCTGGGAGCAGTACGCATCCGGGAACGCGCTGGGCCGGGAAGCAAGGATCCTGGCGCGGGCCAACTCCCCGGTGGCGCAGGACCTGATAGCGGCTGTGGGCGGGCGGACCGAGGCCATCACCGGTGCCATCGTGACGGAACTGGCGCTGGCAGGCGACCCGGTATCACGTGAATTGCTTGAGGAAGTAGGGGAGTGGCTCGGGCTGGGACTCGCCAATCTTGCTGCCGCCCTGGATCCGGGACTTTTCGTCATCGGCGGCGGCCTGTGCTCGGCAGGGGACCTGCTGGTGGAACCTGCCCGCAAAGCTTTCGCCCGCAACCTGACGGGCCGCGGTTTCAGGCCTGCCGCGGGGATCCAGCTGGCGGCCCTGGGGCCGAATGCCGGACTCATCGGTGCTGCCGATCTGTCCCGCGTCAGCAGCAGGACGCGCCGCTAGACGCGGGCGCCGTCGTCGTCCTCGTCCTTCTCCTGCGGAAGCTGCATGATCAGGTACACGGTTCCCAGCACGAACACGGCGACGATTCCCACGATGGCAAGGAGCGGCGCGGAGCGCCAGAACATCGCTGAGAACAGCAGCGCCACCGGTCCGCCCACGGCGGCGAGCCAGGCAAGCATGGTCAGCGGATCCGTACCGGCGAGGCTCGGTGGTTCCTCGGGGACGAACGCACCGTCGTCCCCGTCCACGTCATAGTCGCGCGGCCCGGCTGGAGCGTCTGCGTCTGCGCCTGCACCTGTGCCTGCGTCGTCCCCGGCAGCCTGCCGTTCGGCCGCAGACATTTCAGCAGGTGCCGCGCCTGCCAGGCCCAAGGGATCGAAGTCCCGGAACGAGGCTGGCCGTCCACCCGCCGTCGAATCGTCCCGTGGAGCGGCGGCAGCGCCCGGATCGGTGCCGGCGCCGTTGGCGCTGCCGGTGCCTCCGGCGGGGGAATCGGCTTCCAGCCGGGCCACCAGGTCCAGCCAGACGGCGTCATCCTGGTTGGCGCCCTGGTCAGGGGAGCCCGGGTCAGGCCTGTTCATGGGACGCGACCTCCAGCGTTGAGGGCGCGGTTGCCGCTGAACGCCCGGGAGCCCCGCCGGAAGCTACCGAGCGGATGAATTCCAGGGATCCCTGGAAAATTTGGTCGGCATCGTTGTCCAGGGTTGCCACATGGTAGCTGTTCTCAAGGTAGACCAGGTCCAGGGGAGCATGGGTGAGCCCGCGGCGGAGCGCCACGAGGCTTGAGTCGGACACCACGTGGTCAACCGTGGAGCGGAAGGCCTTGACCGGGGCCGTGATCCGGGGAAGGAGCCTGATGGTGTCCTTGAACATCTTGTTGACTTCGTGCGCCGCAGCAACCGGGGTCCGCGCGTAGGCGCCCTCGTCCATGCCTTCCTTGAGAATGTCGTTGGCGATGGCCGGCGTACTTTTCATCACCAGCTTCAGGATCCCGGCGATCGGTGCGCGCGGGTCATCAATGACCAGCCCCGGGTTGACCACGATCACGCCGGCCACGGGCCGGGTGGCCGCAATCCGCAGCGCCAGCGCCCCGCCCATGCTCAGCCCGGCCGAAAAGACATAGTCGCAGTCCGCATCCAGTTCAAGGTAGGCCTCGTCCAACGCCCTGTGCCATTCCTGCCACCGCGTCCGTGCGAGTTCCTGCCAGCTGGTGCCGTGGCCGGGCAGCAGGGGCATACGGACGGCGAAGCCGGCATCGGCCAGGCTCCGGGCCCAGGCGCGCAGTCCGTGCGGACTGGCGGTAAAGCCATGTGAGAGGACCACGCCGACGCGGGGCCCGTCGCCGATGGAACTGCTGCTGAACGGGCTGTGGTCCGGGCCGGAGGTCATGGGGTCTCCAATGAGGTCTTCTGGCGGGCGAGGGCGTGGAAGAAAGCGCTGGATTTCGCATGGATCTCCGGCGCGTCCACGTCCAGCGTAGCCACATGTCCGCTGCTGTGGAGGTCAACCACTTCAGCAAGGTTTCCGCCCAGGCCTTTTCGGAGCAGTGCCAGCGAAGTTGGCGGAACCACCGCGTCCGTGCGCGACTTGAACACCTGGACCGGGGCAGCCACCGTGGGCAGGCACCGCGCCGCCGCACCAAAAAGTCTCTTCAGTTCGTGCACTGCCGCCAGGGGAGTGCGTGAATAGTCGCCGTCATTGGTGGCTGCCGCCGTCGGCTGTTCCTCCTGGATAGGAAGGGTTGTCCGCTGGAAATATTTCAGTACGCCGATCACCCGGACCCGCCGGTCGTAGAAACTCAGGCCCGGGTTGACCACGGACACTCCGGCCACGTTGTGCCGGGAAGCGGTCAGCAGCGCTATGGCGCCGCCCATCGAGAGTCCGGCCACAAAGGTTGTGTCGGTCCGTCCTTCCAACTCCAGGTAGGCAGCCTCAAAGCTGCGGTACCAGTCGCCCCAGCGTGTCCTTGCCAGTTGACGCCAGTCGGTTCCGTGGCCCGGCAGCAGGGGAACGGTGACCGCATAACCCTGCGAAGCGAGGTGCTCAGCCCACGGCAGCAGGCTGAGCGGGCTGCCGGTAAAGCCGTGGCAGATGGCCACACCGGTGCGTGCATTGGGTCCGTGGCCGGGATAGCTGAAAGCGGCAGGAGGGGACGGGGTGCTGCTTTCGCTCATGCCTCCATCGTGTCACTGTTCCGGACAAATCTCACTAGAGTAGGGTTGCATTGAACTGCTGGCCAGGCCCGACGCGGGGTCCGGGGGCCGCCTTCCGGAGAGGTTTCTCACGTGTTCTATTGGGTCATGAAGCGGATTTTCCTTGGTCCTGTGCTGAAGCTTCTTTTCCGCCCCTGGGTTAAGGGGCTGGACAATATTCCTGCCGAGGGCGCGGCTATTATCGCCTCCAACCACCTGTCGTTTTCCGATTCGATTTTCATGCCGCTGATGGTGCGGCGCCCCGTGGTCTTCCTGGCCAAATCGGAGTACTTCACCGGAACCGGGATCAAGGGCAGGCTGACCGCGCTGTTCTTCCGCCTGACCAACCAGTTGCCCATGGACCGGTCCGGCGGGGCTGCATCGGCCGCCTCGCTGAGTGCCGGAATGGAGGTCCTCAACCACGGCGGCCTGCTGGGCATCTACCCGGAGGGCACCCGGAGTCCGGACTCGAAGCTGTACAGGGGCAAGGTGGGCGTGGCCAGGCTTGCGCTGCAGGCCGGAGTTCCGGTGATTCCGGTGGCCATGATCGGCACGGACAAGGTGCAGCCCATCGGCAAGCGGCTGCCGAACATCCGCAGGATCGGCATGATCTTCGGTGAGCCGCTTGACTTCAGCCGGTATCGGGACCAGGCAGAGGACCGGGATATTCAGCGGAAAGTCACGGACCAGATCATGTTCGAACTCATGCGGCTCTCCGGGCAGGAATACGTGGATGAGTACGCCGCCGTGGTGAAGCTCCGGCTGGCGGGAAAGCCCCCCGAACCCGTGGCCGCCGCGGAACCCCTGGTGTCGCCGGCGCCTGCCGCGGCCGGGGCCGGGAGTCCGTCCGGCGACGCGGGCCCGGCGGAAGGCGCCGGAGGCCTCCGGAAAGCGGAGGACGACGGCGGGGCTGCCGCCAGGGAGTGAAGCGGTTGTGACGCGCCCGGGCGGGTGCGTGACGGTACGGTGTCCCGGGGCCCGGCGCGACCGTTAGTCTTAGATGGTGACTGAGCTATCTGCAAAACCCGCCTTTTCGCTGTCCAGCACCGCCCAGAGCGGAGCAGCCAACTATCCCGGACTCGACGACTGGCGGGACCTCCCCATTTCCCAGCAGCCCAGCTGGCAGGACCGGGACGTGTTTGAAGCCTCCGTGAAGGAGCTCTCCGTACTTCCTCCCCTGGTGTTCGCCGGCGAGGTGGACGTCCTCCGCGAACGCCTGGCTGCCGCTGCCCAGGGCAAGGCTTTCCTCCTGCAGGGCGGTGACTGCGCGGAGACCTTCGAGGCCGCGACGGCGGACAAGATCAGCGCGCGCGTCAAGACCATCCTCCAGATGGCTGTGGTGCTCACGTACGGTGCGGCCATGCCGGTCATCAAGATGGGCCGCATGGCGGGCCAGTTCGCCAAGCCCCGCTCCTCCAACGACGAAACCCGCGACGGCGTGACCTTGCCCGCCTACCGCGGCGACATCGTCAACGGGTACGACTTCACGCCGGAGTCCCGGGGCCACGACGCCTCGCGCATGCTCCGCGCCTACCACACGTCCGCTTCCACGCTGAACCTCATCCGCGCCTTCACCCAGGGCGGGTTCGCCGACCTGCGCTCGGTGCACCAGTGGAACAAGGGCTTCACCGAGAACCCGGCACACGCACGCTATGAGTCCCTGGCCCGCGACATTGACCGCGCCATCAAGTTCATGGCCTCCTGCGGCGCCGACTTTGAGGCGCTCAAGCGCGTCGAGTTCTTCGCCAGCCACGAAGCCCTGCTGCTGGACTACGAGCGCGCGCTGACCCGGATCGATTCCCGCACCGGATTCCCCTACGACACCTCCGCGCACTTCCTCTGGATCGGGGAGCGGACCCGCGAACTGGACCACGCGCACGTCGACTTCCTGTCGCGGGTGCGGAACCCCATCGGCGTGAAGCTGGGCCCGTCCACCACCGGCGACGATGCTCTCCGCCTGATTGACAAGCTTGACCCGGAGCGCGAACCCGGCCGGCTGACCTTCATCACCCGCATGGGTGCGGGCAACATCCGCGAGAAGCTGCCCGCCGTCGTCGAGAAGGTCACCGCGTCAGGCGCGCAGGTGCTCTGGGTTACCGACCCCATGCACGGCAACACCGTCACGTCCCCCAACGGGTACAAGACACGCAACTTCGACGACGTCATTGACGAAGTGCGCGGCTTCTTCGAAGTGCACCACGCCCTTGGCACCGTTCCCGGCGGCCTGCACGTTGAAATGACCGGCGACGACGTCGCGGAGTGCCTTGGCGGCGCCGACCCGGTGGACCAGGACGCCTTCCTGGACCGCTACGAGTCAGTCTGCGATCCGCGGCTGAACCACATGCAGTCGCTTGAAATGGCGTTCCTGGTGGCCGGCGCCCTCGCCAAGCACTAGGCGGCGCGCACTTCCCACGTGAACGGTGGTGTGGCCGGCAGGTCCGGCTACACCACCGTCAGGGTAACGACTGATCCCTCCGGAACCTCCTTGTTAACCGGATCCTGGTCCCGGACCGTGCCGAAGAAGCCGCCCAGGATATTGTTCACGCGTACCTGGAAGCCCAGGCCCTCCAAGGCCTTCCGGGCATCAGCGGCCTGCTTGCCGATGAAGCTGGGCACCTGCACCATCCGGGGTCCCTTGGAAATGGTCAGCGTGACGGTGCCGCCGCGGGTAAGCGTTCCGGTAGCCGGAGCCTGGCTGACAACCGCGCCCTTCGGGACGTCCCTGCTGAACACTTCCTCGCGCGCAACCTCAGCCGTGAGGCCGGCCTCCTCGATGGCATCAACGGCATCCTTCTCGTCCTGGCCCACCACCGAAGGGACAGGAATGGGCTCGGGACCCTTTGAAACCACCAGGCTGACGGGCGTGCCATGCCGGACGGCCGTACCGGGAGCGGGGTCCTGGGACAGGACTGTGCCGGCAGGGACCTTCTCATGAAACTGTTCCGTCACCGGGCCGAGCGCCATTTCCGCCGCGTTGAGGCCAGTCTTGGCCTGCTCCAAGGTGCCGCCGGCCAGCTTCGGCAGCGGGAACAGCTGGGGACCCTTGGAAACAAGTAGCGAGACCGGCTGGAACTTGCGGATTTCGGCGCCCGCCGCGGGTTCGCTGCCCACCACGAGGCCTGAGGGCACGTCGTCGTCGAAAATGTCCTTGGTGGTGGACCGGAACCCGGCCTCGTCCAGGAGCTGCTGAGCCTGCGCCACTGTCTTGTTGGCCACGGAAGGGATGGTGGCGGCAGCGCCCGGGCCCATGCCGAAGAACCAGCCCGCCCCGGTTGCCAGGAGGGCAGCAATCAGCAGGACAACTATCCACAGGATTCCCCGGCGGCGCGGGCTGCCCTCACGCAGCGTACGGGCCGGGGTGGCGGCCGCACGGGCCCGTGCCCTCTCGTCCTCCTTGTCCGCCTTGCGCTGGGCGCGCTTGCCCAGCGTCGGAGGCGGTGGAGACCACGGCTCGACATCGTCGCCGGGCGGTGTGAGGGTGTGCCGGGCAGCTTCGGGTTGGGCAGGACCTGCGTAACGAGGCTGGCCCTGTGACGGCGGGTAGGCGGGCGCAGCCGGCTTGCCAAACGGCATCACAGTTGTTGGATTGTTGGCCCGGCCGATTACCTCTGTGGGGTTCTGGTGGCCAGGATCCTGGAACCGCCCGGGATCGGTGGGCGGTGCGGGAACCTGGGAGTGGGCCATGGCGCCTCCGGCCGCAGCCGCCGGCGGATGCAGGTCCAGCTCCGCATCGGTGAGGTTGGTCCGGATATGCCGAAGCTCCTGGAGCAGCGCGTTCCCGTCCACGGGCCGGTTTTCCGGATCATTGGAGGTGCACCACTGCACCAGCTCGTCCACTTCAGCAGCCAGTCCGGGAACCAGGGCCGAAGGCGGTCCCACTGTCCCGTTCACATGCTGGTACGCCACCTGGATGGGGACATCGCCGTTAAACGGCTGCTGCCCCGTGAGCATTTCGAACAGCATGATGCCCACGGAGTAGATGTCGCTGCGCGCGTCCGCCGGCTTTCCAAGGACGAGCTCTGGGGGGAGGTACGCAACTGTTCCGAGCAGGGCGCCGGTGCTCGTGGAAGTGGTGACGGCGCGTGCCAGCCCGAAATCTCCAATTTTGATCCGTCCATCGTCGGAAATCAGGACGTTTTCCGGTTTGACGTCACGATGGATGAAGCCGGCGGCATGCGCAGCGCCTAGTCCTTCAACCACCGGGTCGATCAGCGCGAGGGCAAGTCGGGGCGGCAGCGCACCCTTCTCGGCGATGACGTCACGAAGTGTGTGGCCCCTGATGTATTCCATGACCAGATACGCGGTGCGGCCGTCGTTCCCCTGGTCGAGCACCCCCACTACATGGGGGTGGGACAACCTGGCTGCTGCCTTCGCCTCCCGCCCCAGCCTGCCCAGGAAATTCTCGTCTGCCGAAAGGTGCGGATGCAGCACCTTGAGCGCCACGTCCCGTTCCAACCGCTGGTCCGTGGCCAGGTAGACAGTGGACATTCCGCCCCGCGCAAGCTTGGACCTGACGGCATACCGGTTGTCCACCAGTGTCCCAACAAGGGGGTCTGACACGTGTTCCTGCACCCTTCGATCCTAGTCCCCGCAATGAAACGGGCCCGAACCGTTGCCGGTCCGGACCCGTGTCAAATCTTCCTGCGTGCCGGCTGCGGGTGGTGCCGGGCGGTGCAGGTCAGCCGAAGTTCTTCTGGTGGGCCTTGATGGCGGCGACGTAGGCCTTGGTGTCGTCGTACATCCCGTATTTGCTCACTGAGTATTGGCCCTGGTAGTAGCCCGCAATGGCAGTGTCCGTGTCCTTGCTGGTGGCGAGGAGACGGCGGATGATGGCGACGCCGGCCGTTGCATTGTCGTAGGGGTCCAGGAGGTTCAGCTTGCGCCCCACCAGATCCGATGCCCACTGCCCGGAGCTCGGGATGACCTGCATGGTTCCGATGGCGTTCGCCGGAGACACTGCGCGCTGGTCAAACCCGGATTCCTGGTGCGCAAATGCAAGGGCGAGCGAGGGTTCCACGCCCATCCTGCGCGCGGTGTCAGCCACGATGTTCCGCATTTCGCTGCGGGAGGGCACCGGAGAGGCGTTCAACAGGGCTTTGTTCTCGTTGGCCGAGCTGACCACCGCAGAAGGGTAACTGAATCCGAGGAATGAACTTGGGACGAGGGGCGTCACTGAGGCAGCCGGCTGCGGGGCCGCCGGCTGGGCCGAGCCTCCAGGGATGGCCAGCTTGTTGCCCGGGTAGATGACACTGGTCATGCTCAGGCGGTTGGCAGAGAGCAGTTCGGAGAGTTTTACGCCGTGGCGCGTGGCGATGGCCGAAAGGGTATCTCCGGCTTTCACCGTGTAGGAGCCGGAAGCCGGCGCCGGAGCCGGAGCGGCCGGTACCGGCGCAGCCGGCGCGGACGTTGAGGCCAGGCCTGCCGAAGCAGGAGCGGCAGCGGGGGCCGGGGCAGTTTCGCCGGCGCCCACCTTGATCTTCTGGCCCGGGTAGATGATGGAGCGCATGCTGAGGTTGTTCCAGGCAAATACGTCAGCCAGGCCCACGTTATGCCGGGCCGCAATGGCGCCCAGCGTGTCGCCTGCCTTGACGGTATAGGTGGCACCGGATGCCGCGGCGGGAGCGGGAGCGGCAGGTGCAGGAGCGGCAGCGGGGGCGGCCGGCGCAGCGGCTGAGCCTGAGAGCTTGATCTTCTGGCCCGGGTAAATGATGGTGTTCGGCTGGAGGTTGTTCAGTTTCAGGATGTCAGCGGTGTTGAGGCCGAACTTTCCAGCGATCGCACTGATGGTATCGCCGCGCGCAATGGTGTACTCGGCGGGCGCCTGCGGCTGGGTAGGCCTAAAGGCGGCCGGGATGGCAGTGGACACGGCGGAGGCGGGGATGACCGCCGCAGTGGCTTTTGCAGCCTGGGCTTTCATGGCTGCGGCAAGCGTTCCCGGGATGGCACGGACTGGTTGCACGGCTGCAGCGGGCTGGGCCAAGGCCAAGGATGACAATACAACCGCTGGCAACGCCGCAGTGGTGGCAGCAAGCATTGGCAGGCTCGGCTTGGGGGGCTGCTTGTGCGAGCGGGACATCGTCATGGAAAGAATCCTCTTCTCAACTGCGGGCGCGGGCGGGGTGCCGCTGTCATTTCTCGATACTACTGTTACTGCTGTTAATTTTGTTACGTATGTGGTCAATGAGAATCTCTCACGGATTTCGAAATAGCACAAGAATTCCGGGAATGGCCGCAAGGAAGAATTCCGGGTGTGTCTGCAGGTCAGGAGCGCCCTATAGGGGTATCGACTAGGCGGCAGGGCGCACAGCGTGGCAACCTTGATCCGTGAGTAATGTAGAAGAGCTTGTGGGCGAATGGTTGCCCCTACCCGACGTCGCCCGTTTATTGGATGTTTCCATCACCAGGGTTCACAGCCTGCTTGATGAGCGTGCCCTTGCGGCATTGCGTGTCGGGGAACGAAGAATCCGTTCCGTGCCGGCCGAGTTTATCCAGGACGGCCAGGTTGTAGACAGCCTCAAGGGCACGATTGTTGTCCTGGCTGACGCCGGGTATTCCGATGAGGACCTGATCGTTTGGCTTTTTACCCCGGATGAATCGCTGCGGGGACGGCCCATTGACGCCCTGCGCGAGGGCCGCAAAACGGAAATCAGGCGACGGGCCCAAACCCTCGCCTGGTAAACCACTGGCCGGGGATGTTCGGCAACACCAAAAGCCCGCCATCCCCGGCCAACAAAGCGTGGTTGCTCAGGAGGCGCGGCTGACTGTAGCTTCAGCCAGCCTCCGCAGGGCGGTTTTCGGCAGTTCGTCCAGGGGGAGCGATTCAAGCGCCTCGAATGCGGCCGCCCCAAATTCATTGATGAGGACTTCGGTGGCCGCCAACGCACCGGATTCCTCGATAATGCGCCGGAGTTCAAGGATGTCCTCTTCGGAGAGGTCCGGGCTGCCAAGCCTGGCATCGATGAAGGCAGACTCGGCTGCCGATGCCTGGTCCAGCGCCAGGGCAACCAGCACAGTGCGCTTTCCTTCCCGCAAATCGTCCCCGGCAGGCTTGCCGGTTGTCAGCGGATCACCGAAGACACCCAGCACGTCGTCCCGGAGTTGGAAGGCTTCGCCCAAGGGCAACGCAAAAGCGGAGTAGCCGCGGAGTAGCTCATCCGAGGCTCCTGCCAATGCTCCACCCAGGGCCAGTGGATGCTCCGTGGAGTATTTTGCGGACTTGAACCGGATAATGGACTGTGCGCGGGTCACGGCCCCGGCCCGGTCCCTTACCGGACCGGCAACTTCTTCCAGGATGTCCAGGTACTGGCCGGCCATCACCTCCGCCCGCATGAGGTTGAAAATCAGCCTGGCCCTGGTGCCGGCGGCTGCCCGCTCGCCAATGTCCGTGAACGCCTCTTCGCTGAAGGAGAGGCACAGGTCACCTGTCAGGATTGCCGCCGCGTGCCCGAACCGTTCGCTGTCCAGCGCCCAGCCCCGCGACCCGTGCAGTTCGCTGAAACGGCGGTGGACGCTTGGGCCGCCCCGCCTGGTATCCGACCGGTCGATGATGTCGTCGTGGATCAGGGCCGCCGCCTGGAACAATTCCAGTGCGGCGCCTGCGGTCACCACCTGTTGCGCGGCGGGCTGTCCGCCCGCGCCCCGCCAGCCCCAGTAGCACATCAGCGCGCGCAGGCGCTTACCGCCCGTGACCAGGTTGGAGATGGAACCCATGAGGGGTTCGATATCCGGAGAGATGCCGGACATGATGGCCTGCCGCGAGGTGAGGAACCCCGTCAGCTCGCCGGCAACCGCCGCAACGAAGTCCGCCTGTTCATTCCTCAGCTGTTCCGCTGCCGTCACTTGGCGGACTCAGCTGCCACGTTGGCGCCGATGGTGAATGTGGCAACGCCCGAAGCTTCAACCACCGAGAGGTTGACCGTTTCGTTGTCCCCGCGGACAAAGTCCTTGGACGCCACTGCTCCCACGGCTTCGCCGGGAACTGCCTTGAAGCCCTGCCCTTCAAGGGCCTTGGTGTAATAGTCCACAACCGCAGCGGTGGGGGCTGCGATGCTTCCCACCAGGGCGGCAGTGGCGGGGGCTGACGCCTTGTCAAAGCTGCTCGATACCACCTTGGCTCCCGGCATAAGGGGAAGGAGCTGCTGCGGGAAGCCCTCCACCACCGCCCCGACGGTCGCCGAGGTATTGGGCGACGCGGAGGGGCTGGGGGAAGCTGTGATGGTTGATCCGGCAGTTCCCGGAGTCGAAGCGGAGGCAGAAGGATCCGGGGCTGCTGACGGAGTCGGGCTGCAGGCTGCAAGCAGCAAAGCCGCGCCGGCAGCGAATACTGCCAACCCTGCTGGCTTAAGGTTTCCAAAGACCGTCACAGGGACATTCCTCCTGGTGTTGATGCCGGATTCAGCCTCCAGTTTAGTCAGTACAAAACGGATAGGATTGCAGCCGTGGGGCCCGAAGGTAAGAACCAGCCGCCCGGAGCGCGCCTTCCGGGACGCAGGCGCAAGTGCATCATGCACGTGGACATGGATGCCTTCTATGTCTCGGTGGAGCTGAGGACCCGTCCTGAACTCATGGGCAGGCCCGTCATCGTCGGGTTCCCCGCGGACCGTTCCGTGGTCCTCTCAGCCTCCTACGAAGCCAGGGCATTCGGCGTGAAGTCGGCCATGCCGATGGCCGTGGCCGCCCGCATGTGCCCCCACGCGGTCATCATCGAACCGCGCCACAAGCTGTACTACGAAGTGTCCGCTCAGCTGATGGGCATTTTCGAATCCATTACGGAGCTCGTCGAACCCCTCAGCGTCGATGAGGCCTTCCTCGACGTCACCGGCGCCATCAGGCGCCTGGGTGCGCCGAAGGGAATTGGGGAAATGATCCGGCGGCAGGTTAGCTCTGAGCTGGGCATCACGGCGTCGGTGGGGATAGCGGAATCAAAATTCGTGGCGAAAATTGCTTCCACCCGCTGCAAGCCGGACGGACTGCTCATGATCGCGCCCGATGAGACCGTGCCGTATCTTCATAGCCTGCCGGTCGGCGCCCTGTGGGGAGTAGGTGCCAAGACGGCGGAGGTGCTCGCAAGGATGGGCATCAGGACCGTTGCGGACGTGGCGGCAACGCCGGTCTCTTCGCTGAAGAAGATGCTGGGCGCCACGGGGGAGCATGTCCACCAGCTTTCCTGGGGCATAGACCCCCGGCCCGTCACCCCGGTCCGGCTGGAGAAGAGTATCGGGGCGGAAGAAACGTTTGCCGTTGACACCGCCGACGACGCCCTGCTCCACCGGGAACTGCTGCGCCTCTCCCACCGCACGGCCGCGCGCCTGAGGAGTTCAGGTATGGTGGCCCGGACCGTCGCCCTGAAGCTCCGGTTCGCGGACTTCTCCACCATCACGCGCAGCAGGACGGTCCAGACTCCCGTGGACAGCGCCCAGCTGATCTACGCAGTCGCCCTGCAGCTGCTCGAGTCCGTGGGGGACAGGGCAATGACCGTTCGGCTTGTGGGGGTGCGCGCCGAGCAGCTCGAAGACGCTGCCCGGACCTCGCTTCAGCTCAGCATCGACCGGCGGGACGACAACTGGCGGGCGGCTGAGCAGGCACTCGACGAAGTGGCACGCAAATTCGGCAGCAAGTCCGTCCTTCCCGCCCGCCTTATGGAGCCCGGAAACACCCCCGAATAACGGCCGGTGGAAGCCTTGGCGGGGCCGCCGCCAAAGTCTTTTCCGTCTTTCAGAACAGCCCTCGACAAACTATCCTTAGATATACATAGTTTTCGAGTGACTGGACTTACTGCCGGACCCTCTTGGACATGCTCCCGCTCCTGCGACGGCATGCCGGGTTACCGATTTCCGCTTTTGCCGGCGGAGCGGGAACCTCTTAGGCATAACAGCCGTTAAGGGTGCAGAAGTAGTGGCTGGGATCAGCCCGGACGTTGGCCTACAAAAGGAGGTCGTGATGCCGCTGTCGGAGCACGAACAGAAGCTGCTTGAGCAGCTGGAGAAGCAGCTTCACGAGGACGACCCGAAGTTCGCGAATTCCATGGGTTCAGACCCGGGGCGTTCATGGTCCACGAGGCACGTGGTGATTGGCGTCCTCTGCGCCCTGGCTGGCGTCTTCCTGCTACTCGTGGGTGTCACTCTCCAAAACATCTTCGTCGGAGTCCTGGGCTTTGTGGTGATGGGCGGCGGCGTCTATTTCGCCACCATGCGGAGCAGTTCGGCCGGGGCGAAGCCGGGATCCAAGGCCGGCGGCCGAAAGCCGGGGAAGTCCAGGAGTTCCTTTATGAGCAGCCTTGAGGAACGGTGGGATGAAAGGCGCAGGGGAGAACCCTAAACGCCTCCCGCCGAATTACTCCCGGCACCTCCACTTTGCTCCCTGTTGGAGGGGGCAGGCGAAAAGACCCGCACTTTGCGGGTCTTTTCGCATTTAAGCGCGCCCGATAAATACGGCCCGAATTGAAGAACGTCGTGGATGCGGCGCATTCCGGGCGATCACCAGCAGTTTTGCCGGCAGGTGATGCCGGCGCCAGGAACTTGCCGTCAGCCCGTGGGGCAAAAGTCCTCCACTTCCCACCACCGGCAGGAATCCCTGCAATTCCGGCGTTCTTTTCCCATAAATAACCTGCCATCGGGCCGCGTTCGCGTTGACTGTGGGGGAAAGTGGAGTAATGTGGAGGACATAAGAGGGTGGTTGCAACATAGGGGATGTGCAGTTCCTGACAGCGGACAGGCGGTGGGCCAGTGTTTCTGGGCACTCACTCGCCACGTCTGGATGAAAAGGGACGGATCATTCTCCCCGCAAAGTTCCGGGAGGAACTTGCCAGCGGGCTGGTGCTCACAAGGGGCCAGGAACGTTGCATCTACGTCTTCAGCGAGAAGGAATTTGCGCGGGTCCACGAGCAAATGCGGGAGGCGCCAATCTCCTCTAAGCAGGCACGCGACTATATCCGCGTCTTTCTCTCTGGAGCCTCTGACGAGGTACCTGACAAGCAGGGGCGCGTTACCATTCCACCCGCGCTCCGGGAATACGCAGGCCTCGGCAGGGAACTCGCCGTGATAGGCGCCGGATCCCGGGCCGAGATCTGGGACGCCCAGGCTTGGAATGAATACCTCGCGGAGAAGGAAACAGCCTTCTCTGAAACTGATGACCCCATTCCGGGCATTCTCTGACCGGAACAGGACAGCAGGCAGCTTCTTGGATGAGATCTCCAGCCGCCCATCGGCTGGCCATCCTGGCTCACTTCCCCGGAGCCAGGCTGGCGGACGATAGGCGCGGATGGGGATCTGGTCCCAGAAGCCACCACAAGGTGACACCAACGGCGAGAAAGGACGAGGCATGAACGAACACCCCAAGCCAACGTCCGAACGCCATGTGCCGGTCCTGCGGGACCGGTGCATCAATTTGTTGGCACCTGGATTCGAGGCGGCCAGGCTCCGCGGCGAAACGCCGGTGGCCGTCGACGCGACCCTGGGCATGGGCGGCCACTCCGAGGCCATGCTGCAGCGCTTTCCGGACCTGCACCTCATCGGCATAGACAGGGACGAGGAAGCACTCGCCCTCGCCGGGGAGAGGCTGGCCCCTTTCGCCGCCCGCACGGACCTGGTGCACGCCGTTTACGACGAGATAGCGGACGTCCTGGCGGACCTGGGCGTTGCTGAAGTCCACGGAATCCTGATGGACCTCGGAGTGTCATCCCTCCAGTTGGACGAACGCGAACGCGGCTTCGCCTACTCCTTCGACGCCCCGCTGGACATGCGGATGGACACCAGCCGTGGGCAGACCGCGGCAGACGTAGTGAACAACTACAGCGAAGAGGAACTCGTCCGGATCATCCGGAAGTGGGGCGAGGAGAAGTTCGCCGGCCGGATCGCCAACAGGATTGTCACCGCCCGTGCCACCAAGCCCTTCACCACCACCGGAGAACTCGTGGAGCAGATCCGGGCGGTAGTTCCGGCAGCGGCGGCCAAGTCCGGCGGGCACCCCGCCAAGCGCACTTTCCAGGCGCTGCGGATCGAAGTGAACGAAGAACTCGACGTCCTTGAACGCGCCGTGCCTGCCGCCGTCGACTCCTTGGCCCTGGGCGGGCGCATCGTGGTCATGTCCTACCACTCCCTCGAGGACAAGATCGTCAAGAGCGTCCTGCAGGCACGTTCCAAATCCTCAGCTCCGCTCGGGTTCCCGGTGGAGCTGGAAGAACACAAGGCCGAACTTAAGACCCTGACCAAAGGCACCGAGGTGCCCACCGCCGTCGAGATCGCCGAAAACCCGCGCGCTGCATCAGCAAGGCTGCGCGCGGCGGAACGAATCAGAGCCAGGAGAGCTGCATGAGCACCGCTGCCGTCAAGAACTTTCCCGCCGCGTCAGGCAGTTCGGCGGCCGGCAGGGCCCTTCCGGCACAGACCCCCGCGGACGGCCGGAAGGGCCGGACTCCGCTGTCAGTGGTGCGTACTGTACCCCGCAAGCGCCGCGCACCATTCGTAGTGCTCTGCTTCGCCCTGCTTGCCGTGGCCCTGGTGGCCGTGCTGGTGTTGAACATCTCCGTGTCCACCGCGCAGTACCAGCTGGTGGAGCTGCGGGCACGGCAGAGCACGCTGACCAAGCAGAACCAGGACCTCACCCAGCAGGTGCAGAACTTCGAAGCGCCCCAGAACCTGGCGGCCAAAGCTTCGGAGCTCGGTATGGTGGCCTCCACGGTCAAGGGCCAGATCGACCTGTCCACCCTGACGGTCACGGGCAAGGCGACACCGGCAGTTAAGGGCGGTCCCGCCGGGGCCGTTATTCCCGCACCTGCCGTGGCAGGGCAGCTGATTGTGGTTCCGCCGGCAACCAGGGGTGAACCGCTGGCAAGCCGCAAACCGGCAGAGGCGGGAGCCCAGGGTGCTGCAGCGGCTGATGCTGCGGGCTCCAAAGCAGCGACCCCGGATGCGGCCACGCCTGCCGGTCCACCTGCCGGCCTTCCCGCAGCGGCTGCCGCAGCGGCTGCTGCAGCAGTGGAGCTCCACGGCGGATCCGTCCCCGCACCCGAGCAGAAGGTGCCCGGGCAGTAAAACGGCAGGTCTGACAGGCAGCAGGGTCGAGCAGCAAGGAATTTCACGGTGGCGCAGAGGTCCGGCAAGGCAGTCAACAGCAAAGTGCCCAATGCCACCAAGCGCTTGCGCCTGGGGCTTGGCATCATGCTGACGCTCCTGTTGGTGGTGGGCGGCAAACTCTTCCTCGTCCAGGGGCTCGATGTAGGGGGCATGGCGGAAGCCGCCCTCAACAGCCGGATGAAACAGACCGTCCTGCCGGCGGAACGGGGCAGCATCCTGGACTCCCGGGGCACCGTGCTGGCCAACAGCGTGATCCGCTACAACGTGGTGGTGGACCAGCGGGTCAACACAAAAACGGAGACTTTCAAGCGCCTGGACGACGCCAAGGAGAAGCTGGTTGATGTCAGCCGGGAACAGGGGCTGACGGAACTGGCGGCTGCCCTGGGCATGGAGAAGGACGCCATCCGCGAGGCCGTCACCGGGCAGCAGCCGTATTACATCGTGGCCAAGGACGTAAAGCCCGATGTCGAGGACCGCATCTCGCAGCTCCAGATTCCCGGCATCGTGACCGAAGGCATCAGCAAGCGCGTCTATCCCAACGGGTCGGTTGCCGGCGGGATCATCGGCTTCCTCCAGGACGGCACCACCGGCCAGGCCGGCATTGAACAGACCCAGGACGAACTCCTGAAGGGCTCGGACGGCAAACGGCTCTTTGAGATCGGTGCGGACGGCCTGCGGATCCCCGTGGGGGTTGACGAACTGACGCCCCCGCAGGACGGGAAGGACGTTAAGCTCACCCTCAACTCGGACCTCCAGTACTTCGCCCAGCAGGCGATCCAGAGCCAGTCGGACAAACTGGGCGCCGAGTGGGGCGTCATCATCGTGATGGACGTCAAGACGGGCAACCTGGTTGCCATGGCCGACACCAATTCGCCGGATCCGAATGACCCTGGCCGGGTAGCGGCCAAGGACCGCGGCGTCCGTGCCGTTACGGCCGCCTACGAGCCCGGTTCGGTTGAGAAGATGATGACGGCGGCGGCGCTCATCGAAGAGGGCAAAGCCAAGCCGCTGGACACGTTCACCCTCGGACCCACCTACACGGTGGACGGGCAGACCTTCAGTGACTCCTTTGCCCATGGAACCGAGGAGCGGACCCTGGCCGGCATCCTGGGCTATTCGATGAACACCGGCACCGTCATGGCCGGGCAGCGCCTGAGCAAGGAACAGCGCTACGAGTGGCTGAAGAAGTTCGGGGTGGGCGAAGCCCCGGACATCGGACTGCCGGCCACTGCCTCCGGCATCCTGACGCCCTGGGAACAGTGGGACGGCCGGCAGGAATATACAGTCCTGTTCGGGCAGGGCGTTTCGCAGTCCACCCTGCAGACAGTGCGCGCGTTCCAGTCCATCGCGAACAATGGCGTGATGCTCCAGCCCCGCCTGATCGACTCCTATGTCTCCGCTGACGGAACAGAGGAAAAGGTTCCGGCCGCGGAGCCCCGGCAGATCGTTTCCGAGGACACCGCCCAGCAGGTCCAGGACATCCTCGAAAGCGCAGTCACCGAGGGCCAGATCAAGGACGCGGCCATCGACGGGTACCGGGTGGGAGCCAAGACGGGCACCTCCGAGTCTCCCTGCGACGACGGCAAGTCCGGGTTCTGCGGCTACACGGCCTCAATGGTGGGCATGGCACCCATGGATGATCCGCGGTTTATTGTGGAGGTGGTACTCCAGCGGCCCAAGGGCAGCATCTACGGGATTACCAACGGGCCGGTCTTCCGGTCGGTCATGAGCCAGGCACTGCGGACCTACAACGTCCAGCCGTCCACGGACGAGCCGGCCAGACTGCCCCAGTTCGCCAAGTAACACCCCGGCAGCATCCGGAGCAGCCGCCGCTGCTACGGTTCATCCATGCCGGACACGGTCCACTAGCACCATCGGAGATCCCTTGTCAGAGTTCAACCCGTCCCACCATCATGCAGCCCCGCAGGGACAAGCCCCGCAGGGACAAGCACAGGACGAACAAGCACAGGACGAACAAGCCCTGCAAGGACCCGCACGGCTGGGACCGGACCAGCCCCGCTTCCGGCCGTCCGCCGTTGATGCCGTCCGGCTGGACAGCATCGGCGAGGCGGTCGGCGTCGTAGTTCCGGGAGCCTCCGCTGACGTGGCGGTGACCGGCATCTCCCTGAACTCCCGGACGGTTGAACCGGGTGACCTGTACGTCGCCCTTCCGGGCGCAACCCGGCACGGCGCCGACTTCGCTGCCCAGGCCATTGCGGCGGGAGCGGCGGCCATTGTGACGGACGACGCCGGTGCCCGCCTCCTGGCCTTGTCCTCCGACACGTCGGTTCCGGTGCTGGTGGTCGATGCCCCGCGGAACGTGGTGGGCCCGCTGTCCGCCATGATCTACCGGGGCAGCCAGGAGGGGGCGGCGCTGCAGCTTTTCGGCGTGACGGGCACGAACGGCAAGACCACCACCACCTACTTCATCACCTCGCTGCTGCGGTCGCTGGGCAAAAAGCCGGGCCTGATCGGGACCATCGAGATCCTGGCCGGCGGCGAACCGATTCCGAGCCTCCTGACCACGCCGGAGTCCCCGGAAGTCCACGGGCTGCTGGCACTGATGCGGGAGAAAGGACTTGCTGCGGCCGCGATGGAAGTCTCCTCGCACGCCATCTCCTACCAGCGCGTGGACGGAGTGCAGTTCGACGTTGCAGGGTTCACCAACCTCACCCAGGACCACCTTGACCTGCACCACACCATGGAGGACTACTTCGCCACGAAGGCCGAACTGTTCACGCCCGCCCGCGCGCGGAAGGCCGTGGTGACGGTCGACGACGAATGGGGGCGCCGCCTCGCAGCCAGCACCCAGGTGCCCGTCACCACGCTCGCCACCGTGCCCGGGAACAGTGCCGACTGGACCGTCACGGAGGCAAAGCCCCGCGGGCTTGGCACGGAGTTCACGCTCAGCGGGCCCGGCGGCACTGTCCTGACGGTCCACACGGGGCTTCCCGGGAGCTTCAACGTTGCCAACGCAGCCCTGGCCGCGGTCATGGTCCTTACAGGCGGCGTTGACGCCGCTACGCTGCAGGCGGCCTTGGATGCGGGCGACCCCTTCACGGTGGCCGTCCCGGGGCGCATGCAGCTGGTCTCCGAGCGGCCGGCCGCCGTGGTGGACTTCGCACACAACACGGACGCGCTGGCCAGGGCGCTGGAAGCCGTCCGGTCGGCCGAACCGGAATCCCGGCTGATCGTGGTGTTTGGCGCCACAGGCCAGCGCGACCAGGGCAAACGGCCGGCCATGGGCGCGATCGCGGCCCGGCTTGCGGACACCGTGATCGTCACGGACGACGACCCCCACGACGAGGACGCCGCAGCCATCCGCGCCGACGTCCTCGCAGGGGCGCTGGAAGCCCGGGCCAGTGAGTCCCTGCCCTGCGAGGTGCTGGAGGTTTTCCCCCGCGACAAGGCCATTCAACGAGCCGTGGAACTCGCCCGGCCACAGGACAGCATCCTGGTTGCCGGTCGCGGCCATGAAGTATGGCAGGAGGTGAAAGGCGTCAACCTCGCACTGGATGACAGGGTGGAACTGCGCAGCGCCTTGACAGCCAGGGGATTCAACGTTCTCCAAGACGACCGGATAGAGTCCTAGACCGAGATGATTGCATTTACCGCGGCGGAAATCGCCGACATCACTAAAGGGCGCCTGGACGCCGATCCCGGGATCACGCCTCTGTCGGTGGTCACCGATTCCCGCGAAGCCACGCCGGGATCGCTCTACGTCGCAAAACCCGGCGAGTATGCGGACGGACACGACTTCGTCGAAGCCGCCTTCACCGCCGGTGCCAGCCTGGCACTAGTGGAGCGCCCAGTGGCAGCACCGGACGGTTCGCCGTATCCGTCCGTGGTGGTTCCCGACGCCGTGCTCGCGATGGGCGCGCTGGCCGCGGAAGCCGTCCGGAGGATCCGTGCCGCCCGCGCGGAGGCCAACGAAGAACTGACTGTCATCGGCATCACCGGCTCTGCCGGAAAGACCACCACCAAGGACCTGCTTGCCGGCATACTTTCCCGGCACGGCGCCACTGTGGCGCCGCGGGGGTCCTACAACGGTGAAATCGGAGTGCCGCTCACCGTCTTCACCGCCGGAACCGACACCCGCTACCTCGTGATCGAGATGGGCGCCACCGGCATCGGCCACATCAGGTACCTGGCCGAGATGGTCAGGCCTGACATCGGAGTGGTGCTCGGCGTCGGGACAGCGCACGCCGGCGAATTCGGGGGAGTGGAGAACATCGCCCGAGCCAAGGGCGAACTCGTGGAAGGCCTGGCAGCCTCCGGCACAGCCATCATCAACCTCGACGACGAGAGGGTGGCGGACATGCGCGCACGCACCTCCGCGTCCGTCGTCGGCTTCTCCGCCGAAGGCCGGCCCGGCGCCGGCGTGCAGGCGCTCAATGCGGACACCAACGCGGAGGGCCACCCCGAATTCGAACTCCTCCTTCCCGGTGCGGACACGACCCACCACGTCAGCAGCCGCCTGATTGGTGCCCACCATGTCAGCAATTTGCTGGCAGCGGCCGCAGCCGCGTGGGCGGCAGGAATTCCCGGCCCGGACATCGCCGCGGCCCTCAGCGGCCAAACGGCAGCCAGCCGGTGGCGCATGGAGCGCACCGAGCGGGAGGACGGCGTCACCATCATCAATGACGCCTACAACGCCAACCCGGAGTCAATGCGCGCGGCCCTGCGCACACTCGCGGACCTGGGCCAAGGAAGGCGCACCTGGGCAGTTCTGGGCGCCATGCTCGAACTCGGCGAGGATTCCATCCGCGAGCATACGGCCGTGGGCACCCAGGTGGTGCGCCTTAACATTTCCCGGCTAGTGGTAGTGGGCCGGGAAGCCCGTGCCCTCTACGTATCCGCCGTCCAGGAGGGCTCCTGGGGTGACGAATGCGTCTTCGCCGAGACCGCCGACGACGCGTACGAGCTGCTGTCAGCGGAACTCAAACCCGGCGACCTGGTGCTGTTCAAATCATCCAACAGCGTGGGACTTCGCCATTTGGGCGATCGGATAGCATTACCCCCACAAACCCCGCAGCCCGCCGATGAAAGGAGCACACAGCTGTGATTGCACTTTTGATCGGCGCCGGACTGGCGCTCCTCTTCGCCCTGGTGGGCACGCCGCTGTTCATTCGGCTCCTGGTCCGCCGCGGCTACGGCCAGTTCATCCGAGACGACGGCCCGACCTCCCACCACACCAAACGCGGAACACCCACCATGGGCGGGACCGTCGTGGTGGCAGCGGTCCTTTTGAGTTACGGCCTGACGCACCTCATCATGCTCATGGTGAATCCGGATTCGCCTGGCCCGTCCGCCTCCGCCCTGATCCTGCTGTTCCTCATGGTGGGGATGGGGCTTGTCGGATTCCTGGATGACTTCATCAAGATTTCGCGGCAGCGCAGCCTGGGGCTCAACGCCAAGGCGAAGCTGATCCTGCAGGCAGCAGTGGGCGTCATCTTCGCTGTGCTGGCCCTCAACTTTCCGGATGAAGACGGCCTCGCGCCGGCCTCCACCAAAATCTCCCTGGTCCGGGACCTGCCCTGGCTGGACCTCGCCTTCGGCGGAACCGTGCTGGGCGCCATCCTTTTCGTCATCTGGTCCAATCTGATCGTCACTGCCGCCACCAACGGCGTAAACCTCACGGACGGCCTTGACGGACTGGCAGCCGGGGCCTCGGTCATGGTCTTCGGCGCCTATACGCTGATGGGCATTTGGCAGAGCAACCAGGCCTGCGGCTCGCCCCGGGAAGCCGGCAGCGGGTGCTACCAGGTCCGGGACCCCCTGGACTTGGCCCTGCTGGCCGCCATCATGAGCGCTGCCCTGGTGGGATTCCTTTGGTGGAACACCTCGCCGGCCAAGATCTTCATGGGGGATACCGGCTCCCTCGCCATTGGCGGTGCGATCGCAGGTTTTGCCATCCTTTCCAGGACGGAGCTGTTGCTGGGGATCATTGGCGGACTGTTCGTCCTGATCACGCTTTCGGTGATCATCCAGGTGGGTTATTTCAAAGCCACAGGCGGTAAACGCGTCTTCAAGATGGCGCCGCTGCAGCACCACTTCGAACTGAAGGGGTGGGCTGAAGTGACCGTGGTGGTCCGGTTCTGGATCCTCGGCGGGCTCTTCGTCGCCGTGGGCCTGGGAATTTTCTACGCTGAATGGGTTGTGCTGCTGTGACCGTTTCCCCACGCCTCCAGGAGCTCGTGAGCTGGGATTCAGACTGGGCCGGGCTGCGGGTGGCAGTCACCGGCATCGGCGTGTCAGGGTTCGCCGCCGCTGACACGCTGATTGAACTCGGTGCCCGCGTGGTGGTGGTTGACGCCGCCACCAGCGATACAGCGAAAGCCCACGCTGAAACCCTGAAGATCGTCGGCGCCGCCGACGTCCTGCTCGGCGATGATGCAGTGACGCGCCTGCCAAAGATCGACGGCAAACTTCCGGAGCTGATCGTGACGTCGCCGGGCTGGCGTCCGGACCAGGCCCTGCTGGCCGCTGCTGCGCGGGCGCACATCCCGGTATGGGGCGACGTTGAACTCGCCTGGCGGGTGCGCGTGCGGGAGGGCCGCAAGACAGCGGACTGGCTGGCCATCACCGGAACCAACGGAAAGACCACCACGGTGGGACTTACCGAATCCATGCTGCGCGCCGCCGGACTGAAGGCCATCGCCGTGGGCAACGTGGGTACGCCGATTCTGGATGCCATTCGGGACCCGGTCGAGTACGACGTTTTCGCCGTCGAACTCTCCAGCTTCCAGCTGCACTGGTCGGAATCCCTCTCGCCGGTGGCCAGCGTGTGCCTCAACGTCGCCGAGGACCACGTTGACTGGCACGGCTCCTACGACTCCTACCTTGCGGACAAGGCCAAGGTCTACGAACGCACCCAAAAAGCCTGCCTCTACAACGCCGAGCAGATTGAAACCGAGCGGATGGTGGAAAACGCCGACGTGGTGGAGGGCTGCCGGGCCGTCGGTTTCACTACCCTCACCCCCGCCATCAGCATGCTGGGCGTGGTGGAAGGCCTGCTGGTGGACAGGGCATTCATCGAAGAGCGAAGGGACAGCGCCGCGGAACTTGCCTCGATGGCCGACCTTGGCGCCATTGCACCGCGGCACATGGTGGCCAACACACTGGCGGCCGCAGGCCTGGTACGCGCCTACGGCGTGGAGCCCAGGGCCGTGCGGCAGGGGATCCAGGACTACGTGCCCGGGAACCACCGCATCCAGCCGGTGGCCCGCCACAACGGAGTCCTGTGGATCAATGATTCCAAGGCCACCAACCCGCATGCGGCCGCCGCTTCGCTCGCTGCATTCAGCAACGTCATCTGGATCGCGGGAGGACTCTCCAAGGGTGTCACCTACGACGACCTTGTGCGGGAGCACGCGCACCGGCTCAAGGCGGTGGTCCTGATCGGAACAGACACTTCCGCGCTGGCCGGCGCCCTCTCGCGACACGCACCCGATGTCCCGGTGATCCAGCCGGCGGCGGGTGACACTGAACAGGTGCAGACTGCTGCAACAGACGGCATCCAGGCCGGTTCCCCCCTGGCCGGGAAACCGGTGATGGCCCGGGCGGTTGCGTCAGCAGCCCAGCTGGCCGGTTCCGGCGATACTGTGCTGATGGCCCCGGCAGCTGCTTCCATGGATCAGTTCTCTTCCTACGCTCACCGTGGTGACACTTTCATCGAAGCTGTCCGCGAGCTGGTGGAAGGGCAGGCCCAGACCGGCGAGGAGTAACAATGGTCAGCACGCCAACACGCCCGCCTGCCCGGCAGCAGGCCGGCAAGCCGCGTCCCGGCTCCTCGGCATCGCCGGCCAGCCGGCCCGCCACTGCCGTAACCCGGCTGCGGGCCGGCTACCGCAAGTTCTGGTCGGCGCTGGAAGGAACCGGAACTTCCCGGAACGGCTCCACCTACTACCTCATCCTGGGATCCACCCTGGCGCTGACGGCGATCGGCATCATGATGGTGCTCTCTGCGTCCAGCGTCGAGTCGATCGCCGCCGGCAAGTCACCCTACGGCGATGCCCTAAAGCAGGGGATGTTCGCCGCAATCGGCATCTTCACCATGTTCGTGCTGTCCCGCATCAATGTGGTGTGGCTCAAGCGGCTCGCATGGCCCGCCATCATCGGCGCCGTGGTCCTCCTGGGACTGGTGCAGCTTGTGGGTGCGGAGGTCAACGGCAACAAGAACTGGATCGACCTCGGCGGCATCACCTTCCAGCCGTCCGAAGCGTCCAAGCTGGCCCTCGCCCTGTGGATGGCTACCGTTTTGGCCAGGAAGGGAAAGCTCCTCAGCCTCTGGCAGCACGTCGCGGTCCCTGCCGTCCCGATGGCCATCATCATCGTGGTGCTGGTCCTGGTGGGCAATGACCTCGGAACGGCCATGATCATCATGATGATCACGGCTGCCGCCCTCTTCTTTGCCGGGGCACCCCTGTATCTTTTCGGTATCGCAGGCCTGGTGGCCGCCGCCGGAACGGCGGTCATGGCTGTGACCAGTTCAAACCGCATGTGCCGGATCACTTCGTGGTGGACCGGCGAGTCCTGCGCCGACGGCATCGACGCCAACTACCAGGCCACCAACGGGCTCTACGGGCTGGCGTCGGGAGGCTGGTTCGGCGTTGGGCTGGGGCAGAGCCGGCAGAAGTACAGCTGGATCCCCGAAGCCCACAACGACTTCATCTTTGCCATCATCGGCGAGGAACTCGGCCTGGTGGGGACCGTCGTCGTCCTCATCCTCTTCGCCATCCTGGGCGCCGCGATCTACCGTGTGGTAGTGGCGCAGGCGGACATGTTCCACCGCGTGCTGGCCGGCACCATCATGGTGTGGCTGCTGGGCCAGGCCACGGTCAACATGTCCGTGGTGACCGGCCTGATGCCCGTCATCGGTGTGCCGCTGCCGTTCATTTCCTACGGCGGCTCGGCGCTGCTGATGTCGCTCTGCGCCATCGGCGTGGTGCTCTCCCTGGCCAGGGAGCAGATGGCCCCGTCCATCCGGCCCAAGCGGATGCTCAAGTTCAAGGCCAAGCCGGCGCGGAAAGACGCGGCCCGGAAGAAGACTGCAAGAAAGCGTGCCTAGCCCTCCATGACCTCCAAAACCCCTTCCATCGTCCTGGCAGGCGGCGGCACCGCCGGGCACATCAGCCCGCTGCTGGCCATCGCCGCCGCCCTCCGGAGCGCGTCTCCCGCTGCCGCCATCCTTGCCGTCGGCACGCCGTCCGGGATGGAAACCAGGCTTGTTCCGGCTGCAGGAGTGGAGCTGGCGACCATCGACAGGGTTCCGTTCCCACGGAAACCTTCGGCTGACCTGGTGCGGCTTCCCGCCCGGCTCGCCGGCGCCGTGCGCCAGGCCGGAGCCATCCTGGACAAAGCGGCTGCGGACGTCCTGGTGGGCGTCGGCGGTTACGTGTGCACGCCCATGTACCTGGCTGCCCGCAAACGGCGCATCCCCATCGTCATCCACGAGGCAAATGCCCGGCCGGGCCTCGCAAACCGGGTGGGTGCCCTGATGACCCACAGGGTGGCCGTCGCCTTCGCCAACACCCCTTTGCGCCATGCAACCCACGTGGGAATGCCGATGCGTTCCGAGATTTCCGGGCTGGACAGGGCCGCGGCGCGCACCGCCGCCCGGGAGGCCCTGGGCCTGGACCCGGCACAGCCGGCGCTGATCGTCACCGGGGGATCCTCCGGGGCGCAGAGCATCAACAGGACCATCGCCGCCGCAGTGGACCGCCTTGCCGGCGCGGGCATCCAGACCCTGCACATCACCGGGCGCGGCAAGACCGTCCTGGACGCCGCCGGCAACCCCCTCGCGGCTGACGGCTACCGGCAGGTGGAATACATCGACGGCATGGAGCTTGCCTATGCCGCGGCGGACGTACTGCTGGCCCGTTCAGGTGCGGCCACGGTATGCGAGGTTGCCGCGGTGGGGGTACCGGCAGTCCTGGTGCCGCTGCCCATTGGCAACGGCGAGCAGGCCCTGAACGCTGCAGGACTGGTGGCTGCCGGGGGCGCGATCCTGGTCAGCGACCGGGACTTCACGGCCGAATGGGTGGACAAGGAGCTGGTTCCGCTGGTCACGGACCAGCCACGGCTTGCCGCAATGTCAGCCAGTTCCTACCGGCTTGGCATCCGGAACGCCGATCAGCGGATGGCTGATCTCATCCTGGAAGCGGTGAAAGCATGAACCACGCCAAAATTCCGGCCCTTGAATCGCTGGGCAGGGTCCACTTCGTGGGCATCGGGGGCGTCGGCATGTCAGCCGTGGCCAGGATCATGGTGGCCCGCGGCGTTCCGGTCAGCGGCTCCGACGCCAAGGACCTGCCGGTCATGGCCGACCTCGCAGCGGCCGGTGCCCGCATCGCCGTCGGATATGCCGCCGCGAACCTTGGTGACGCCCAGACGGTTGTGGCCGGCTCGGCCATCCGCCCGGACAACCCGGAGCTTGTTGCGGCGAGGGAAACCGGCCTGCCGGTGCTGCACCGGTCCGAGGCGTTGGCGGCCACCATGGGCGGCGACACGGTGGTTACCGTGGCGGGAACCCACGGCAAGTCCACTACCACCTCCATGGTCACCGTCCTGCTCCAGGGCGCGGGCCTGGACCCCTCGTTCGCCATCGGCGCCAATGTCCCCGCGCTCGGCGTCAACGCCGCCCACGGAAGCTCCGGGATCTTCGTGGCGGAGGCCGACGAGTCCGACGGATCCTTCCTCAACTACCGGCCCAGGATCGCCGTGGTCACCAACGTGGAGCCGGACCACCTGGACCACTACGGAACGGCTGGAGCGGTCTACGAATCCTTTGACCGGTTCACCGCGCTGCTGCCCGCCGACGGGGTGCTGGTTGCCTGCGCGGACGACGCCGGCGCGCTGGCCCTCGCCGAAAGGACCCGGCAGCGGGGCACCACGCGCGTGGTGCTTTACGGAACCGGAGAGGGTGCGGACCTCCTGCTGCACGACGGCGGTCCCGGCGACACAGCCGTCTCCACACCGTCGGGCCGCTATCCGCTTGACCTGCAGGTGCCAGGGCGGCACAACGCGCTGAACGCGGCGGCCGCCTTCGCTGTCGCCCTTGAACTGGGAGTTGACCCCGGCATTGCGGCCGCCGCCCTGGCGCACTTTTCCGGTGCCTCCCGCCGCTTTGAGCTCAAGGGCGAGGCGAGGGGAGTGCGGGTGTTCGACGACTACGCCCACCACCCGACGGAAGTCCGCGCTGCCCTCGCCGCAGCCCGCTCCGTTGCGGGGGACCACAAGGTACACGTCCTCTTCCAGCCGCACCTGTTTTCCCGCACCCGGGAGTTCGCGCAGGAGTTCGCCGATGCCCTCAACCTGGCCGACACCGCCTTGGTCCTGGACATCTATCCCGCCCGTGAGGATCCCATCCCGGGTGTAACCAGCCAGCTCATAGCCGACCACCTGGATGAGGGCGGCCGGCTGGTGGCGGCCGGGGACGCCGTCGCACTCCTGGCGGCTTCCGCCGCGGACGGGGATATCGTGTTGACCGCGGGCGCCGGTGACGTCACCGCGTATGGACCGCAGATCGTAGAGGCCCTGCGTGGCTAGCACCCGCCGGCCCACCTACACCTCCACCGGCCGGTCCGGCGGAGGCGGTGGAGGTGGCGGGGACGATGTCATTTCGGCGTCCCGGAGTGTCCCCGAGCCTGCTCCCGAAAAACCGCAGAAGCCGAATAAGCCCCGGCAACCCGCAAAAGCGGTCATCCGCGGTTTCGGCCGTGGCAACGGTAAGGGGAACAAGGCGGAGGCCCCGGCGCCGTCCGGGACAGCCGGGGCGAACGTGGTGGCTTTCCCCGAGCCGAAAGGGAAGCGGCGGAAACGGAATCTCCTGACGGCGGCGGGCATCCTCGTTGCGGTTGTGGCGGGGCTGCTGGCAACGGCCATTTTTTCCCCGGTCCTGGCTGTCCACACCATCTCCGTGTCCGGGACGCGCCTGCTGACGCCTGCCCAGGTGCAGGCCGCGCTGGAGCCATTGCAGGGGAAGCCATTACCGCAGGTCACCGACGAAGAGGTGGCCCGGCTGCTGGAACCGCTGGTCCAGGTCAAGTCCGTGTCCGCGCAGGCGAGGCCGCCGTCCGGCCTTGCCGTGGCTGTGCGGGAAAGGGTGCCGGTGGCGCTGGTCAAGCAGGGGGAGCAGTACCAGCTGGTGGACGTCGACGGCGTGCAGTTGGCTGCCACGGCCGATCCTGCCTCGGTGTCGCTGCCGGTGATCGACGGCGGCGCGGGCACCATCGGCCAGGATCTCTTCCGTGCCACGGCCGCAGTCCTTGGCGCCTTGCCGGCAGACGTGCTGGCGAAGCTGTCCAACGCCTCCGCCCAATCGGTGGACGCGGTGGAGCTCAAGCTCGTGGACGGCCAGACCATCATCTGGGGCAACGCCGGCGAAAGGGAACTCAAGGCCAAAGTGCTGGCCGCGCTCCTGAAGGTTCCGGCCGACCCCAAGAATCCCGTGAGGGTCTACGACGTGAGCGTGCCCCGGCACCCGGTGACCCGCTAACGCTTTATTTTCCGGTATTAATCCGACACGCGGAGCCGGTTATTGAATGTGGCAACCAGAGGAAATACCGTCACAGACATGAGTTACTTGACATAACTATAACCTTCAACTCGAAGGTTAAGGTTGCAGGCTTCAAGCTCTCCATCAGTTTTCGCAATAAGACACGAACAAGGGACACGTAACGTGGCAGCTCCGCAGAATTACTTGGCCGTCATCAAAGTCGTCGGCATCGGCGGCGGTGGCGTGAACGCAGTCAACCGCATGATCGAGGTCGGCCTTCGAGGTGTTGAATTCATCGCCATCAATACCGACGCCCAGGCCCTGCTCATGAGCGACGCGGACGTGAAGCTCGACGTCGGACGCGAGCTGACCCGCGGGCTGGGAGCAGGTGCCAACCCCGAGGTGGGGAAGCAGGCCGCCGAGGACCACGCGGACGAGATCGAGGAAGTCCTGCGCGGCGCCGACATGGTCTTCGTGACGGCCGGCGAAGGAGGCGGCACCGGCACCGGCGGCGCTCCCGTCGTCGCCCGCATCGCCCGTTCCCTGGGTGCGCTGACCATTGGCGTGGTCACCCGCCCCTTCACGTTCGAAGGCCGCCGCCGTGCGGGTTCCGCAGAAGCAGGCATCGACGCCCTGCGTGACGAAGTCGACACGCTGATCGTGATTCCCAACGATCGACTCCTGTCCATCAGCGACCGCAACGTTTCCGTGCTGGACGCCTTCCGGTCTGCCGACCAGGTGCTGCTGTCGGGCGTCCAGGGCATTACGGACCTCATCACCACCCCGGGCCTGATCAACCTCGACTTCGCGGACGTCAAGTCCGTTATGCAGGGTGCGGGCTCCGCGCTCATGGGCATCGGCTCCGCGCGCGGCGAGGACCGGGCGGTCAAGGCTGCCGAACTCGCCATCGCGTCCCCGCTGCTGGAGGCCTCGATCGACGGTGCCCACGGCGTCCTGCTGTCCATCCAGGGCGGTTCCGACCTCGGCCTGTTCGAGATCAACGAGGCCGCGCGGCTGGTGCAGGAAGTTGCCCACCCGGAGGCAAACATCATTTTCGGCGCCGTGATCGACGACGCCCTGGGTGACGAGGCCCGGGTGACGGTCATCGCTGCCGGCTTCGACGACGTCAAGGCCACTTCGCCCTCCATGGACCAGTCCCAGCCGCAGGTGGCGCCCCAGCGGCCCGCCGCTCCGGCCGCTGCTCCCGCCCCGTCCCAGGCGCCGTCCGCCGGCAGCCACCAGGCGCACGTCCAGCCTGTCCATGCAGGGGTAGGTGCAGGCCTCAGCAACTGGGGGCAGCAGCGCCCGTCCGCCGTTCCGGCTGACTCCGGCTTCGATGTGGACCTTCCCTCCGTGGTGGAACCTGACCTGACCGGCAGCCACTCGGATGACCTGGATGTCCCCGACTTCCTGAAGTAGGCCGCGGCTTGTTCCATTGGCGCGCCGAGATCCTGCCCGGGGTGTCTGCGGCGTTCACTGACACCGGTGCCGGAAACCTCGCACTCCACGTGGGCGACGACCCCCTGGCAGTGCGGCGGCGCCGTGAACAGCTGGAGGCTGCCACGGGTATCGGGCCTGACGGCCTGCGGTTCATGAACCAGGTTCACGGAACTGCCGTTGCCGTGATGGAGCACGCCAGCGTGGCTCCGCAGGCCGACGCCATGGTTTCGCGCGGGCTGCCGCTCGCGGTGATGGTGGCCGACTGCATTCCGGTCCTCCTCGCCGGCGAGTCCGCCGACGGTCCGGTCCTGGCCGCCGTGCACGCGGGGCGGCCAGGCGTGGCCAACGGCGTTATCCCCGCGGCCGTGGACAGCATGAGGTCCTTGGGAGCTTCGGGCATAAAAGCCTGGCTTGGGCCATCCATCTGCGGCAGCTGCTACGAGGTTCCTACGGCACTGCGGGATGAGGTGGCCGCCCTTGTGCCCGCGACGCGGTCCACCACGTCCTGGGGTGCGCCGGCACTGGACCTGCCGGCCGGCGCCCGGAGCCAGCTGGGGCGCGCCGGGGTAGACGTGGAGTACGCCGGTCCGTGCACCTTAGAGACGAACTCACTCTATTCATACCGCCGCGACAGGAACACGGGGCGTTTCGCCGGCTTGGTCTGGTGCCATGGGTGAGCCCGGCAGGGATCCACGCACCGCCGAGCTGGCCGGCCGGCTGGAAGCGGTCCGCGGCCGGATCGGTGCTGCCGCCGCGGCGGCTGAACGTGGGGACCGGCTGCCCACACTGATCGTTGTCACCAAGTTCCATCCGGTGGAGGATATCCGGCGGCTCGCGTCCCTCGGCGTCACCGACGTCGGGGAAAACCGCGACCAGGAGGCAGCCGGTAAAGCGGAACTCCTGGCCGACTGCGGGCTCACCTGGCACTTTGTGGGACAGCTGCAGACCAAGAAAGCCAAGTCGGTGGTCCGCTATGCCGCCGCCGTCCATTCGGTGGACCGGCCCCAGCTTGTGGATGCCCTGGCCAAGGCCATGCGGATCCAGCAGGACAGCACGGGACGGGCGCCCCTGGACTGCTTCATCCAGGTCAGCCTGGAAGAGGACGCCGGTGCCCACCGGGGCGGCGCCGCCCCGTCCGAGGTGCCGCTGCTGGCCGACCGGATAGCAGCAGGGGAGGGCCTTCGCCTGGCAGGCCTGATGGCCGTGGCCCCGCTTGGCGCTCCGCCCGGGCCCGCCTTCGAGAAGCTTGCCGGGCTTTCGGCCCTGCTGGTTGCACAGCATCCCGGTGCCACCGCCATCTCCGCCGGCATGAGCCAGGACCTTGAAGCCGCCATAGCCTTCGGAGCGACACACCTGCGAATCGGTTCCGATATTCTCGGATCGCGTCCCCCGGTGGGGTAGCGTCGGTCCTATTGGAAGTGATGGGCGGGGGACTCCAGTGCTGTCAAGTCATTGGGCGGCCCGCATACGGGACACGATTAGGAGTCGACCATGGCCGGCGCTCTGCGCAAGACAATGATCTATCTTGGGCTCGCCGACGGCGATGAGCATTACGAGTCCGAGCACCAGTCAACACGTAAGGATGAGGACGAAACTATGGAAGCTGACCGCGAGGAGCGCCGTGCACCTGCACCCGTCCGCGAGGTCAGCCGCGAAGCGTCCTACACCCCCGAAGAGGAATACCGCGCCCCAGTGACTCCCATTAAGCGAGCGGCCTCGAGCCGCGAAGAAACCAGCGGACTTCGCCAGATCACCACAATCCACCCCCGCTCATACAACGATGCCAAGCTCATCGGCGAGAGCTTCCGGGACGGCATTCCGGTGATCATGAACGTTACCGACATGGGCGAGGCCGATGCCAAGCGCCTGGTGGACTTCTCCGCCGGCCTGGTTTTTGGACTCCGCGGAAGCATCGAGCGGGTCACCAACAAGGTCTTCCTGCTGTCGCCGTCATACGTTGAGGTCATCGGCGATGACAAGAAAGCCAGCGAAACACAGGCAAGCTTCTTCAACCAAAGCTGAGCACCAGGCGGTGCGTGGATGCCAGACAGGGACACCTGTCTGGCATCTGTGCTGAAATAGAACGGACACATCGGCAGCACGCCGCGGTGCACATATGGACATGGAGATATGAGTTAAGTCATGGGAATCGCTTTCGGACTTGTCTATCTCGCGCTGCTTCTGTTCTTTGTTGCACTGATCATCCGACTGGTCTTTGACTGGGTGCAGATGTTTGCGCGGGAGTGGCGCCCGCGGGGCGTAGCCCTAGTGGTGGCCCACGCCGTGTATTCAATCACCGATCCGCCCCTGAAAGTGCTTCGCCGGCTGATCCCGCCCCTGCGTTTGGGCGGCATCTCCCTGGACCTTGGTTTCCTGATCCTCTTCATTGCCGTCAGCATTGCGATGGGGATCACCAGGGGACTTGCCTGATTTACCCGAAATAGACCTAGCAGCGCAGGTGGACCCGTCCGGGAACAGCTACTGTGAAGCGAAGAAAACTCGTGTTTGACACCGCAGTGTTGAATTAGAGTAACCAGACCAAATTTAGGTACCGTAGTTTTGACGGCCGGAAGGCCTACTGACTAACTAGACCAGTGAGGTGACCAGATGGCTTTGACGCCAGAAGACGTTGTCAACAAGCGCTTTCAGCCGACCAAGTTCCGCGAGGGCTACGACCAGGACGAAGTTGATGACTTCCTGGACGAGATCGTTGTTGAGCTCCGCCGCCTGAACCAGGAGAACGACGAACTTCGCAAGAAGCTCGCCGAAGCCGGGTCCAGCGTTCCGGCCAGCTCGGCCGCTTCCCCCGTTGTGGAGAAGGTCCCCGCGCCCGTCAAGGCCGACAAGGATGAGGCACGCGAAAAGGCGGAAGCCGAAGCCAAGGCTGCCGAAGCAGCGAAGAAGAAGGACGTTCAGCCGTCCGCTCCTGCCGCGGCAGCCCCCGCAGTCTCCACCGCGGTCGGAACCCCCTCCGCTGAGTCCGCAGCCGGCCTGCTGGCCATGGCCCAGCAGATGCACGATCGGCACGTCGCCGACGGCCAGGCCCAGAAGGACAAGATCATCGCCGAAGCGCAGATCGAAGCCAGCAGCCTGGTCAACGACGCACAGGAGAAGTCCCGCAAGATCCTTGGCGCCCTCGAGCAGCAGCGCTCCGTCCTGGAGCGCAAGGTTGAACAGCTCCGCGGCTTCGAACGCGACTACCGTTCACGCCTCAAGGCCTACATCGAAGGCCAGCTGCGCGACCTGGATGCCCGCGGTTCCGTTGCTACGCCGGAAGTCAGCGAAGCCAACTAATCCGTCAAGCACGTATTCTGAAAGCCGGTGGCTGAGGATTCCTCGGCCACCGGCTTTTGGCATTGACACCGGTTTTATGAACGAAAGCACCATGACTGACGAACTTGCTGCGGACCCCGCACGCCCTGTCCCACCTGCCCCGCGTCCAGGCCGCGGGGTGCTGCTCTCCGTCTTCGCAGGGTTTGCACTTTTCGCCTACATCCTGGACCAGCTCACCAAGCTGTGGGTGACGTCCAGCATGGTGGAAGGCGAACGGATCCCGGTGCTCCCGCCGCTGCTGCACTGGTACTTCATTCGGAATTCCGGCGCGGCGTTTTCCATCGGAGAGAACGTCACCTGGGTGTTTTCCATCATCATGGCCGGTGTGGCCGTGGCGATTCTCTTCCAGATCCGGAAACTGGGGTCGCTCTGGTGGTCCCTCGCGCTGGGCCTGCTCCTGGGCGGTGCACTGGGCAACCTTACCGACCGGCTCTTCCGGGAACCGTCCTTCGGCATGGGACACGTGGTGGACTTCATCCAGCTTCCCAACTTCGCGATCTTCAACATCGCCGACTCGGCGGTGGTTTCCGCCGTGGCCATCATCTGCATCCTGACACTGCGCGGCATAGCCCTGGACGGCAGCCGGCTCACCGCTGAACGCAAGGACAAGTCCGGCGATGCCTGAAACGATGCCTGAGCGGATTGTCGTTGCCGACGAATACGGAGGAACGCGGGCCGATGCCGGCCTTGCCGGACTCCTGGGCATCTCGCGTTCCCTTGCCGCGTCCCTCCTTGCCGAGGGCCATGTGCAGAGCAAGGGCAAAACGCTGGGCAAGTCGGAAAAGCTGGTTGCGGGCGACGTGCTCCACGTCAGCAGGCCGGAACGGCGTGACCCCCTGGAAGTCGTGGAGGAAGTTGTGGAAGGCCTGAAGATCCTGCTGGATGACGAGGATTTCGTCGTCGTTGACAAGCCGGTGGGCGTTGCCGCCCATCCGTCGCCCGGGTGGGTCGGGCCCACGGTGGTGGGTGGCCTGGCCGGGGCCGGCTACCGCATCTCCACCTCCGGATCGCCGGAGCGGGCGGGCATCGTGCACCGGCTGGACGTCGGAACGTCAGGTGTCATGGTGGTGGCAAAGTCCGAGCGCGCCTACACGGCCCTGAAGCGGGCCTTCAAGGAACGAACGGTGGACAAGGTCTACCACGCCGTTGTCCAGGGCCTTCCGGACCCGCTGGCGGGAACCATTGATGCACCCATCGGCCGGCATCCGGGGCATGACTGGCGCTTCGCGGTCATCGAGGACGGACGCCACTCCGTCACGCACTATGAAGTGATTGAAGCCTTCGGCAAAGCCAGCCTGGTGGAAGTCCACCTGGAAACGGGCCGCACCCACCAGATCCGCGTGCACTTTTCCGCGCTGCGGCATCCCTGTGCCGGAGACCTGACCTACGGTGCCGATCCGCGGCTTGCTGCCACCCTTGGCCTGACGCGGCAGTGGCTGCATGCCCGCGAACTGGGATTCGAGCACCCTGTGACGGGGGAGCCCGTCCGGGTCACCAGTGATTATCCGCAGGACCTCGCGTTTGCCCTGGAAGTGCTCGCGTCCGGGCAGGCCTGACGCAGGCCAGCCACACCCGGCGCATAGAATAGTGCGGTGACTTCCAGCAACGACTCGTTTGTCCATCTCCACAACCACACCGAGTATTCGATGCTGGACGGCGCCGCCAGGCTCGGCGAGCTGTTCGATGAGACGGAACGGCTGGGCATGCCGGCCCTCGCCACCACGGACCACGGCTATCTCTTCGGGGCCTTCGACTTCTGGAAGAAGGCCACCGACAAAGGGATCAAGCCGATCATCGGCGTCGAAGCCTACGTGACTCCGGGAACTGCCCGCGGCGACAAGAGCCGCGTGCGCTGGGGTGAGGAACACCAGCGCAAGGACGATATTTCCGGCGGCGGCTCCTACACCCACATGACCCTGCTCAGCTACAACAACGCAGGCATGCGGAACCTGTTCCGGGCGTCCTCCATCGCCTCGCTGGATGCAGTCTTCGGCAAATGGCCGCGTCTGGACCGGGAGCTGCTGAACACCTACTCGGAGGGCCTGATCGCCACCACGGGCTGCCCGTCCGGTGAAATCCAGACGCGGCTGCGGCTGGGCCAGTACCGCGAGGCCCTCGAGGCCGCAGCCGAGTTCCGGGACATTTTCGGGGCGGAGAACTACTTCTGCGAACTCATGGACCACGGGCTGGACATCGAGCGGCGCGTCACCGGGGACCTGCTGCGGCTCGCCAAGGAGCTGAACCTCCCCCTGGTGGCCACCAACGACCTCCACTACACCCACGAGCACGATGCCAAGGCCCACGAGGCCCTGCTGGCCATCCAGTCCGGTTCAACCCTCCTGGAACCCACGTACGACAACGGCGGGTCCCGCTTCGCCTTCTCCGGCAGCGGCTACTACCTGAAGTCGCCCCGGGAAATGCGGGAACTGTTCCGCGACCACCCCGACGCATGCGACAACACCCTCCTGATCGCCGAACGCTGCGAAGTGTCCTTCAACACCGGGGCCAACTACATGCCGCGGTTCCCCTGCCCGCCGGGCGAGGATGAAACGTCCTGGCTGGTCAAGGAAGTGGCCAAGGGACTTGAGTACCGGTATCCGGGCGGCGTCCCCGACAACGTCCGCGCCCAGGCCGACTACGAACTGGGCGTCATCACCTCCATGGGTTTCCCCGGCTACTTCCTGGTGGTGGCGGACTTCATCAACTGGGCCAAGAACAACGGCATCAGGGTTGGCCCCGGCCGTGGTTCCGGCGCCGGCTCCATGGTGGCCTACGCCATGCGCATCACCGACCTGGACCCCCTGCGCCACGGCCTGATCTTCGAACGGTTCCTGAACCCGGACCGCGTCTCCATGCCCGACTTCGACGTCGACTTCGATGACCGGCGCCGCTCCGAAGTCATCGACTACGTGACCCGGAAGTACGGCGACGAACGCGTGGCCATGATCGTCACGTACGGCACCATCAAGACCAAGCAGGCCCTGAAGGACTCCTCGCGCGTGCTGGGCTACCCGTTCAGCATGGGTGAAACGCTCACCAAGGCCCTGCCGCCGGCGGTGATGGCCAAGGACATCCCGCTGGCGGACATCCAGAACCCGGAGGCCAAGCGCTACGGCGAAGCGGGCGACTTCCGCCAGCTCATCAGCACGGACCCCGAAGCTGCGAAAGTCTTTGAGACCGCGCTGGGCATCGAGGGCCTGAAACGGCAGTGGGGCGTGCACGCAGCCGGCGTCATCATGTCCTCGGATCCGATCATCGATGTCATTCCCATCATGCGCCGGATCCAGGACGGCCAGGTCATTACCCAGTTCGACTACCCCACATGTGAGGGCCTCGGCCTGATCAAGATGGACTTCCTGGGCCTGCGGAACCTGACGATCATTTCCGACGCCCTGGAAAACATCAAGATGAACCGCGGCATCGACCTGGACCTGGAAAACCTGGAACTCGACGACGCCCCTTCCTATGAGCTGCTGGCCCGCGGCGACACGCTGGGCGTCTTCCAGCTCGACGGCGGACCCATGCGGTCCCTGCTCAAGCTGATGAAGCCTGACAACTTCGAAGACATTTCCGCCGTGCTCGCCCTGTACCGGCCGGGCCCCATGGGCGCGAACGCCCACACGGACTATGCGCTGCGGAAGAACGGGATCCAGGAAGTCATTCCCATCCACCCGGAACTGAAGGAACCCCTTGCGGAGATCCTGGGCGGAACGTACGGCTTGATCGTGTACCAGGAACAGGTTATGGCGGTCGCCCAGAAGCTGGCCGGCTACTCGCTGGGCCAGGCAGACATCCTCCGCCGCGCCATGGGCAAGAAGAAGAAATCGGAACTGGACAAGCAGTTCGCCGGTTTCTCCCAGGGCATGCAGGACAACGGGTACTCCATGGAAGCAGTGAAAACCCTCTGGGACATCCTGCTTCCCTTCTCCGACTACGCCTTCAACAAGGCACACTCGGCCGCCTACGGCGTCATTTCCTACTGGACCGCGTACCTCAAGGCGCACTACGCGCCGGAGTACATGGCCGCGCTCCTGACCTCGGTGGGTGATGACAAGGACAAGTCGGCGATCTACCTCAACGAATGCCGGCGCATGGGCATCACCGTGCTGCCGCCGGACGTGAACGAGTCCGCGCTGAACTTCACCCCGGTGGGCAACGACATCCGCTTCGGCATGGGCGCCATCCGCAACGTCGGCGTCAACGTGGTGGAGGCCATGGTGGCTGCCCGCGAAAGCGAGGGCGCGTTTACGTCGTTCAAGGACTATCTGATGAAGGTCCCCGCCGTGGTCTGCAACAAGCGGACCATTGAATCGCTGATCAAGTCCGGCGCCTTCGACTCGCTGGGCCACCACCGCCGGGCCCTGGCCATGATCCACGAAGAGGCCATCGACTCCGTCATCACGCTCAAGCGGAACGAAGCGATCGGACAGTTCGACCTCTTCGCAGGGTTCGACGAAGCCGAATCCGAGTCATCCCTGAGCATCGAGATCCCGGACCTGCCGGAGTGGGAGAAGAAGGACAAACTCTCCTTCGAACGGGACATGCTGGGACTCTACGTTTCAGACCACCCCCTGCAGGGCCTCGAAGGGCTGCTGAGTCAGCATGCGGAGATGAGCATCACCTCCGTCCTCGGCGAAGACGGACCGCAGGATGGCGCGATCATCACCATCGCCGGCATGATCACGTCGCTGAGCAGGCGCATCGCCAAGGCCAGCGGCAACGCCTACGCCAGGGCCGAAGTGGAGGACCTGGGCGGCTCGATGGAAGTCATGTTCTTCGGCCAGGTCTACGGCCCCATCGCATCTGTCCTCGCCGAGGACCTGATCGTGGTGGTTAAGGGGCGCCTGCAAAAGCGCGACGACGGCGCCATCACCCTGAACTGCATGGAACTGTCCGTTCCGGACCTCAGCGAGGGGCTCAACGGCCCGCTGGTGATCACCATGCCCACCTACAAGGCCACGGAAGCGGTGGTCACCGAACTGGGCGACGTCCTCCGTACCCACCGCGGGAACTCCGAAGTGCGGCTGCACCTGCAGGGTGACACCCGGACGGAGATCATGGGCCTGCCGGTCCACCTGCGCGTGAACCCCAGCCCGTCCCTGTTCGGCGACCTGAAAGTGCTCCTCGGGCCCGCCTGCCTGGACGCCTGACGGAGGCACGGACGACGGCGGGCGGCAAGTACCGCCGTCGTCGTCCGGAGCTAGTGCCTCAGATCTCGTAATCCAGCGGGACCGGCTGGCCGTACGCCCCGCCGTGGTACAACAGGGGAGAGCCGTCCCCGCCCACCTGCCCGTCCACCACCTGGACCACCACAACGGCGTTGTTTTCGAAGGACAGGCGCATCTGCACTTCGCCGATCAGCCAACCGGCTACGCCCTTAAGCACCGGCACGCCGTGCGGACCCACCTCCCAGTGGTCCCCCTCAAAGCGGTTGCCGGCACCGGCAAACCTGTCAGCGAGCTGCTGGTTCTCCAGGCCCAGCATATGGACCCCCAGGTAGGTGGTGTTTGCCACGGCCGGCCACGACCGTGAGCTGCGGGCCATGTTGAAGGTGAAGCGCGGCGGCTGCGCGGAAAGCGAGGCAACCGAGGTGGCGGTGAAACCGTAGGGCTGGTCCTGGTAGTTCACCGTGATGATGGCGACGCCGGCGGCATGGCGCCGGAACATCTCCTTGAACGTCCGTTCGAACGGAACGTCAGCTGTTGTCACGGAAACTCCTGGTGGGCTGGATGGTTTGGTATTTATGTTCTCCTTCAAGGGTATGGGTCCGGCGCGCCGGTGGAGAATCCCCTGGAGCCCGCGCACGGCGGCTATCCTGCCGGAACATTTGTTAAGGTTTGTTGCATGACGAAAGCCACCCGCCGCACGCGCCCGCGGCTGTCCTGGGCGTTGTTCGCGGTCCCTGCAGCGGCGGGTGTCCCGGTGGGCATCCTGTGGTGGCTCCTGGCTCCTGGCGGCCTCAACCTGGTCACCCGGGATCCGGCCCTCTCCAGCGGCACCAATCCGGTGGTCTGGCTCCCGCGGGACCTGACGCTGGCCGGCCTGCTGGTCCTTGCCGGGTGCCTCCTGGCCGTTTTCCTGGCGGACCGGAAGCGCGCGGATCCGCAGGCGGACCTCCTGATGGGCCTGGCTGGTGCCCTGTGCGGCGCAGTGGTCGCCTGGCAGGCGGGGCTCCTCAGCGCGCAGTTATGGGCGCCCGCCGTCGATGCCTCGGCGAATGCCAGCATCGCTTTTTCGCTGCGCGCCTGGCCGGTGCTGCTCCTGTGGCCCGCCGCCGCGGCCGTGTCCGTTTTCGCGCTGGAGCTTCTTAACCTCCTGGGCGGGAAGTCCGACGACGGCACCCACCAGTCGCGGCACGCTGCGGCGGGGCCCGTAAAATAGACCAGTGACCATTTCTTCGGAGAATCCCGCCAGCCCAGCCGCCGCCGTCGTAAACTTCCGCACCGTTGACCTGCGCGGCCAAAGCCTGACCCTCGCCGGCTTGCGCGCCGCTGTCCCGCGGGCCCAGGGCCAGACCGTGGCGGACGCTGAAGAAAAGGTCCTGGACATCATTGCGGCCGTCCGGCGGGGCGGCTTCGAGGCACTGGGAGAACTGGCCCTTCGCTTCGACGGCGTGCAGCAGCGCCACCCGCTGGTTCCGCAGGAGGCCCTGGCCGCCGCGCTCGAGGAACTCGAGCCGTCCGTCCGCAGCGCACTGGAGGAGTCCATCAGCCGCGCACGGCGCTTCGCCGACGGCCAGCGTCCCCGGAACATCGAGGTCCGGCTCGGCGACGGGGCCGTGGTGGCGCAGAACTGGGTGCCGGTTGCGAGGGTGGGACTCTACGTCCCCGGCGGCCTCGCCGTCTACCCGTCCTCCGTGATCATGAACGTTGTTCCGGCCCTCGCTGCAGGGGTGCGCTCGATTGCCCTGGCCTCGCCTCCGCAGAAGGAGTTCGCGGGACTGCCGCACCCCACCATCCTTGCCGCCGCCGCACTGCTGGGGATCACCGAGGTGTATGCCATCGGCGGCGCCCAGGCCATCGCCGCGTTCGCCTACGGTGTTGAGGCAACGGATGCCGGCCCGGCGCTGGAGCCGGTGGATGTGGTGACCGGGCCGGGCAATATTTTCGTTGCCACCGCCAAGCGCCTGGTCAAGGGCGTCGTGGGGATCGATTCGGAGGCCGGCACTACGGAGATCGCCATCCTGGCAGACTCCACGGCCCGGCCGGCCCTCGTGGCCGCCGACCTCATCAGCCAGGCTGAGCACGACCCCAAGGCGGCCTCGGTGCTGATCACCGATTCCGAGGACCTCGCCACGGCGGTCCGCGCCGAACTCGGCCGCCAGGCGGCGGCAACCAAGCACTCGGCGCGCGTCCTCGAAGCGCTGTCCGGCCCGCAGTCCGGGGTGGTGCTGGTGGACAACCTGGAGCAGGGCATCGCCGCCTGCGACGCCTATGCGGCCGAGCACCTGGAGATCATGACCCGGGACGCCGCCGGCGTCGCCGCCAGGATCCGGAACGCCGGCGCCATCTTTGTGGGCGACTACAGCCCCGTCAGCCTGGGGGACTACTGCGCGGGGTCCAACCACGTCCTGCCCACCAGCGGCACCGCCGCTTTCTCATCCGGCCTGAACGTCACCACGTTCCTGCGGGCCATCCAGGTGGTCAACTACAGCCGGGAAGCGCTGGCCGAGGTCAGCGGGCACATCGTCAGCCTGTCCGGCGCGGAGGACCTTCCCGCGCACGGGGAGGCAGTGACGGCCAGGTTCGCCTGAAAAACCCCCAGGAACCGATATCTAGTAGCCCCAACCACAACATGTAGTATTACACGCTTGTTATTAGCGGTTCCCAGGACATAAAATGGAGGCGCTGAAGTTGCGCCTGCACTGGCGCCTGGGAAGGAGGGTGGCACTATGTACTGTCCGTTCTGCCGCAACCCGGACTCCCGGGTAGTGGACAGCCGCATGGCGGATGACGGTTCAGCCATCCGCCGGCGCCGGCAGTGCCCGGAATGCGGCCGGAGATTCACCACGGTGGAAACCACCAGCCTTTCCGTGATCAAGCGGTCCGGCGTGGGGGAGCCCTTCAGCCGCAGCAAGGTGATCAACGGAGTACGGAAGGCCTGCCAAGGGCGGCCCGTCAGCGAAGACGACCTCGCGCTGCTGGCGCAGGAGGTCGAAGAGCAGATCCGTTCCTCTGGCGCTGCCGAGATCGACGCCCACGAGGTGGGCCTGGTCATCCTCGGTCCGCTGCAGAAGCTTGACAAGGTCGCCTACCTGCGGTTTGCCAGCGTCTATCAGGCTTTCGAATCCCTTGAGGACTTCGAAACCGCCATCGCCCTGCTCCGGCAGGAAGAGGATGGCGCCCCGGGAATTGCCGCGAAGGGCCCGAAGAGCTCCGAGAAGAGCCCCCTGTAGTCTCCGGTGGCGTCAGCGGAGGGGAAGCCGCAGCCGCCACCGAAAGACTGAGCCGTGCCGCCGTCGACTGCCGGGCAGTTGGCGGCGGCACGGCTTTTGCTATTTTGCGAGCTTGTGCTTCAGGGCGATTTCGATGGCGGCACCTACGATGCCGGCCTCGTTGCGAAGGACCGCCGGCACGATGGGGGTCCGGAGCCGAAGGTTGGGCAGGTACTCGTCGGCACGCTTGGAGATGCCGCCGCCCACAATGAACAGTTCGGGCGAGAACAGGAATTCGACGTGGGAGAAGTAGCGCTGCAGCAGGACGCTGTATTCGTCCCAGGACAGCCCGTCGCGTTCCCGTGCCACCGCCGAGGCTTTGGATTCGGCGTCGTGGCCGTCGATTTCCAGGTGTCCCAGTTCAGCATTGGGGACCAGCTTGCCATCGAAGATAAAGGCCGAACCGATTCCCGTGCCCAGGGTGATCACCAGGACGGTGCCCTTGACGCCGGCCCCGGCGCCGTAGCGGGCTTCCGCCAGCCCGGCAGCGTCGGCGTCGTTGATGACCTCTACCGGCCGGCCCAGCCGGGCGGTCAGGAGCGCGTCGATGTCCGTGTTGAGCCAGCTCTTGTCCACGTTGGCCGCGGAGTGCACCACGCCGTGCTGGATGATGCCGGGGAAGGTCACGCCCACGGGCGAGCCGGCGGCCGGGGCCTCGGGCCGGGCAGAAAGCTCGGAAACCACCAGCGCCACGGCCTCGGCAACGGATTCCGGGGTAGCCGGCTGGGGGGTGGGGACCCGGAACCGTTCACCCAGCAGTTTGCCCTTCTTCAAGTCGACGATGCCGCCCTTGATTCCGGTGCCACCGATGTCGATGCCGATCAGGGGGGCGTTCTTGTTCGACTTTTCGTCATTCTTGGCCAATGGGTATCCGTTCGTGGCAGAGGCGGGCAGGGTAGGAGCGGCCGGAAAGCCGCCTGGGATTGGTGTCCGGTCAGGAACCGGGGAGGGCGTGCAGCGATCAGTACATCAGGCTGGAGGCCAGGTGAACAGGCTACGGCAGGGTCAGGATCTCCGCGCCGGAGTCCGTCACCAGCAGGGTGTGCTCGAATTGGGCAGTGCGCTTCCGGTCCTTCGTGACCACTGTCCAGTCATCCGCCCACATGTCCCACTCCACGGTGCCGAGCGTCAGCATCGGCTCGATGGTGAAGACCATGCCGGCCTCGATCACCGTGTTGTAGGCCGGGGCGGCGTCGTAGTGCGGAATGATGAGCCCTGTGTGGAAGGCTTCACCCACGCCGTGGCCGGTGAAATCCCGCACAACACCGTAGCCGAAGCGCTTGGCGTAGGACTGGATGGCGCGGCCGATCACGTTGATTTCCCGGCCCGGTGCCACTGCCTTGATGGCCCGGTTCAGCGACTCCTGTGTCCGTTCCACCAGCAGCCGGGATTCCTCGTCCACATCGCCCACCAGGAAGGTGTAGTTGGTGTCTCCGTGGACACCGTTGATGAAGGCGGTGATGTCGATGTTGAGGATGTCGCCGTCGTGGACCACGGTGCTGTCCGGGATGCCGTGGCAAATGACCTCGTTCAGGGACGCGCACAGCGACTTGGGGAAGCCCCGGTAGCCCAGGGTGGAAGGGTAGGCGTGGTGGTCAAGGAGGAACTCGTGGCCCACCTTGTCCAGCTGGTCCGTGGTGACGCCCGGCTGGATGTGTTTGCCCACTTCCACGATGGCCTGGGCGGCGATCTTCGAAGCTACCCGGATCTTTTCGATCGTTTCGGGGGATTTGACCTCGGAGCCGGTGAACTTTGCCGGGGCAGGCTTGCCCACGTACTCCGGCCGGGGGATGGACGCCGGGACGGGACGCTGCGGACCTATGGTCCCCGGGGTGAGGGTGCCGATGGGTGCAGTCGAGGCAAGGGAAGGCATAGATTGATCATATAAGGCACTGCAGAACGCCAAACAACCGGAAGCCGCGCGGGACCTGCGAAAGAATCTACGTTACGCGGATCACGCCGCTGCTTCCCCGCCGCCGGAACGAGGAGCAACGATGACTGAGTACTGGTACAACGTCAGGACGCATGAGATCGAAGAGGACCGGCTGTCCGACTGGAGCCAGCTGATCGGGCCCTACAAGACGCGGGAAGAAGCCGAACACGCCCTTGAAAAGGTCCGTGCCCGCAACGAGGCGTGGGAAAAGGACGACGACGACTGACCGCGGGGATGGCAGGCCCGCCTGGTGCGGGCGTGCGTTGCCGGCGGCCGGCCGCCCGGCGGTGGAACCTGTCCGGCGCTAGAAGGAGTGCTCAGGACCGGGGAACCGGCCGGACCTGACGTCCTCGGCGTAGGCAGTGGCCGCATCCATCAGCGTGCTCCGCAGGTCCGCGTACTGCTTGACGAACTTGGCCATCCGGCCGCCCCGAAGCCCCGCCATGTCCTGCCAGACGAGCACCTGCCCGGTTGTTTCCTTGCCGGCGCCTATCCCTACGGTGGGAACGGAGACCGCCGCATCCACTGCGGCCGCCGTTTCGGCCGGAACCATTTCCATCAGCACGCTGAAGGCCCCCGCATCAGCCAGCGCGACGGCGTCGTCAATCAACCGCTGTGCGTCGCCGCCGCGGCCCTGGACGCGATACCCGCCCAGTGCGTGCTCGCTCTGGGGGGTGAAGCCGATGTGCGCCATCACCGGAATGCCGGCCTGCACCATGGCTTTTACGGTGGGGGCATAGTATTTGCCGCCCTCGATCTTCACGGCGTGCGCCAGGCCTTCCTTGAGGAACCGGACACCCGCGGCCACGGCCTGCTCAGGGGAAACCTCGTAGCTTCCAAACGGCAGGTCGGCCACGATCAGCGCGCGCTTGGCGGACCGCGCCACCGCCCGGCACAGCGGGAGCAGCTCGTCCACGGTCACCGGAAGGCTTGTTTCGTTGCCGAAGACGTTGTTCGACGCCGAGTCGCCCACGAGGAGCACCTCTATGCCGGCAGCGTCGAAGATCTCCGCCGTGTACTGCTCATAGGCGGTCAGCATCGCGAACCTGGTCCCGTCCCTCTTGGCCTGCTGGAGGTGGTGGATGCGGACCTTGGCGGGCTTCCGTTCCGAAGCGGACGCAGCCGCCTGCCCGGGCCCGCTGCCGTAGGGGGCGGGGACGTCGGCGGACATGCTGGAATCGGAGCTGTTGCTTGAGGCCATGGCACGAGCGTAGTGCGGTACCGGCCGTCCTAGCTACCGGCGGTCATCGCCCCCGGTGGTGATAAGCGTCATAGAAAGGCGCTGGAGCAGGTCCCCGGAAGCGGGCGAGGGGTGCACTCCGGAGGCAAAATCGGGCGGGGAGGTGTTAACGCTGTGTTACGCGCGGGGCAGGCTCCAGCATCGGGGCCGAATGCTTAGTACAGTGTTGGTGAACTGCTGCCGGCTTTTCCCCTCTGCGGACCCGGAGCATGGACGTTGACCGGAGAAGAGGCCATCATGGACCGCCAGCAAGAGTTTGTCCTGCGCACAATCGAAGAGCGCGACGTACGGTTCGTACGCCTGTGGTTCACCGACGTCGTGGGCTCGCTCAAGTCCGTGGCACTTGCCCCCGCTGAAGTTGAGGGCGCCTTCGAGGAAGGCCTGGGGTTCGACGGTTCCGCGATCGAAGGCCTGGCCCGGGTGTTCGAATCCGACATGCTGGCCCAGCCTGATCCCTCCACGTTCCAGATCCTGCCGTGGCGCGGCGAAACGGAGCAGACCTCCAGGATGTTCTGCGACATCCTCACGCCCGACGGCGAGCCGTCCGCGGCGGATCCGCGCAACGTGCTGAAGCGGACCCTCGCGAAGGCGGCGGACATGGGCTTCACCTGCTACACCCACCCGGAAATCGAGTTCTACCTCCTCAAGTCGCAGGAACCCGGGCCGGACGGTGCACCCGTGCCGGTGGACGAGGGCGGCTATTTCGACCACGTTCCCGGCGGCGTGGCACAGGACTTCCGCCGCACGGCAGTGACAATGCTCGAATCCGTGGGCATCTCGGTGGAGTTCAGCCACCATGAGGCAGGCCCCGGCCAGAACGAAATCGACCTCCGCTATGCGGATGCACTGCAGACGGCGGACAACATCATGACGTTCCGCACCGTGATCAAGGAAGTGGCACTCCAGCAGGGCACCTACGCCACCTTCATGCCCAAGCCGTTCACCGCCCATCCCGGATCCGGCATGCACACACACTTCTCCCTGTTCGAGGGGGACACCAACGCCTTCTATGAGGCCGGCGCGGAGTTCCAGCTGTCCAAGACCGCCCGCCAGTTCATCGCAGGCATCCTCAAGCACGCCCCCGAATTCACTGCGGTGACCAACCAGTTCGTCAACTCCTACAAGCGGCTCTGGGGCGGCGGGGAAGCTCCCAGCTACCTGAGCTGGGGGCACAACAACCGCTCGGCGCTGGTCCGGGTTCCGCTGTACAAGCCGGGCAAGGGCCAGTCCGCCCGGATCGAGTACCGCGGCATCGATTCCGCGGCCAATCCCTACCTGGCCTACGCCGTCCTGCTGGGCGCCGGCCTGAAGGGCATCGAGGAAGGCTACGACCTTCCCGCCGCCGCCGAGGACGACGTCTGGTCGCTCAGCTCGGCGGAACGCCGCGCCATGGGCCACGATCCGCTTCCCGCAAGCCTCCATGACGCCATCCGGACCATGGAAGAGTCCGAACTGATGCCGCAGATCCTGGGAGAGCAGGTTTTTGAGCACTTCCTGCGCAACAAGCGCGCCGAGTGGCAGGACTACCGCCTGCAGGTGACGCCCTACGAGCTGCAGCGCAACCTCGGCATCCTCTAGGCGGCGGGCGTGAGCCTGGCACGCCGCCTCATTGCGGCCGGTTTCAGCGACCTTGAAAAGGGTGAGCGGTTCCTGGCTGCCCCGGAGCTGGAAGGACTGGACCAGGACAGGCTGTTCGCGGGCCTGCACATGGCAGCCAGCCCGGACACTGCCCTCCAGTCCCTGGTCCGCCTGATCGAAAAGCACCCGGACCTCCGGGACCTGGCCGCCGCCGACCCCGACACCAGCGAACCGATGTACAGGGTGCTCGGTGCGTCCGAGGCGCTGGGGGAGTTCCTGATCCGCCACCCGGAACACCTGGAGGCCTTCCGGGTCCGGGCGAGCCCCGAGCCGCTGCAGTCCGATCCTGCCACCCTGCGCGAAGTCCTCCTGCAGTCCGTGGGCGCCGACCCGCGTGCCGAGCGCCCGATGGCAACCAGCACCGGAGCCGACGCCTATGCCGCCCTGCGCACGGCCTACCGCAGGGGGGTGGTGGACCTCGCCGTCAAGGACCTGTGCGCCGCCGATCCGTTGGACTTCCTGCCGGCCGTGGGCGGCGAACTCGCAGACCTCGCCGGGGCAGCCATCGAGGCGGCCCTCGCGGTCTCGCGTGCCGAAGCCGCCGGCCAGTACGGCGCGGACGCCGTCGCCGGCGTCGGACTGGCCGTCATCGGCATGGGCAAATGCGGCGCCCGGGAGCTGAACTACATTTCCGATGTCGACGTCATTTACGTCGTGGACCCCGGCGCCCTTGAGGACGCGCAGGCGAGCACCATCGGCTCTGCCCTTGCCAGCGGCATATCCCGTGCCATTTCCTCCGTGGCGCGCGAACCGGGCCTGTGGGAGGTGGACGCCAACCTGCGGCCGGAAGGTAAGTCGGGGCCCCTGGTGCGCACCTTGGCCTCGCACGAGACGTACTATGCCCGCTGGGCCGAAAGCTGGGAGTTCCAGGCACTGCTGAAAGCGAGGACCATTGCCGGTGACGCCGCCCTGGGCCGCCGCTACGAGGAAGCCGTCGCGCCGCTGATCTGGAGTTCGGCAAGCCGTGACGGTTTCGTGGAATCCGTCCAGGCGATGCGGCGCCGGGTCACCGAGCACATTCCGGCCGCGGAGGAGCAGCGGCAGATCAAACTGGGCCGCGGCGGGCTCCGCGACGTTGAGTTCACCGTCCAACTCCTTCAGCTTGTGCATGGAAAGGCAGATGAAACGCTGCGACGGCGTGACACCACCTCTGCCATCGCCGCGCTGTCCGCCGGAGGGTACATCGGGCGCGCCGACGCTGCTGCGTTCGACAACGCCTACAGGTACCTGCGGCTGCTGGAGCACCGCATCCAGCTTTTCCAGCTGCGCAGGACCCATCTCATGCCGGTGGCTGAACCGGCCCTCCGGTCGCTGGCCAAGGCCGTGCTGGGGCCCTTCTCAAACGAGCGGCCCCATCCTGACGCACTGCTGGCCACGTGGCAGAAAACCAAGCGTTCGGTACGGGAACTGCACGAGCGTATCTTCTACCGGCCGCTGCTCAACACGGCGGCCAAGCTCAGCAGCGAGGACGCGAAGCTGACCCCGGAAGCCGCCCAGGGCAGGCTGGCAGCCCTCGGATATCGGGATCCGCAGGGCGCCATGCGCCACATCGAGGCACTCACGGCGGGGGTCAGCAGGCGCGCCGCCCTGCAGCGGCAGCTGCTGCCAATCCTGCTGGACTGGCTGGCCGAGGGCGTGGACCCGGATGCCGGGCTGCTTGCGTTCCGGCGCGTCAGTGAAGCCCTGGGAACCACGCACTGGTACCTGGGAATGCTCCGGGACTCCAGCGCCGCAGCAGAACGCCTGTGCCACGTGCTCTCGAATTCCAGGCTGATAGCCGATCTCCTGGAGGTCTCGCCAGAGTCCGTGGCCTGGCTGGGCCACGACAAGGACCTGGTCCCCTTGAGCTTCGAAGCGCAGTGGCAGGAGATCACCTCCAAGATGTCCCGGCATGCGGATCCGGAGAGTGCCATGCGGCTGATCCGGCTGATTCGGCGGCGGGAAATCCTCCGGATCGCCGTGGCAGATTCAGCCGGGCTACTGGCCCAGGACCGGGTGGGGACGGCGCTGGCGGACACCGACCGTGCTGCCGTCCTGGGTGCCCTGCGGGTGGCCGAAGGCATCGTCTCCGCCGGCGGGCCGCTTAAGACGGCCGTCCTGGTGGTGGCCATGGGCAGGCAGGGCGGCCGCGAGATCGGCTACGGTTCGGATGCGGACGTTATGTATGTGCACAGGGCCCTGCCCGGTTTCAGCCAGGAGGAAGCGCAGGAGCAGGCCGCACGGATCGTCGCGAAGGTCTCCACCCTGCTGACGCAGCCCCTTAAGCCGGCCATCATGGCCGAGCGCGTCCTGCAAATGGACGCGGACCTGCGGCCGGAGGGAAAGAACGGGGCCATGGTCCGCTCCTTGGACTCCTTTGCCGAGTACTACCGGAGATGGTCCCTGATCTGGGAAGCCCAAGCGCTCCTGAGGGCACGCCCCATGGCCGGTAACGACGATCTTGCCAAGGATTTCATCGAGCTCATTGACCCCATCAGGTACCCGGAAAGCATTGCGGATACCGACGTGCGGGAGATCAGGCGGATCAAGGCGCGCGTGGAGGCAGAACGGCTTCCCCGCGGGGCAGATCCCGCACGGCACCTGAAACTGGGCCGCGGCGGGCTGAGCGACGTCGAATGGCTGGTGCAGCTACTCCAGCTTCGGCACGCCGGCCGGCACCCCGAACTGCGGACAACCTCGACGCTTGCGGCGCTGGAAGCCGCCGCCCAGCTGGGCTTGCTGGCCCGGGCGGATGCCGACCTCCTGGCCCGTGCGTGGCGCCTGGCCAGCCGCATCCGGTCCGCCAACGTGATCTGGAGCGGCAAGGCCTCGGACCTGCTGCCCTCTTCCCGCCGCGACCTGGAAGCCGTGGCGCGGTGGTGCGGGTACGAGCCCGGCCAGGCAGCCGTCCTTGAAGAGGACTACCTGCGGGTCAGCAGGCGGGCCCGGGCAGTCTTCGAGCGGGTTTTTTACGGACAGTAGCCGCCCCAGGCAGCCGGACGCCTCCCTGGCGATGGCTGCGAGTGGCTGACACCCGCCCTGGCCGGTGCTACTTTGAGCCCATGGCAACCCAAATCTATTTCAACCTGCCCGTCAAAGACCTGAAACGCTCGGTGGACTTTTTTGCGGCCCTTGGCTTCTCCTTCAACCCGGACTATACCGACGAGAATGCCACCTGCATGGTCGTCAACGAGAACGCCTACGTCATGCTGCTGGTGGAGTCCTTCTTCAAGACCTTCACCTCCAAGGGCGTTGCGGACAGCAAGGGCTCCGCGGAGGCGATCATCGCCTACTCCGTGGATAGCCGGGAGGCCGTGGACGAGGCCGTCAGGACCGCCCTGTCCTCCGGCGGGTCCCCGTCCGAGAAACCCCAGGACTACGGATTCATGTATAACCACAGCTTCCAGGATCCGGACGGCCACCTCTGGGAAGTGATGTGGATGGATCCGGCCGGTCCGCCGGCCGAGTCCGCAGCTGGCGGCAATTCCGCCGGGCCGCAGGCCTGAGCGGCATGGGCCGGAGCGTATGGCTCATCCCGCTCCAGGACCTTGACGCCGACGCCCGGGCTGTCCAGCTGGGAGCCGTGGCAACCCTGGAGCCGGGCCCCGGGCAGGAGCGGTTCGTCGGTGACCCGCTCCGGATGGCCCTGGCAGGACTGGCTGAGGAATCGCGGCGGCCCTACGTCATTGAGTGCGCCGGCAGGGCCGTCGGCGTGCTGACCCTGCAGGCCGGGGCAGCACGCCTGGCAGGATGGCCGGACGAGGCGTCTGCGTGGCTGCTGAGGGGTTTCCTGATCGACCGGCGGGAACAAGGCCGCGGGCTCGGCGGCCTCGCCGCAGCCGCCGCTGTGGCGGCCGCTGAAAAACTCACCGCCCGGCACCAAACCCGGGAGGCCGGCGTCGTCCTTTCAGTCAACGAAGCCAATCCTGCGGGCGTGTCCGCCTACCGCCGGGCCGGGTTCGAGGACCGGGGCCAGTACACCGGAGGGGCGGCAGGACCCCAACGCATCATGTTCCGAAGTTTTCGGCCACAATAGCGTCTCGGCGCGGGGGCGCCGTTTGCACTGAGAAAGCGATTGCCCGATCATGTGGATTGGCGGTGTTCTCCAACCTTGTTGGGGGGAAGGCTGGAACGGTCTTCATCCCGGGGGGCATTCGTCAGGGGGTCCGGTTCCCGGTCTCAGCACGTCTGGAACCGGGCCCCCACCTCCATTTCCGTCCCGGGTGCGACTTTCCCGGGCACGCAAAAGGCGGCCACCGGATATCCGGTGGCCGCCTTCGCTGCCTTAGGAGTCCTGGAGAACAGGTCCGGGACTAGACGCCGTAGTAGAGCTCGAACTCGTAGGGGTTCGGGCGCAGGGACAGCGGGCGGATCTCGTTCTCGTACTTGTACTCGATCCAGGTATCGATCAGGTCCTGAGTGAAGACACCGCCGGCCTGCAGGAACTCGTTGTCCTCGCGCAGGGCCTCCAGTGCTTCTTCAAGCGTGCCCGGAGCCTTGGGGATGTCCTTGGCCTCTTCGGCGGGGAGCTCGTAGAGGTCCTTGTCGATCGGGGCCGGGGGCTCGATGCGGTTGCGGATACCGTCAATGCCGGCCATCAGCTGGGCAGCGAACGCCAGATACGGGTTGGAGGAGGGGTCCGGCGCGCGGAACTCGATGCGCTTGGCCTTCGGGTTGGTGCCCGTGATGGGGATACGGATACCGGCGGAGCGGTTGCCCTGCGAGTAGACCATGTTGACCGGAGCTTCGAAGCCCTTGACCAGGCGGCGGTAGGAGTTCACCGTCGGGTTGGTGAAGGCCAGGACGGCGGAGGCGTGCTTGAGCAGGCCGCCGATGTACCAGCGGGCGGTGTCGGACAGGCCGGCGTAGCCCTTCTCGTCGTAGAACAGCGGCTCGCCACCGTTCCAGAGCGACTGGTGGCAGTGCATGCCGGATCCGTTGTCGCCGAAGACCGGCTTGGGCATGAAGGTTACGGACTTGCCCCAGGCGTCTGCGGTGTTCTTGATGACGTACTTGAACTTCTGCAGGTCATCGGCAGCGTGGGTCAGCGTGGTGAACTTGTAGTTGATCTCAGCCTGGCCGGCGGAGCCAACTTCGTGGTGGCTGCGCTCGACCTCGAGGCCGGCTTCGTCCAGTGCAACACACATGGCGTCGCGGAGGTCAGCCTGCTTGTCGGTGGGGGAGACCGGGAAGTAACCGCCCTTGACGGGGGTCTTGTAGCCGAGGTTTCCGCCCTCTTCCTCGCGGCCGGTGTTCCAGTGGGCTTCCTCGGAATCGATCTTGTAGAAGCTGCCCTGCGGGGAGGACTGGTACTGGACGTTGTCGAACACGAAGAACTCGGCTTCGGGAGCGAAGAACGCGGTGTCCGCGATGCCGGTGGATGCCAGGTACGCCTCAGCCTTCTCGGCAACGCCGCGGGGGTCGCGGTGGTACGGATCGCCGGTGCGCGGGTTGACGATGGAGAAGTTCAGCGCGAGGGTCTTCTCCATGCGGAAGGTGTCCAGGAACGCCGTGGTGACGTCGGGGATGAGCTGCATGTCAGACTCAGCGATGCCCTGGAAGCCGCGGATGGAGGATCCGTCGAAGAGCTGGCCGTTGATGAAGAAGTCGGCGTCAACACTCTTCGCGGGGACGTTGAAGTGCTGCTGGACGCCCGGAAGATCGGTGAAACGGATGTCGACGAACTTAATATCTTCGTCCTTGATGAACTTGAGGACTTCGTCCGCAGTCTTGAACATCTATGCTCCTTACGCATATGTAAATATCTGGCGTGCAAGCCAGCTGATCCAGCGCAATCCGAAGGCAGGGAAACAACGCGGTGTTCCCCTGCCTTCAGTACCCTGCCGCAATAGCCTGCCGTGTACTACCTGCTGTGTCTTGCCTTCCGGCGGATTGCTTGAAACTGGTAACAGCCTATGGACGCGGCATTTCCCGTCCATGTCCGCATTGTTTCGGGCAGGTTACAGAATGCCCTGATATGGCAACGCTATCCTCTGTCCACACTGTGGTCTAACCCCATCCACAGTGTGGTCGGCAGGAAGTCGCTAAACTTGGACGGTGGTAGATCGCAAAGACATCGGCTCCTGGCTCTCCGGCCCCGACACCTCGGGCATATCCAAGTATCCGGGGGAGCGGCTGGGACTGCCGGAGTCAGGGCCGGGCTCCATTGCGCGGGCGGGCCGCAGGATCGCCGCGATCACGATCGACTGGACCGTTGCGCTGCTGATCAGCAACTTCGCCTTCGCGGGCGACGCCTGGGCCACCCTGGCAATCTTCGCCGTAGAACAGGCCCTGCTGGTAGGGACCCTCGGCTACAGCATTGGACACCGTGCGGTGGGCATCCACGTGGTGAGGGCCGGGGGTGGTGCGCCGGGTCCGCTGGCCGCACTGGTGAGGTCCCTGCTGCTTTGCCTGGTGATTCCCGCGGTGATTTTCGATCCTGACCACCGTGGCCTCCACGACAAGGCAATGAATACGCTGCTGCTCCGCCGCTAGGGGCTCGAAGTCCCGGCGGCGCGGCGCGCACCCGGCAGGCTAGACCGAACTTGGTTCCCGGACAGTGGCTGCGCCGGAAGGTGCCCCGGCAACGCTGAGGTACCGGCGCTGTCCTGCCCACCGTTCGAACAGGATGGTGGCGAACGGGAACACGGCGGACAGACCCGCGAACAGGGCCACCACAAAGGGCCAACGCTGCAGCCGCCAGAGTCCCAGGGCGCAGACGCCATACCCCACGAACAGGGCTCCGTGAATGGGGCCCGCCACCTGGACGCCAATTTCCGTGGTGCCGGCGATCCACTTGAAGTACATGCCGATGAGGAGGGCCGCCCAGCTGAAGGCTTCCGCGACGGCCAGGATCCGGAACGCGCGGATCACTGCTTTGGTGAGGGTCATGGTGTTGTCCTGTCCTGCCTTGGGGGCTGCAAAGAAAACGCCCCGGCTGCCGGCCTAAGCCGGAACCGGGGCGGGTTCAAAACCTAGCGTCCGCGGTTGGGACGCGCCTTGTAGGGGTCAATGCCCTTGGGAATCGGGAGGCGGTTGCCCAGGGATGCAATCCGCTTCGACACCGCATTCACCTCAAGCTTGGTCAGTTCCTTCTTGAGCTTGCCCATCTTCTTGGCCACTTCGCTGAGGGGAACCTGGCCCTCGCCGCGGCCGCTTTCAATGACGTGCACGGTGACGTTGGGCAGGATGCGCGCGAGGCGCTTGCGCTCGGCCTCCAGCAGCGGCTTTACGCGGTGCGTGGGGCCTTCGCTGACGAGCACGACGCCGGGACGGCCAATTGCGCGGAAGACGGCGTCCTGCGTGCGGGGGTTGACGGCAACGGGCTGTTCCTCGGTGATCCAGCCGCGCCGCAGGGTGCCCAGGGCAGCGCCGGAGGCGCCGGGCTGATCCTCGATCTGCGCGAAGGCGGCACGCTCGGCCCGGCGCGACAAGATGAACGTGGCACCGAGCAGGCCCAGCGGGATGCCGATGATCAGGCCGGTGATCCAGTTGTCCAGCCAGAAGCCGACCAGGAAGCTGACAGCCACAACGCCAAGGAAGACCAGCAGCATAAGCCACGGAACCATGGGGTCATGACGGCGCGTCATGGTGAAGACTTCGCCGATCTGCTTGAGCCGGCTGGGCTTCTTGACCTTGGCCTCTTTGGGCTTCCGCGAGAAGAGGCCACGCTTGACTGCGCTGGAGCCAGACGGAGTGGAGTTGCTGGAATCAGGGGATTTCGCCATAGTTCCTCAATTCTACGTGACCAAAGCCCAAGGGCCGGCACCGGAGTCTTCCGGTGCCGGCCCTTGGGTGGCGCTGTGATTTTGTGGCGGTGCGCAGCTCAGGAACGGGCGGCGAGCAGTGAGCTGGCTTCCTGGCGGGTGGTGCCGGAGTCCTGGATGCCGTCGGCGATGTGGGCGAGTTCGG
>NZ_JARCCZ010000021.1:0-101818 GCF_048957775.1 Pseudarthrobacter sp. CC4 | reverse complement strand
CGCGAGGGTGTTCTCGTAGCTGGCGATTGCCGGGCCGAACGTAGCCACAATTTTTGCGCGTCTCATATACCTACCCTATTGGTCTCTTGCATTGGTTAGTTGTCGTGGAGGTGAACCCCCGATGCATGCCTAGAGCACGGCGATGGCGCGGTCCGTGGGGGCCACGGGGGCGGGAAGGATGGTGCTCCCCATCAGGAACTTGTCCACTGCTGCAGCCGCGGCGCGGCCTTCGGCGATGGCCCACACAATGAGGGACTGTCCGCGGCCCGCGTCGCCGGCCACGAAGACGCCCTCGGTGTTGGTCATGTAGTAGCCGTCGCGGGACACATTGCCGCGGCCGTCGAACTCAGCCTTGACCTGTTCGGTGATCCCGGCGGGCTCGGCGCCGGTGAATCCCAGCGACAGGAACACCAGGTCCGCGGGGATGATCCGCTCGGTGCCGGCCTTGGGCAGGCGCTTGCCGTCCACGAATTCAGTCTCGGCAACCTTGACGCCGGTCAGCTTGCCGTTCTCGCCCACGAACTCGACGGTAGAGGCAAGGTACGTGCGCTCACCGCCTTCCTCGTGGGCGCTGGCTACCTCGAAGAGGTTGGGGAACGTGGGCCACGGCTGGTGGCTGGCACGCTCGGCCGGCGGCTGCTTGCCGATGGCGAGGGTGGTCACCGATGCCGCACCGTGGCGGTGCGCGGTGCCCAGGCAGTCCGCCCCGGTGTCACCGCCGCCGAGGATCACAACATGCTTGCCCTGGGCGTGGATCTGGTTTTCGATGTGCTCCCCCGCGACTGCGCGGTTTGCCGGGACCAGGTAGTCCATGGCGAAGTGCACGCCGTCAAGGTCCCGGCCCGGGATGGGCAGGTCGCGCGGCACGGTGGCGCCCGTGCAGACCACGACGGCGTCATAGCGCCGGCGCAGCTGCTCCCACGTCACGTCGGTGCCCACGGCGACGCCGGTCCGGAAGCGGGTGCCTTCCGCCTTCATCTGCTCGACGCGGCGGTCCACCTGCTCCTTTTCCATCTTGAAGTCGGGGATCCCGTAGCGCAGCAGGCCGCCGATCTTGTCGTCGCGTTCGTACACCGCGACGGTGTGGCCCACGCGCGTCAGCTGCTGGGCCACCGCCAGGCCGGCGGGTCCGGAGCCAACGACGGCCACCGTCTTGCCGGTCAACCGGGCGGGAGGCAGCGGCTCCACCCAGCCGTTGTCCCAGGCCTCGTCGATGATGGAGACTTCCACCTGCTTGATGGTGACGGCAGGCTGGTTGATCCCCAGGACGCAGGACGCCTCGCACGGAGCGGGGCACAGGCGACCGGTGAATTCCGGGAAGTTGTTCGTGGCGTGCAGGCGCTCGATAGCTTCCTCGCCCTTGTCCCGCCACATGAGGTCGTTCCACTCGGGAATCAGGTTGCCCAGCGGGCAGCCCTGGTGGCAGAACGGGACGCCGCAGTCCATGCAGCGGCCGGCCTGCGCCTTCAGCGTGCCCTTTTCCTGCGCCTCGTACACTTCCTTCCAGTCCATGATGCGGACGGAAACGGGACGGCGCGGCTGGGTTTCCCGCTGGCGTACTTTCAGAAATCCGCGTGGATCAGCCACCGGTCACCTCCAGGATTCGAGACCATACTTCTTCGCCGTCGGGGTCCAGGCCCTCTTCGATGGCGTCGAGACGGGTTTGCAGCACGGCCGCGTAGTCGCGCGGCAGCACCTTGGTAATGCGGGCTGCGGTGTCATCGAAATTCTCGAGGAGCCGCGCAGCCAGCTGGGAATCAGTTTCTTCAACGTGCTTGACCAGCAGGCCGTGCACGATGTCGCGGTCCTCGGCATCCAGCTCGCGGAGCTGGAGTTCGCCGGACTGCAGGGCTTCCTTGTTGACCCGGGCGGTGTCCAGGTCCAGGACGTAGGCGGTTCCACCGGACATGCCGGCGCCGAAGTTCCGGCCTGTGCGGCCGATGATCAGCGTCTGGCCGCCGGTCATGTACTCGCAGCCGTGGTCACCGATGCCTTCGACGACGGCGGTGGCACCCGAGTTGCGGACCAGGAAGCGTTCGCCCACCTGGCCGCGGAGGAACATCTCGCCGCTGGTGGCGCCGTAGCCAATCACGTTGCCCGCGATGACATTCGTCTCCGCCTTGAACACGTTGGTCCGGTCCGGGCGGACGATAATGCGGCCGCCGGAGAGGCCCTTGCCCACATAGTCGTTCGAGTCGCCGTACAGCCGCAGCGTGATGCCTGCGGGCAGGAAGGCGCCCAGCGACTGGCCGGCGGTGCCGCTGAGGGTGATGTCGATGGTGTCCGTCGCCAGGACATCCGTGCCGAACGTCTTGGTCACGACGTGGCCCAGCATGGTGCCCACCGAGCGGTCGGTGTTGATGACGTCGACGGCGATCTTCACCGGGCTGCGGTCGGTCAGCGCCTCCGTGGCCATGGTGATCAGGCGCTGGTCGAAGTGCTTGTCCAGCTCGTGGTTCTGGCCGGTCAGGTTCCGCAGCGGAGCGTCGTCGTCGAACTCCAGCCCGTGCAGGATGGGGTCCAGGTCCAGGCCGTCGGCCTTCCAGTGGTTGACGGCGTCCCGGGCGTCCAGCACCTCGGCGTGGCCGATTGCCTCCTCCAGGCTGCGGAAGCCCAGCTCCGCCAGGATCTCGCGGACTTCCTCGGCCAGGAACTCGAAGAAGTTGACCACGAACTCCGGCTTGCCGGTGAAGCGGGCTCGCAGCTCAGGATTCTGCGTCGCGACGCCCACCGGGCAGGTGTCCAGGTGGCAGACGCGCATCATGATGCAGCCTTCAACCACCAGCGGGGCGGTGGCGAAGCCGAACTCCTCGCCGCCCAGCAGCGCGGCGATCACAACGTCGCGTCCGGTCTTGAGCTGGCCGTCCACCTGCACCACCACGCGGTCGCGCAGGCCGTTGAGCATCAGGGTCTGCTGGGTCTCGGCCAGGCCGAGCTCCCACGGGACACCGGCATGCTTGAGCGAGTTCAGCGGCGAGGCGCCGGTTCCGCCGTCGTGGCCGGAGACCAGGACGACGTCGGCCTTCGCCTTGGTGACACCGGCGGCAACTGTGCCGATGCCCACCTCGGAGACGAGCTTGACGTGCACCCGGGCCGAGGGGTTGGCGCGCTTAGCGTCATAAATCAGCTGCGCGAGGTCCTCGATCGAGTAGATGTCGTGGTGCGGGGGCGGGGAAATGAGCCCGACGCCGGGGGTCGAGTGGCGGGTGCGGGCCACCCACGGGTAGACCTTCTGCGCCATCAGCTGGCCGCCCTCGCCGGGCTTGGCGCCCTGGGCCATCTTGATCTGGATGTCGTCGGCGTTGGTCAGGTACAGGCTGGTCACGCCGAAACGGCCGGACGCGATCTGCTTGACCGCGGAACGGCGCTTCGGGTCAAGCAGGCGGTCCACGTCCTCGCCGCCTTCGCCGGTGTTGGACTTGCCGCCCAGCTGGTTCATGGCGATGGCCAGCGTTTCGTGGGCCTCCTGGGAGATGGAGCCGTAGCTCATGGCACCCGTGGAGAACCGCTTGACGATGCTGGACACCGGCTCAACTTCCTCAAGCGGAACAGCGGGGCGCTCGTTCTTGAACTTGAGGAGGCCGCGGAGGGTCATCAGGTTCTGCGACTGGTCGTCCACGCCGCGGGTGTAGGCCTTGAAGATGTCGTAGCGGCGCTCACGGGTTGCGTGCTGCAGCCGGAAGACGGTCTCCGGGTTGAACAGGTGGGGCTCGCCGTCGCGGCGCCACTGGTATTCGCCGCCGCCCAGCAGCGGGCGGTGGGGCTGCTCGATGCCGCCCTCGGGGTAGGCCATCTGGTGGCGGGCCGAAACCTCCGCGGCGATGACGTCCAGGCCCACGCCGCCCAGCTGCGAGTGGGTGCCGGCGAAGAATTCGTCCACGAGGTCCTGTCCCAGGCCAAGCGCTTCGAATGTCTGGGCGCCGGTGTAGGAGGCCACCGTGGAGATGCCCATCTTGGACATGATCTTCAGGACGCCCTTGCCGAGGCCCTTGATCAGGTTATAGACGCCGTCCTGCGGGGTGACACCGGTGACGTCGCCGGCAGCAATGAGCTGCTCCACGGATTCCATCGCCAGGTACGGGTTGACGGCGGAGGCGCCGTAACCGATCAGGACAGCCACATGGTGCGTCTCGCGGACGTCGCCGGCCTCGACCACTAGTGCGGTCTTGGTGCGGTTGGCGCTGCGGAGCAGGTGGTGGTGCACGGCGCTGACAAGCAGCAGCGACGGGATGGGCGCCCACTGCGCGTTGGAGTCGCGGTCGGACAGCACCACGTACTGGACTCCGCGGTTGATGGCGCCGGAGACCTGCTCGCAGATCTCGGTGAGCCGGGCACGGAGCGCGTTCTCGCCGCCCTCCGGGCGGTAAAGCCCGCGGACCTTCATGGCCACCTTGTCGCCGTCGGCGTTCTCGATGTTGGCGATCTTGGCGAGCTGGTCGTTGTTGATGACCGGGAACGGAAGCTGGACCTGCGGCTGGCGCACCTGCTTGGTGTCCAGGAGGTTGCCGTTGGGGCCGATGGCACAGGTCAGCGATGTGACGAGTTCTTCGCGGATGGCATCCAGCGGCGGGTTGGTCACCTGCGCGAAGGACTGCACGAAGTAGTCGAAAAGCAGGCGCGGGCGCTTGGACAGCACGGCCACCGGGGTGTCCGAGCCCATGGCGCCCAGCGGCTCTGCGCCGGTGCGGGCCATCGGGCCGAGCAGGATCTTCAGTTCCTCGGTGGTGTAGCCGAAGGTGCGCTGGCGAATGTTCACCGACGCGGCGGTGTGGACCACGTGCTCGCGCTCGGGAAGATCGTTGAGGTCGATCAGGTTGTCCTTGACCCACTCCGCCCACGGGTTGGCGGCGGCGACTTCGGCCTTGACCTCTTCGTCGTCGATGATGCGGCCGGCGTCGGTGTCCACCAGGAACATCTTGCCCGGGGAGACGCGGCCCTTCTTGACCACCTTGGAGGGTTCGACGTCGATGACGCCCACTTCGGACGCGAAGACGATCAGGCCGTCCTCGGTGATCCAGAAGCGGCCAGGGCGCAGGCCGTTGCGGTCCAGGGTGGCGCCCACGAGGTTGCCGTCGGTGAAGGAGACGGCCGCCGGGCCGTCCCACGGTTCCATCAGGAGGGAGTGGTACTCGTAGAACGCGCGGCGGGCCGGATCCATGGTGGCGTGGTTTTCCCAGGCCTCGGGGATCATCATCATGATGGAGTGCGTGATGGGGCGGCCGGAGAGCCACAGCAGCTCGGCCACCTCGTCGAAGGACGCGGAGTCCGAGGCACCCGGGGTGCAGATCGGGTACAGCTCTTCCGGCGTATCGCCCAGCAGCGGGTTGGCGAGCTGGGACTGCCGGGCGCGCATCCAGTTCCGGTTGCCCTTGACGGTGTTGATTTCACCGTTGTGGGCGATGGTGCGGAACGGCTGGGCCAGGGGCCAGGAGGGGAACGTGTTGGTGGAGAAGCGCGAGTGGACGATCGCCAGCTTGGTCTTGAAGCGCTTGTCCGAAAGGTCCGGGTAGAACGGCTCAAGCTGTGCAGTGGTGAGCATGCCCTTGTAGACAATGGTGCGCGAGGACAGCGACGGGAAGTACACGCCGAACTTGTTCTGGGCGCGCTTGCGGATCCGCCAGGCGCGGGAGTCCAGTTCGTTGCGGTCAAGTTCCTCGCCGGTGGCGGAGGCCAGGAACGGCTGGGAGAAGTAGGGCATGCAGGCGCGTGCCATGGCACCCACCAGGTCGGCGACGATAGGCACTTCGCGCCAGCCGAGGACCTTCAGGCCCTCATCGGCGGCCAGGCCCTCGATACCTGCCTTGGCGGCGTCGGCCTCGCGCTGCTCGGCGGGAAGGAAAGCGGTGCCGGCCACGTACTGGCCGGGGGCGGGAAGTTCGAAGTCCGTAACTGCACGGAAGAATTCGTCCGGGATCTGCATGAGGAGGCCGGCGCCGTCACCGGTGCCCTCGTCCGCACCCACCGCACCGCGGTGCTCAAGGTTGCGCAGGGCGGTGAGGGCGGCGTCCACGATGTCATAGCCGGGCTCTCCGCGGAGGGTGGCGATGATCGCAAGACCGCAGGCGTCCTTCTCCTGCTCCGGGTTGTAGAGCCCGTGTGCCTCCGGAAGGGCCGCGAAGCGCTTGAACGGCGACATGGCAGTCTCAGGCTGATCTGGTTCAGACCAGCTGGGAGTGTGAAGAGTTTGGGTCATGGGAGACGTCCTTCCTCCTGATCGTGCGTATGGAAGGGACACCGTTGGCCCCACTCGTCGGGCGCCGCTCACATGGGCACAACAAAGTGTTATTTACTGGAAATTGTAGGTCAGCATGGCCTGCTGAACTAACAGTTACGCAGGCCCCTGCCCCGGGCAACACCTGACAGCATTTCCATGCTGTCCGGGGCGGCCCCGCTGCCACGACGCTGTGGTGATTGGGCGCTTCGAGCGGTGGCTCTGCTGCCCTGCCTGGCCCGCGCGCTACTTGGTAGTGCCGGCTTCCGGCGCGCTTCCTGTGGCTGTGCTGCCGGACTTTCCGGCAACTGTTGCGTCCGGTCCGGGCGTGGGGCCCGCCGGCGCAGCCGCGGCCTCTTCCGTTGGGACGGAAGCATGCCGGGAACCGCTTTGGTTATCAGGGAGATTATCACGCGATTCACTATCTGAGACAACAGGGTCCGGATCCCGGACCTCGTCGCCGCCCTCCACGGCCGCCGTCCGATCATCATCCCCGGCGGGCTCCCGGCCCGGAAGATAGGGGCTGTCCGGCTCTGTCCGCTTCTTCATGCCCAGCAGGATGAACGCCACGAGCGCGGCCAGGAACACGAAAATGCTGGTCCACACGTTCAGGCGGGTGGTGATGCCGAACAGGGAGATCTGCTCGGCGTCGTCGATGCGCATCGCCTCGATCCACACCCGGCCCAGGGTGTAGTACATGGCATAAAGCCAGAACAGCCGGCTGCGGCGGACGTTGAACTTCCGGTCCAGCGCGAGCAGGATGACGACGCCGGCCACGTTCCACAGTGATTCGTACAGGAACGTGGGGTGGAACAGGGTGTCCGCCGGGGTTCCGGCCGGAAAGTTCGGGTTGTCGGCGTCAATCTGCAGGCCCCACGGCAGGGTGGTGGGCCCGCCGAAGAGTTCCTGGTTGAAGTAGTTGCCCCAGCGGCCCACGGCCTGGGCCAGCAGCAGTCCGGGCGCCGCCGCGTCCAGGAAGGCGCTGAGCTTGACGCCGCTGCGGCGGCAGCCGATCCACGCGCCCACGACGCCGAGGACCACGGCACCCCAGATGCCGAGGCCGCCGCGCTGGATCTGCGGGATCAGGGTAAGGTCGCCTGTGCCGTCAAAACCGGGGCCGAAGTAGGCGTCCGGCGACGAGACCACATGGTACAGGCGGCCGCCGATGATGCCGAAGGGAATGGCCCAGACCACGATGTCCCAGACGCTTCCTTCAGGTGCTCCGCGCTTGGCCCAGCGGACGGAGGTGAGCCACAGGCCCGCCACAATGCCTGCCAGGATGCACAGGGCGTAGGCGTGGATGCGCAGCGTTCCCCACGGCAGGGGAATGTCGAAGCCGGACCAGTCCGGGCTCGGAATGCTGGCCGGCACCATTGCTGCTGCCTGGAGGAGGGTCTGCATGGCCTAGGCTTCTTCCCTGGTCAGTCCGGTGCGGCTCAGTCCGGTGCTGAGGTCCTTGGTGAGGGCGGCTACTGCGTCCACCCCGCCGTCGCGGATTGCGGCCACCAGGGCGGTGCCCACAATGACGCCTTCGGCGTAGGCGGCGATCTCGCGGACCTGGTCCGCAGTGGAGACGCCCAGTCCGACGCACACGCGTTCGGCGCCTGCGGCGTGTGCCGCCGCCACCACGTCCTTGGCTGCGGTGCTGACGGACGTCCGGGCGCCGGTGACGCCCATGATGGACACTGCGTAGACGAAGCCGCGGCTCGCGTCCACGGTGCGCTGCATGCGCTCGGCCGTGGACGACGGCGCCACGAGGAACACCCGGTCCAGCCCGTATTTATCCGATGCTTCCATCCACTCCGCTGCCTCATCGGGGATGAGGTCAGGGGTGATGAGCCCTGCTCCCCCGGCTTCGGACAGGCGGCGGGAGAACTCGTCCACGCCCATCCGGACCACGGGATTCCAGTAGGTCATCACCAGGACGGCGGCGTCCGTCTTGCTGGTGATGCCGGCAACCACATCAAAGACCTGGCGCACGGAGAAGCCCTTGGCAAGCGCCTCGGTGGTGGCGGCCTGGATGACCTGGCCGTCCATGACGGGGTCGGAGTAGGGAATACCGATCTCGATCAGGTCGGCACCATTCTCAGCCAGGGCAATGCCTGCGGCGATGGTCTCCTCCACGCTGGGGTAGCCGGCGGGCAGGTAGCCGATCAGCGCGGCGCGGCCTTCAGCACGGGCCTTGTCAATGGCCGCGGCTGACTTGCTGGTGGTCTGTGCGGTGCTCACAGCTGCTCCCCCTCTTTGCCGATTTCCGACTCGGCGGAATCCTTGTCCAACAGGTCGAACCATTCGGCTGCGGTGGCCACGTCCTTGTCGCCGCGCCCGGAAAGGTTCACGATGATGATTTTGTCCTCCGCGGAACCGCCGGCCTCGGCGGCTTCGGCAGCCAGCCGCTGCCCTACCTTGATGGCACCGGCCAGGGCGTGCGAGGACTCAATGGCGGGAATAATGCCCTCCGTGCGGCACAGCAGCCGGAAGGAATCCATGGCCTCGCTGTCCGTGATGGGCTCGTAGCTCACCCGGCCGATGTCGGCGAGGTAGGAGTGCTCCGGGCCCACGCCGGGGTAGTCAAGGCCGGCGGAGATCGAGTGGGACTCGATGGTCTGGCCGTCGTCGTCCTGCATGAGGTAGGAGCGCGCACCGTGGAGGACGCCGGGCTTGCCCAGCGTGATGGTGGCCGCGTGCCGTCCTGTGTCCACGCCGTCGCCGCCGGCTTCGAAGCCGTAGATCCTGACGGACGGATCGTCCAGGAAGCCGTGGAAAATGCCGATGGCGTTGGAGCCGCCGCCGATGCAGGCGCAGACGGCGTCGGGCAGCCGTCCGGCCTGTTCAAGGATCTGGGCGCGGGCTTCTTCGCCGATGACCTCATGGAAGTAGCGGACCATGGCCGGGAACGGGTGCGCGCCGGCGGCGGTGCCCAGGAGGTAGTGGGTGTTGTCCACGTTGGCCACCCAGTCGCGCAGGGCGTCGTTGATGGCGTCCTTGAGGGTCTGCGATCCGCTCGTGACGGGAATGACGGTCGCGCCCAGGAGTTCCATGCGGGCCACGTTGAGGGCCTGGCGGCGGCAGTCCTCTGCGCCCATGTAGACAACGCACTCAAGGCCCATCAGGGCGGCAGCGGTTGCGCTGGCCACGCCGTGCTGGCCGGCGCCGGTCTCGGCGATGACGCGGGTCTTGCCCATGCGCTTGGCGAGCAGCGCCTGGCCCAGCACGTTGTTGATCTTGTGCGAACCGGTGTGGTTCAGGTCCTCGCGCTTGAGGAAGACCCGGACGCCGCCGGCATGCTGGGAAAAGCGCTTTGCTTCGGTCAGCAGCGACGGCCGGCCGGAATAGTTCTTGTTGAGGTCCGCGATCTGCGCCCGGAATTCGGGGTCGTCCTTGGCCTTGTTGAACGTCTCCTCGAGTTCGTCCAGGGCGGCGATCAGGGATTCAGGCATCCAGCGTCCGCCATAGCTTCCGAAGTAGGGTCCCGGGGCGTGCTTGAGGGAGCCGCCCTGCAGGAATGCTTCTGCGGCGTTGTTGTCAGCGTTTCCTGAGGGTGCTTCAGCCATCAGTCCCGTCCTGTTCGAGTTGGTGGTGCAAAAGTGTGTCGTCCCGGCAGGGCAGCCTGCCGGGCGTGTTCGACGGGCGGGGATCCATCCCGCCCGCCTGTGCGCAGGTGCGTTGGCCTCAGCCCCGGGCTGCTATCGCGGCGGCGCCGGCTGCCTTGAACTCGGCGATCCGCTCCCGCGGCGTCGAGTGGCTGACCAGCGCCTCGCCCACAAGCACGGCGTTGGCGCCGCTGGCGGCGTAGTGGGTGACGTCGCCGGCGTCGCGGACGCCGGACTCGGCTACCACGACTGCGCCGGCCGGGATCCGCCCGGCCAGGGAAGCGAAAACTGAACGGTCGACGTCGAGCGTCTTCAGGTTCCGCACGTTGACGCCGATGATGCGCGCCTGCGCGGCCACTGCCCGCTCGATTTCCTCTTCCGTGTGCGTCTCCACAAGGACGTTCATGCCAAGTTCGTGGCTGAGGCCGCTGAATTCGGCGAGCTGGGCGTCCGAGAGTGCAGCAACGATGAGCAGGATCAGGTCCGCGCCGTGGGCGCGGGCCTCCCAGATCTGGTACTCGTCCAGCGTGAAGTCTTTCCGCAGCAGCGGCACGTCGACGGCGGCGCGCACCGCATCGAGGTCGGCCAGGGACCCGTTGAAGCGGCGCTGCTCGGTGAGGACGCTGATGACGGAGGCACCGCCGTCGGCATACTGCCGGGCGAGGGACGCGGGATCGCCGATGGCGGCGAGGTCTCCCTTGGAGGGGCTGCGGCGTTTGATTTCCGCGATGACCTTGAGCTCGTTCCGTGACGGGGAGGTTCCGCCAAGGGCTGCCCACGCGTCGCGGGCAGGTGCCGCCGCCTCCGCCAGGTCCTTCAGTTCGGCCAGCGAAACGAGCTGCTTCCGGGCCTCCATATCCTCCCTGACACCAGCATTGATGTCATCGAGAACAGTGGACATCAGTGGCCGGAGTTCTTCAGCTTGCTGCCTTCGACGCCGTAGCCTGCCTTGCGCATGACGTATCCGAGGATCAGGCCCAGCACCATGACGCCGGCGCCGGCGATGAAGATGGGCGTGCTGGCGATCACGAAGGCAATGGATGCGATGAGGGCGCCCACCAGCATGACGATGACGCAGGTCCAGGCTGCGGGGCTGTTGCCGTGGCCGAGTTCCTGGCTGTGGTCGATGGCGCCGGGGGCCACCGTTCGGGTGCCGGACTTGGAAACGGACGCAGGTGCTTTGCTCATGGAAATCTCCTCAGGGTGAATACTGCTTACATTCTGCCATTTTTTGGCCGGTGACCGGTTATCCGCCGGGACCCTGCCGGGAGCGGCGGTGCGTATCCGCCGGGTCAGGTGGGATCGTCGCCCCGTGACAGCCGGTCCCAGCTGTCGATTTCATCCACGGGACCGGAGGCGGCAACGCTGCCCGTGGCCGGCACGTCATATTTCGTCCGCGCCTTCCAGTGCCGCGCGGCGAAGGGAATAACCAGCGCGGCGAGGGCCAGCAGGCAGCCTGCGACGACGGCGAGGACGGGAAAGGCGGTGACGGCAACAAGCGCCTGGCTTCCGGTGATGCCGGTCGCTTCCGCAATGGAGCCCTGGGCGGCCGCCAGCGGGTTGGCCAGGACTGTTGCTGCTGCGGCAACAATTCCAGCGGAGGCAAGGACAATGATGGCGGTGATGATCCACCGCGCAATCCTGCCCGCTATGGCTGCCGCCAGGCCGCCGGCGAGGGCCACCAGCGCCAGCGCAGTGACGGTGGTGGCAGCCTTGCTTCCCTGGACCTCAAGCGCGTCCTGCGCGGCCCCGGCCTGGCCCACCTGGTTCGGATCGAGCGTGACGGTCATCCAGGTTTGGGTGGTGGTGCCGAAGACCGCCAGCGCCAGGACCGCAATAAGCAGCACCAGCGTGGACTTGCGTGCCCACGCCGGCGTGCGCCTGCCGGCAGTCCCCGTTTGCGCTGCCGCCGGTCCGCTGCCAGTCACCGGGAGTCCGCCCCGGGCAGCGAGTCCGCCGAAATGTTCTGCAGGGAACCGGCCGTGTGGACCGCCCGGAGCGGTGCCGCTGCCTTGTTGACCGTTTCCAGGGCCTCCGTCGGGTTGACCGAATCAGCAACGATCCCGCCTCCGGCCTGGACGTACGCACGCCCGTCCCGGATCAGCGCCGAACGGATGGCAATGGCCATGTCCATGTCGCCGGCGAAGTCCAGGTAGCCCACCACGCCGCCGTAGATACCCCGGCGATGCGGCTCGAGTTCGTCCAGGAGGCGCAGGGCGCGGGGTTTCGGGGCCCCGGACAGGGTGCCGGCCGGGAACGTGGCCTTGAGCACGTCATAGGCCTTGGCCTTGGGCGAGAGCCGGCCAACGACGGTGGACACCAGGTGCATGATGTGGCTGAAGCGTTCCACCTCCATGAACTGCGTGACGTCCACGGTTCCCGCTACGCAGACCTTGGAGAGATCGTTGCGTGAGAGGTCCACGAGCATCAGGTGTTCGGCGCGTTCCTTCTGGTCCGCCAGCAACTCGTCGGCGAGGGCTTTGTCCGCCTCCACCGTCTTGCCCCGCGGGCGCGAGCCGGCGATGGGGTGGGTGATGACTTCTTCACCGGTCACCGTGACGAGGGCCTCCGGCGAGGAACCCACAATCGAGTACTCCCGGCCGTCGGCGTCCTCGAGGCTGAAAATGTACATGTATGGGCTGGGGTTGGTGTTCCGCAGGACCCGGTAGACGTCCAAGGCGGACGCCTTGCATTCCATCTCGAAGCGGCGCGAGATGACCACCTGGAACACCTCACCGTCAACGATGGCTTCCTTGCCACGGTCCAGGGCCGCCAGGTACTCGGCTTCGTCCCAGCGTTCCTGGACGCTGGAGGCGAAGTCCAGTGCCGCCGGAGCGAGGACGGACACGGGCTGCGCAACGGGGCTGCTGACCTTGGCAAGGAGCGCCTTGACCCTGGCCACGGCATCGTGCCAGGCCTCATCCACCCGTTCGGAGCTGTTGTCGAAGTTGATGGCGTTGGCAATGAGCAGCACCGTGCCGTCAACGTTGTCGTGGACGGCCATGTCGGTCACCAGGTTCAGCGCCATTTCCGGCAGGTGCAGGTCGTCCTCCGGCGGGCTCACCAGGCGTTCCCAGTGCCGGACGGTCTCCCAGCCCAGGAATCCCACCAGGCCGGAGGTGAACGGCGGCAGCCCCTCGAACCTGTCGGTGCGGAGGGCTTCGATGGTGTCGCGGATGGCGTCGACGGGGCTGCCGTCCACGGGGACACCCGCCGGCGGTTCACCCAGCCAGTGCGCCTGGCCGTCCTTGGTGGTCAATGTTGCCCGGGATTTGGCGCCGATGAACGAGTAACGGGACCAGGCGCCGCCCACCGCAGCGGATTCCATCAGGAAGGTGCCAGGCTGCCCCTGCGCCAGCTTGCGGTAAAGGCCGATGGGCGTCTCGGCGTCCGCGAGCACCTTGAGCCGGACGGGGATGACGCGGCTGTGGCCGGCCAGTTCCCGGAACTCCTCAAGGCCGGGGCTGATGATTCCAAGGTCCTGCATGGCTATGCTGTTCCGCCTGTTCTGGTAGGGGCCGGTTCTGGAAGGGCCAGGTGCCTGGGGCCGGGAATCCCGGCGGTGGTTGTGCTTGGAGGGGGTGGCCCGGCCCCCTTCCGCAGCGGGCTGCGGTCAGAAAAAGGGTCAGCCTGCCTGGCCTGTGGCAACAGCCAGGTCCCGGCCGTCGAAGCACGTGCGTGTGCCGGTGTGGCACGCGGCCCCCACCTGGTCAACGCGCACAAGCAGCGCGTCGCCGTCGCAGTCCATCGCCACCGATTTGACCCACTGCACATGCCCGGAGGTGTCCCCCTTGCGCCAGTACTCCTGGCGGGAGCGCGAGTAGAAGGTAACGCGGCCGGTGGTCATGGTCCGGTGCAGGGCTTCGTCATCCATCCAGCCCAGCATCAGGACCTCGTTGGTGTCGTACTGCTGGACGACGGCGGCCACCAGGCCGGCGCTGTCACGCTTCAGCGCGGCTGCCAGCTCCGCGGGAAGCGGGCTCGCCAGCGGAGCCGGGGACTGGCCGGGCGAAGTGGCTGCGGGCGCGGCAATACCGGGGTTCAGGACGGGGGCGGGCTGCTCAGACATCAGGTCAAGTCTAGTGCCTCCACCCGGCCCCCGATTGTGTGTGAACGACGGCACGCCAGCAGGGGCGGACGTGCTGCCCAACCCTGCGCGTGTCGTGCTAGTTTCACAAGTGATGCATTTCGTCGAACCGTCCCGAGAAGTCCTTGCCGAGACCCTGCTTGCGGCGGGACCTGACGCGCCCACGCTCTGCAAGGGCTGGCGTACCAGAGACCTTGCCGCCCACCTTTACCTGCGCGAACGCAAGGCGGCCGTGGGGCTGGGCCTGATCATCAAGCGCCTCGCCAAGGCCTCGGACCAGGCGACTGCCAAACTCGCCGCGAAGCTCACCACGCCCGAGGAGTACGCGAAACTCGTCAACACGTTCCGCGCGGGGCCCCCGGCACTGTCGCCGATGAACATCAAGGCGCTGGACGAAAGCTCCAACCTCATCGAGTACTTCGTCCACACGGAGGATATCCGCCGGGCGGTTGACCGCTGGGCGCCCCGGGCACTGGACGAGGCCTACTCGGAAGCCCTGTGGGACGAACTCGTCAAACGCGCCGCGATCCTGTACCGCGGTGTGGACCTGGGCATCGTCCTGGTGCGCCCGTCCGGGCCGCGCCATGTGGCCAAGCGGGCCCCTGTTTCGGTGGCCATCGTGGGCGAGCCGGGCGAACTGCTGATGCATGCCCACGGCCGGACCCGCCATGCGCTGGTGACCTTCGAAGGCCAGCCGGACGCCGTCGCGCTTCTCCAGTCAGCGGAAGTCGGGCTCTAAAAGCAACGCGGGGTCACTTCCGGCTCAATAAACCAAGGTTTTTGGGCTGGAAGTGACCCCGCGTTGCTATTGGTCAGCGGACTTCGAAACCCGCGTCCCGGATGGCGTCCTTGACCTGCGACATCATGTTGTCCGGGCCCCAGTGGAAGATGGATGCTGCCAGGACGGCGTCAGCTCCGGCCGCGACGGCGGGCGGAAAGTGCGCAGGCTCGCCCGCGCCGCCGGAAGCGATGATGGGCACCTTGACGGCGGCCCGGACCAGCTTGATCAGTTCGAGGTCGAACCCGTCCTTGGTGCCGTCGGCATCAATGGAGTTCAGCAGGATCTCCCCCACGCCGCGGTCCGCGGCTTCCCTGGCCCATTCAATGGCGTCGATCCCGGTGCCTGTGCGTCCGCCGTGGGTAGTCACTTCAAATCCCGACGGCGTTGGCCGGGATCCCGGGCGGGTGCGGCGGGCGTCCACGGACAGGACGAGGACCTGGGAACCGAAGTGCCGGGTAATCTCGTTGATGACATCCGGCCGCGCCACCGCCGCTGTGTTGATGGACGCCTTGTCCGCGCCGTAGCGCAGCAGCTTGTCCACCTCCGCGACTCCCCGCACGCCGCCCCCAACGCACAGCGGGATGAAGACCTCTTCGGCCGTCCTGCGGACTACATCGAACGTGGTTTCGCGGTTGCCGGAGGACGCCGTCACGTCCAGGAAGGTCAGTTCATCCGCCCCGGCGTTGTCGTAGCGGTGGGCGAGCTCCACGGGGTCGCCGGCGTCGCGCAGGCCCTCGAAGTTGACGCCTTTGACGACGCGCCCGGCGTCCACGTCGAGGCAGGGAATGACTCGTACAGCTACAGCCATGGGATTCTCCTGGAAATCAGATGCGGCAGGCGTGGATGCTGCTGACCAGGATGGCGCGGGCGCCGAGATCGTACAGCTCGTCCATGATCCGGTTGGTTTCCTTCTTGGGCACCATGGACCGGACGGCAACCCAGTCCGAGTCGCGCAGCGGCGAGACCGTGGGCGATTCCAGGCCGGGCGTGAGGGCAGCGGCCTGTTCCACGAGCTCCTTGCGGATGTCGTAGTCCATCAGCACGTACTGGCGTGCCACCAGCACGCCCTGGAGCCGGCGGATCAGGACCTCGATCTCCTTGGCCGTGCCGTTCGCGGCACCGCCTTCGCCGGTCCGGCGGATCAGGACGGCTTCGGACTTCAGGATGGGTTCGCCGAAGATCTCCATCCCGGCGGCCTTGAGGGTGTTGCCGGTTTCGACGACATCCGCGATGGCGTCCGCGACGCCCAGCCGGACCGAGGACTCCACGGCGCCGTCCAGGCGGACCACCTTGGCCTTGATGCCGCGCCCGGCAAGGTAGCCGCGGAGGAGGCCGTCGTAGCTCGTGGCAAGCCGCTTCCCTTCCAGTTCCTCAACCTTGGCGAAGTCTCCCACGGGACCCGCAAAACGGAACGTGGAGGCAGCAAAACCAAGCGGAAGGAGCTCTTCAGCCTCCACCTCGGCGTCCAGGAGCAGGTCGCGGCCGGTGATGCCGACGTCGAGCGTTCCCTGGCCGACGTACACGGCGATGTCGCGGGGACGGAGGAAGAAGAACTCAATCTCGTTGTCCGGGTCCACCATCACCAGCTCGCGGGAATCACGGCGCTGGCGGTACCCCGCTTCGGACAGCATGGCGGATGCGGCTTCGGACAGGGAGCCCTTGTTGGGGACGGCTACTCGCAGCATGGAAGGTCTTTCTGGGTGGAGGGAGGTCTAGGTGTGCAGGCAATGCAGGCCACGGCGGGCACCGGCGGCGTGGGGCGCGCCGGGCCGGTGGCTACAGATGCTTGTAGACGTCTTCCAGGGTGAGGCCTTTGGCGAGCATCAGGACCTGCAGGTGGTACAGCAGCTGGGAGATTTCCTCGGCCGCGGCTTCATCGGATTCATATTCGGCAGCCATCCACACTTCGGCTGCTTCCTCAACGACTTTCTTGCCGATGCCGTGAACACCGGACTCCAATTCAGCGACGGTGCGGGAGCCTTCCGGGCGGGTGGCTGCCTTCTCGCTGAGCTCAGCGAACAGCGTCTCGAAATTCTTCACGCCCTACAGCCTACTTGCTGCGGCGCAAAGGGCGCTTCCCGGGCCGTTGCATGACGGGCGCGATGTGAGCGAATACACACGCGCCCGCCATGCGGGGCGTGCTACTTGCCGTACTGCTTGAGCACAACGGCAGTGGCGAGGGCCGCGGTGACGGCCTCGTGGCCTTTGTCTTCCTTGGAGCCCGGCAGGCCCGCACGGTCCAGGCCCTGCTGTTCCGTATCGCACGTCAGGACGCCGAAGCCCACCGGGACTCCGGTGCGCACGCTGACATCGGTGAGGCCCGACGTCGCGGCCTGGCACACATAGTCAAAGTGCGGGGTTCCGCCACGGATGACGACGCCGAGGGCAACCACGGCGTCAAAGTGCGGCGCCAGCCGCGCGGCAGCCACGGGAAGCTCAAAGCTGCCGGGGACGCGCAGGACAGTGGGCTCGGCAATCCCGGCGTCCTTGGCGGCCCGCAGGGCGCCGTCCAGGAGGCCATCCATGATCTGCGTGTGCCAGCTTGCTGCCACGATGGCCAGCCGCAGCTGCGAGGTTTCCGCGGGGTTGAGGGTGGTGAGGTCGATGTCGGGGGCGCCGTGTCCGCTCATAAGTCAGTTCTGTTCCGTTCAGTCTTGTGGTGTGGTCAGTCTTGTGTTGCGGTCAGTCTTGTTCGTGGTCAAAGGAATCAGCGGCGGCGGGGACGGCGGCCACGTGGGTATCGAGCGTCAGCCGGTGCTCCATGCGGTCCTTCTTGGTCTGCAGGTACCGGATGTTCTGGTCGCGGGAGGGCACCTCCGTGGGGACCATCTCCACCACCCTGACACCGGCCTTCGCCAGCCTGTTCTGCTTGTCCGGATTGTTGCTCAGGAGCCGCACCTCGTGCAGCCCCATTTCCGCGAGCACCTGGGCGGCAGCCTTGTAGCAGCGGGCATCCACCGGCAGGCCCAGCTGCTCGTTGGCCTCGACGGTGTCGAAGCCGGCCTCCTGCAGCGCGTAGGCCTTGATCTTGTTGGCGAGGCCGATGCCGCGGCCCTCCTGGCCGCGCAGGTACAGCAGGGTGCCGCCCTGCTCGCCGATCATCTCCAGGGCGTAGGCAAGCTGTTCCCCGCAGTCGCAGCGGTAGGAGCCGAAGACATCCCCGGTCAGGCACTCGGAGTGCAGCCGGACCAGGGGTGCTTTCCCGTCCTTGGGCGGGTTGGGGGAGCTGACGGCAAGGTGCTCGTGGCCGGTGACCAGGTCCGTCCACGCCTGGGCAATGAAGTCGCCGAAAGCCGTCGGCAGCTGCACGATGGGTCCGCCGCTGACGGGATGGGGCATCTGGCCGTTGCCCGCCTCCAGGTGGTGGCCGTTGCCCGACCCTGACAGGTGGTGGCCGTTGCCCGAAGCTCCGGAAGCCGTCATCGTATCTCCTCTTCTCCGCCCGCGCGTCCTGCCCGGGTATTGCTGCCAACCGATGTGCCCGCTGCCTCGAGGTAGGCCACCAGGTCTTCAATCGAGATCAGTGGGCACCCGTGTTCGGCAGCGAAGGCGCGAAGCCCGTCCAGCCGCATCATCTCACCGTCGTCGTAGACAACTTCGGCGATTACGCCCACAGCTTCCAGTCCGGCGAGCCGGCACAGGTCCACGGCCGCTTCGGTGTGGCCGGGGCGTTCCCGCACTCCCCCTTTAACGGCCCGCAGCGGGAAAATATGCCCCGGACGGGTCACGGCCTCCGGGCCTGCCTGCGGATCCGCGAGGACGCGGGCCGTCAGGGCCCGGTCAGTTGCGGAGATCCCGGTGCTCACACCCACGGCGGCATCACAGGACACCGTGTAGGCCGTACCTTTGGCGTCCTCGTTGACCGCCACCATCGGCGGCAGTGCCAGGGCGTCCGCCCGGTCCCCGGACAGCGGAACACAGATAACACCGGAGCTGTAGCGGATGGTCCACCCCATCAGGGCCGGGGTGGCATGCTGGGCGGCGAAGATGATGTCGCCCTCGTTCTCCCGGTCCTCGTTGTCCACCACCAGCACAGGCCTGCCGGCGGCGATGGCCCGTACGGCTTCTTCGATGGTGTCGAGTCCAAGGGCAGCCGCTGGCCCGCCGGTTCGGGCAGCAGGGGCGGCGGATCCGGCCGGCCCTGCCTGTTCCAGCTTTACTGCGGCGTTCATCGGGTCCCTCCCTCAACGGCGGCGGGCGACGGGGCATTGAACGCCAGCAGGCGTTCGGTGTACTTGGCCAGGACGTCCACTTCCAGGTTCACCCGGCTGCCGGTGCTCTTGGCGCCGAGGCCGGTTTCAGCCAGGGTTGTGGGAATGAGCCCCACCTCAAACCAGGGCGCCTGCTCACTGGCCTCACTGACTGCGGTCACCGTGAGCGAGACGCCGTCGATGGCGATGGAGCCCTTTTCCGCTATGTAGCGCGCCAGGTTGGCGGGCACGCCGAACCGAAGCCGCTCCCAGTTGCCGAGGGCCTCGCGTTCCAGCAGCACCCCGACGCCGTCCACGTGCCCCTGCACCACATGCCCGTCAAGCCGGCCGCCGGCCGGAACGCAGCGTTCAAGGTTGACCGAATCACCCGGCGCAAGTTCGCCAATGGTGCTGCGGACCAGGGTTTCCCCCATCACGTCAACGCTGAATTCCTTGCCGTTGATCTCCGTGGCCGTGAGGCACACCCCGTTGACGGCGATGGAGCCGCCGAGCGCGAGCCCTTCGGTGGTGCCGGGCGCGTGGAGCCGTACGGTGGCGCTGGCGTTCCCGTCCCGCTCCACGGACAGGACGTGCCCTTGTTCGGCAATAATTCCGGTAAACATCAGTAGCCTCCCTGGGCTGGCTCCGCGCTGTCGCGGGTTGGTTGAGGATCCAGTGCAACGGTCCGTTGCGGTCTAAGGTGAAGTCGCAGGTCCCGGCCCAGCTTTCGCACGGCACCGCCGTCGGACCCGTCCCAGTCCCATTGCTGGGCATCGGCGAGGGTGGTGATCCCCAGGCTCCCGAGGGCCGGCGTACCGGAGCCCAGCAGGGTGGGCGCCAAATACACGATGAGTTCATCGACCAGCCCGGCAGAGAGGAACGCGCTCAGGATGCGCGAGCCTCCCTCCACCATGACGTGGCGTGTCCCGGATCGGTACAGCATGGTCAGTGCCTCGCGCGGGTCCCGGGTGCGGAGATGCGCCACCAGTCCGTCTGTTCCGCGTACGGCGGCGCCGGCGGGGACGTCCCGCAGCCCCATAACGGCCCGCACCGGCTGGCTCGCTGCCAGTGCTCCCGATGCGTTCCGGGCGGTGAGCCGCGGATTGTCCACCAGGACGGTCTGGGTGCCCACCAGGATGGCATCGATCCGGCTGCGGATGGCATGGTTGTCGGCCAGGGATTCCGGGCTGGAAATCCACTGGCTGGTGCCGTCCTCGGCCGCGATGCGGCTGTCCAGCGTCTGGGCGATGTGGAGGGTGACGAAAGGCCGTTTCGCCGTCACAGCCTCAAACCATTGGCGGTTCAGGTCCAGGGACTCCGCGGCCCCGAGCCCGCTGCGAACGCGGACGCCCGCGGCGCGCAGCGTTGCAGCTCCGCCTGCTGCCGGGTCATGCGGATCATCCACCGCGTACACCACGTCCGTTATTCCGGCGGCAATGATGGCCTCGGCGCAAGGGCCTGTGCGTCCCACGTGGTTGCAGGGTTCCAGGGTAACCACCATGGTGCAGCCGGAGAGATCCAGGCCCGCGGCTGTTGCCTGGCTGATCGCATCCGCCTCTGCATGCGCGGTGCCGGCGCCGCGGTGGAAACCGGTGACGAGGTGGCGGCCTGCAGGATCCACGACGACGGCGCCCACCAACGGGTTCGCCCCCCGCGGACCCCGCAGGGCTGCTTCGAGGGCAGCCCCCATGGCTCCGGACTCGGCAGCACTGAAGGCGGTAACCACCCCGTCAGCGTGCCCCGGGGGGTGGCTCGGATGCGGCTCCGTGCTGATTGCGTCAGCCGTGGCCGGGTTGCCCGCCGTCATGAGGCGACCGGCGCGGCGGCTGCGCCCTCCGGTGAAGCGGCAGGGTGTTTGGCATCGAAGAGCCATCGCTTGGGGTTCATTCCGTGTCGTTCCTTCCCTCTCGAACCGCGATGGCTCCGGGGGTTTACGACAGCAGAAGGCTGCGGCGCCGGAATGGCCCCACAGATACAGCTGTACGTGCTTCTCTCATCCAGACTTTAACTGTCGGTACCGGAATTTCACCGGTTCAACCGTCCGCCGGGATTTCCTTGCGGAAACCACCGGCTCGCGGGTCGCGGACTGTCACCGCCGGTTCGGACTTACACCGACCCCGGAGCACGTATGTGTGTTGCTATTGTGCCATAACCGGCACCGGCTCCCGGCTATTCCCCCGTCACCGCGTGTAACGTCCTGCCTGCCTCCCGGCGCAGCCTCTCGATGGCCGCGGCGGGGTCTTCGGCGCCGTAGACAGCGGAGCCGGCAACGAATACGTTGGCGCCTGCTTCCGCGGCCCGGACGATTGTTTCTTCGGTGATGCCGCCGTCAACCTGGATGGCCACCCCGATCCCGGAGCCGTCAATGGCAGCCCTGGCCCGCCGGATCTTGGGCAGGGTGAGGTCCAGGAAGGCCTGACCGCCGAAGCCGGGCTCCACCGTCATGATGAGCAGCATATCCAGCTCGGACAGCATGTCCAGGTAGGGCTCCACGGGGGTAGCCGGCCGGATTGCCATGCCGGCTTTCGACCCCCTGCTGCGAAGTTCGCGCGCCAGCTTCACGGGCGCGATCGACGCCTCCGCGTGAAACGTGACGGACGCCAGGCCGGCGTCGGCGAAGCCCGGCGCCCAACGGTCCGCGTCAGCGATCATCAGGTGCGCGTCCAGGGGTATGGGGCTCACCTCCTGGATGCGCTGCACCACAGGAAGTCCGATGGTCAGGTTGGGGACGAAGTGGTTGTCCATGACGTCCACGTGCACGGCGTCAGCGGTGCTGATGCGCTGCAGCTCGGCCTCCAGGTTGACGAAGTCGGCGGAGAGGATGCTCGGATTGATGCAGCATTGCGTCACGGGGGAACCTTTCACGGGTCAGGGCTTCTTATGGATGAGCGCGAGGAACATGGCGTCTGTGCCGTGGACATGCGGCCAGAGCTGGGCCGTGGAGTCATGCCCGGCGTCCAGCTTTCCGGGGAGGCTGACGGCGTCCAGCGCCGCTCCGGCGTCAAGGAGTTCCAGGTCTTCGCGTTTGCGGAGGGCATCAGCCACGACGGCCGTCGTCTCCGCCGGATGCGGAGAACAGGTCACATAGGCCACCACTCCCCCCGGACGAACTGCTGCCAGGGCGGAGGCCAGCAGCTCGCGCTGCAGTGGGCCGAGGTCCGCGAGGTCCTTGGGTGAACGGCGCCACCTGGATTCCGGCCGGCGCCGCAATGCGCCGAGGCCGCTGCAGGGGACGTCCACGAGGACACGGTCGAATGATTCGGGCGCTTCGGATCCGACCTCGCGGCCGTCTCCGGTCCGGACCTGCCAGGTTTCCGGCGGCACGGCCGAGAGCGCCTGGCTGACGAGCTTGGCGCGGTGGAGAGCGGGTTCGTTGGCCAGCAGCGTTGCGCCCCGCTGCCTGGCCAGGGCGCCCAGCAGGGCTGCCTTTCCGCCGGGGCCGGCGCAGAGGTCCAGCCACGCCTCCGCCTTCGAATTGCCTGTCCCGCCTGCCGGCACGTCGAGTTGAACGGCGGCCATGGCGCGGGCCACCAGCTGCGAGCCAACGTCCTGGACCCGGGTGGTTCCTTCCCGGACGGAGGAGTACCGCCCCAGGTCACCGCCGCTGGAAAGGGCAGAACCCTGGACGAGCTCGCCCGGAATGGCACCGTTCTCCAGCACCTCGTCCAGGTTGCCCAGGCCTGGCAGGGCCACCAGGTTGACCACGGGGGCGGCGTTGTCCGCTTCCAGGAGGTCGTTCACTTCGCTGGCCTGCCGGCCATGCGCCACCAGGGACTGGCGCATGGCGCGGACGATCCATTCCGGGTGGGCGTAGCGGAGTGCAGCGATTTTTGTTTCGTCGGTCTCTCCGGCCACCAGCACGTCCAGCCACTCCTCAAGGGTGCGCGCAGCAACCTTGCGGAGGACAGCGTTAATGAGCGCTGAGGGCCCTGCTCCGATCACGGCACGCGCCAGGCCGACGGTCTGGTCGAGGGCGGCGTGTGCAGGGACGCGCATGGCCAGCAGCTGGTGGGTTCCGATTCGCAGCGCGTCCAGGACTGCCGGGTCAAGCTGGTCAAGCGGGCGGTCCACGCAGCGCGCCAAGATGGCGTCGTAGGTGCCTTGGCCCCGCAGGGCACCGTACGTAAGTTCGGTGGCGAAGCCGGCGTCGCGCTTGTCCAGCCCGTGGTGGCGGATCCGTGCCGGCAGCACGAGGTTGGCGTAGGCGTCCTCGGCAGCGACGGCGCGCAGGACTTCGAAGGCCACCAGCCGCGCGGGATCGGCCCGGCGGGTCCGTTGGGAGGGCGCGTTTTCCGTGAAGCTGCGCTGCGGACCGCGGTTGCGTTCACGGCCCTGGGCATTCCGCCGGCTGCTGTCCCGGGGTCCCCCCTTGCCGCGGCCGCCGCCCGCGGCGCCGCGCCCGGCGTTGCCGCCTCCGCCTGGATTGCCGCCGGACGCGCTCATTCGAACACCACACTTTCAAGGGAAGCCATGCCGCGTGCCCAGTCGGCAGCAGCCATCATTTTTTTGCCCGCAGGCTGGATGCGGGTCAGTTCCACGGCGTGCGATCCCGTGCCGACCAGCACGCTCTTGCCTTCGAGGAACAGGGTCCCGGGGGCAAGGCCGGTGACATCGGGCCGCAGCCGGACCGGTTCCAGCTTGACGCGCTGTCCGTCCAGGAAGGTCCACGCACCGGGTTCGGGGGTTACGCCCCGGGCCTGCCGCCCGATCGCCAGCGCCGGATGGTTCCACTGAAGGTGGCCATCTTCAAGGGTCAACTTCGGCGCGTGGGAAACCTCGCCCGCCTGGGGTTGCGGGAAGGCCTTCCCTGCCTCGATGGCGGACAATGTCTGGGCCAGGAGCACGGCGCCGCTGTGGGACAGCCGCTCAAGGAGCTCTCCCGCAGTGTCCTCCGGCCCCACTGATTCCGTGAGGGTGCCGAACACGGGTCCCGTATCCAGTCCTTCCTCCAGCTGGAAGGTCACCGCTCCGGTGACATCGTCCCCTGCCATGATGGCGCGCTGTACCGGGGCCGCGCCGCGCCAGGCCGGCAGCAGGGAAAAGTGCAGGTTGATCCAGCCGTGCCGCGGGATCGCGAGGGCGGCCGGCGGAACCAGTCCGCCGTAGGCCACGATGGCGGCGACGTCAGGGTTTACCCCGGAAATCCTGGCCGTTGCCTCCGCGTCCACGCGGGCGGCGTGGATGACCTCGATTCCCAGGTCAGCCGCGCGCGCAGCGACGGGGGACGGCGTGAGCACGCGCTTGCGGCCCACGGGGGCATCCGGGCGCGTCAGGACAGCAGCAACCTCGAAGCCGGCTTTTACGAGCGCATCCAGCGAAGGGACGGCGACGGCGGGGGTTCCCGCAAACAGGACCCTCACCCTGCGCCGCCGGCTGCCCCGGCGCCGAAGCTCGAGCCCCGCGGGTAGCCTTGGGCGGGGCCGCCGAAACTGGACCCGACAGTCCTGGCGCGTTTCGTCGTCGTACGTTCGGCGATGGAGTCGTAGTTGGCGTTGCGGATGGACCGCAGGGCGGTTTTCCGGTCCTCACCCTCGAGCCGGTCCGTGTAGAGGATGCCGTCCAGATGGTCGTTCTCGTGCTGGAAGCAGCGGGCCAGGAGCCCCTCCCCCTCCACCGTGACAGGGTTGCCGTGCATGTCGACGCCGGTGACGCGCGTGGCGCGGAAACGCCGCACCGGAAAGCTGAGGCCGGGGATGGACAGGCAGCCTTCCACATGGTCGGGCTGGTAGTCCTCGCTGTTTTCCAGCACAGGATTGATGATGTGGCCCTCGACGCCGTCGATGCGGTAGGTAAAAACGCGCTGGCTTACGCCCACCTGCGGCGCGGCCAGGCCTGCACCGTCCACGTCCTCCATGGTTTCGGTCATGTCCGCGACCAGCTTGGCCAGCTCCGGCCCGAATTCCGTCACGGGATCGGCAACTGTGCGCAGCACAGGGTCACCAATGATGCGGATATTCAGGATAGCCATGCGCTGTAGTTCCTCACGATTAACGGCAAAGGGGACCAATCCAGTTTAGGCGCAGAGAAACTGCTAGGCCGTTTGCACCTGCGCCAGCGGCGGCGGGGCGATGGGAAGCAGCGCCGCGCCGGCGCTGATGGTGTCCGCAGACAGCTCCCAGACCCGGCGCAGGGCGCAGAACTTCCACCAGTGATGCTTCAGGACTTCCGGGTTGGCGCGCACGGGACGGACCTCCGTCTCACCGATGGCCACCGCCAGCAGGACAGGGTTTTCGCCGTACTGCCAGGGCTCCCACGTCCCTGCCTCGGGGTCCACCAGGCTTTCTTCGGCCTTCATGCCGGCCACCAGCTGCATCACAACTTTGTCATCGAGCGGCTTGACCAGGCCGTCCCGCGTGGTGCCCTTGGTCTTGTAATCGATCAGGCAGACGCGGCCGTTGATGCGGGCCACCAGGTCCAGGGTGCCGGCGTACCCCACGGCGTTGTTCCAGACGGTGATTTCCGGGGCGATGGGTTCCACCCGGAACAGCTCCCACCATTCATCGAACCGGACAGCGAAGGCCTCTTCCCCGTTGGCGGCCAAGGCCTCGCGGGCCTCCTTCATGGCGTGGGGACGCCCCAACGCACGAAGCGCCACCTGCTCGCAATAGTTATGTACCCGGTCCCCGCGCTTCGCCGCGTCATCGCGGTAGTTTTCGGCAGCCTTGGCCGCACGGTTGACGGCCTGCTTAATTTTGGCCGGGCTCCCCAGGCAGTCCGCCAGCAGCGGATCCTTGGCCAGGCTGCTCGCTCCCATGTACCCGAACCAGCCGTCCAGTCCGTGCGGCTGCTGGCTGATGACCGTGGTGATGGAGGGAACCGAGAACTGCTCCGACGTGGAGCGGGCGTACATCCGGCCGTATTCGGTGGCATGGGCGAGGAGTGGAGCTGTCATAGAAAAACTCTTTCACAGGGGGCCGACAAAATCTGCAGGCAGGATCCGCAAACAAAAAGGCCCGTTTCCGCTGCGAACGAGCGGAAACGGACCTCTGTGCGGTGGGCGATACTGGGTTCGAACCAGTGACCTCTTCGGTGTGAACGAAGCGCGCTACCACTGCGCCAATCGCCCTGATGCATTTGAATGCTAGCCGACGTTTACGTAATTCAAAAATCGCCGGCCTCGACCCGCCCGGGCCGCCCTGCTGCGGCCCCGCAACAGGGCAAGGGGAGAGCCAAAAGGTCCCCGTCCGCCGTCGTGAATTACACCCCTGTAACTCACCTGCTTCCGCGCCAGCACTGGGAAGCACGGTCACGCCGCGCGCATCTGGCGGGGGCGATTTGGAGAATCCCTGAACCTCCTATATTGTTTTTACTCGTTGGAACGCGAGGAAATGCCGGGAACGGCAAGGAATCAACCCTCCAAAATGCGGACGTAGCTCAGCTGGTAGAGCACCACCTTGCCAAGGTGGATGTCGCGAGTTCGAATCTCGTCGTCCGCTCGCAGGACACTGTCACAGCAAAAGTTCTCCGGAACCGACGCTTACACGGTGGGTTGGCCGAGAGGCGAGGCAGCGGCCTGCAAAGCCGTATACACGGGTTCGAATCCCGTACCCACCTCGGTGAAAACCATGGTTTCCGGATTGAACCGGATGCAATGGGCGATTGGCGCAGCGGTAGCGCGCTTCCCTGACACGGAAGAGGTCACTGGTTCGATCCCAGTATCGCCCACCAAGCAAGGAAACTTGCTTCATGCAGTACGCACCGGCTCCGGCCGGAACGCACTTCATACGCGGACGTAGCTCAGCTGGTAGAGCACCACCTTGCCAAGGTGGATGTCGCGAGTTCGAATCTCGTCGTCCGCTCTCTTACTCTAAAATCCCATAAGACCGGGCTTCCGGTTCCGGGCGATTGGCGCAGCGGTAGCGCGCTTCCCTGACACGGAAGAGGTCACTGGTTCGATCCCAGTATCGCCCACATGCAGCAGCTCCCCGGAGCTGCTTTTTTCTTGCCCGGTAGCCGGCATCCGCTACGGGCGAACGGCCAAAGCCCCCGGTTTCCTTGTTGGGTGTTCCCCGCGGGGCTAGGATCGAACGCGGAGGAGCGACCTGGCTCCGCGATTGAAGGGAGGTGCTCGTGGGACTGATTGACGATCTAAAGGGCAAGGCTCAGGGTCTCATCCGCGGCAACGAGCAGGCCATCAAGAACGGCATCAACAAGGCCGGTGATTTCGTCGACACCAAGACCGGAGGCAAGTACTCGGGCCACGTCGACAAAGTCCAGAATGGCGCTTCCAAGCTCATTGACAAGAACGGAACCCCGGGCCAGGCACCTGCCGCTGAGCAGGTTCCGCCGGTCACTCCCGTCAACCCGGTTCCGCCGGCTGACAGGACTCCGTAACAAGGATTTGGCCAGGGTCTTGCCCTAGCACGTCAAGGGGGTGCAGGTCCCGCCGGGAGGCGGCACCTGCACCTTTGGCGTTTAAGGACTGCCGGCATTCAAGGACGACGGCGGGTGGCCGGCAGCCGCCAGAGGCCTAGGACGGCTCGTGGTTCTGGCCCTCGCGGGCCAGCGCGGTGAGGCGGGAGACAGCGCGGAAGTACTTCTTCATGTAGCCGCCGGTCATCATGTCCTCGGTGAAGAGCTGGTCGAACGGCACGCCGCTGGCAAGGATGGGAACGTCCTTGTCGTACAGCCTGTCGGCAAGCACCACGAACCTGAGCGCCACAGCCTGCTCCGTGATGGTGTGCACGTTGCGCCACACCACCCCGTCAATGCCGTCGATCAGCTGGCGGTAGCGGCTGGGGTGCACCCCGGCCAGGTGCGCAATCAGGGTGCTGAACTCGTCCTGCGCAACCGTCTTTCCGTCGAACTCCGCCTTCATGTGGGAGGACAGTTCGCTGTTCTTCAGCGGGGCCGGCGCCGCGGGCAGGCCCCGGTGGCGGAAGTCTTCCCCGTCAATCCGGATGACGTCGAACTGGTCCGCCAGCACCTGGATCTCGCGCTGGAAGTCCACCGCCGCGAACCTGCCGTCGCCCAGCGATCCTGGCAGCGTGTTGGAGGTGGCTGCCAGTTTCACCCCGGCGTCGGCCAGCTCGCGCATCAGCCGGGACATCAGGACAGTGTCGCCCGGATCGTCGAGCTCGAATTCATCGATGCAGACAAGTTTGTAGCTGCTGAGCGCCTCAACGGTCTTGCGAAAGGACAGTGCACCCACCAGGTTGGTGTACTCCACGAACGTGCCGAAGGCCTTCGGGCCGGGCGCCGCGTGCCATAACGAGGCCAGCAGGTGGGTCTTGCCGACGCCGAACCCGCCGTCAAGGTAGATGCCGGCGCGGGAACCGTCCTTCTTCGCGAACAGTTTCTTGAACAGCCCCCCACCGCCGTTGGAACCGACGCCGTCGGCAAAGCCCTCCAACGCCCGCACGGCGGCGGACTGGCTGGGCTGCTTGGGATCGGGGCGGTAGCTGGCAAAGGAAACCTGGCCGAATCGCGGTGACGGGTAAAACCCTTTAAGGAGTTCATCCACCGAAACTGCCGGAGTGCGGGCGGCAAGCTGTTCGATCTGTACCAAGGTGGTCCGTTCTGCTGGTGGGTGGTCCCCAGAAAGGATACCGGCATTGCGCCCGGGCTTTTAATGCCGCAGGTCCCCGTGGCGGCCGGCGTGATGAAGGCAACATTGCGCCCTGTTAACGGAATGCGGACATGGCCCGGGGCGCTGGCTAGGGTGGAACCAGGTCCCCTTCAGGTCCAGCAGGCCGCCCGTGTCCTCAATGAAAGGCCAGGAAAAATGCCCTATCCCGTTGAACAGAATGAGAAGTTCGCCGCCTACGCCCACCCGGAGCGGCTGGTTTCCACGGAGTGGCTTGCTGCCGCCCTGGAAAGTGGCGCTGCCGCCAACGGAGAGCTGGTGGTAGTGGAATCCGACGAGGACGTGCTCCTGTACGAAACCGGCCACATCCCCGGCGCCGTAAAGATCGACTGGCACACGGACCTCAATGACGAAGTGACCCGCGACTACGTGGACGGGGCCGCGTTCGCGGAACTGGCGGCGTCGAAGGGGATTTCCCGTGACAGCACCGTGGTCATCTACGGAGACAAGTCCAACTGGTGGGCCGCCTACGCCCTGTGGGTCTTCACCCTTTTCGGCCACGAGGATGTGCGGCTCCTCGACGGCGGCCGGGACAAGTGGATTGCCGAAGGACGCGAACTCACCACGGAGAAGCCGGCACCTGCCAGGGCCGACTACCCGGTTGTTGAGCGCAACGACGCTCCCATCCGCGCCTTCAAGGAAGACGTCCTTGCGCACTTCGGCAAGCCGCTCATCGATGTCCGCTCCCCCGAGGAATACACCGGCCAGCGCACCCACATGCCGGCGTACCCGGAAGAAGGCGCCCTGCGCGGCGGCCACATTCCCACTGCTGCGTCGATCCCGTGGGCACGCGCTGCCGCCGCGGACGGCACCTACCGCAGCCGGGAGGAACTTGAAGCCCTCTATCTTGGCGAAGCAGGCCTGAAGGCAGGCGACGACGTCGTGGCCTACTGCCGTATCGGCGAACGTTCCAGCCACACCTGGTTCGCCCTCAAATACCTCCTCGGCTTCGACACCGTCCGTAACTACGACGGCTCCTGGACCGAATGGGGCAACGCCGTGCGCGTACCGATCGCCAAGGGTGCGGAACGCGGTTCCGTCCCTGCCGCCGTCGGCGCCTGACGCGGCCCGCGGCGGCGTAATTGCGTAGACTTGGACTGATGACTACTCAAGCCTTGCCTTCCGCCCTGGCGGCAATCGTGGATGACTTCCAGGCCCTCACTGAACCCGAGCGGCTCCAGTTGCTGCTGGAATTCTCCCAGGGCCTCCCGGAACTGCCGGACCGGCTCAAGGACCACCCCGAACTGCTGGAACAGGTCGTGGAGTGCCAGTCGCCGCTCTTCCTGACCATCGAGACGGAGAATGAGGGCGGCCCCGGCGCCGCCGTGCGGCTGTTCTTCAAGGCCCCTGCGGAGGCGCCCACAACACGCGGCTTCGCCGGCGTGCTCCATGAGGGCCTGGACGGGCTGTCCGCCGAGGAGATCCTCTCGGTTCCGGACGACATGCCCGAGCTCCTGGGGCTCACCAGGGCCATCACGCCCCTGCGCATGCGGGGCATGACCGCGATGCTGGGGAGGATCAAGCGCAGGGTCGCTGCGGCTACTGCCGGACGTTCCTAGCACCCGCGGCGGAAAGCACCCATGGCACGCAAGAGCGCAGCACAGGGAACCCCGGCAACAGCGGCTCTGGCCGCGGCCGGGGTTCCCTTTGTGCTCCACCCGTATACCCACGATCCCGCAGCCGCTAGCTACGGTGCGGAAGCGGCCGAGGTCCTGGGCGTCGATCCATCGAGGGTCTTCAAGACCCTCATGGTGGAAGTGGAGGGGCGGCTGGCCGTGGGAATCGTACCGGTCAGCGGAACCCTTGACCTGAAGGCGTTCGCCGCAGCACTGGGAGCCAAGAAGGCGGCAATGGCAGATCCCGCGGCGGCCCAACGGCGCACCGGCTACGTGCTCGGCGGCATTTCACCGCTGGGCCAGCGGCTGCCGTCCCCCACTGTGCTGGACGCCAGCGCCCTGGCGCTGGACACCCTGCTGGTCTCCGGTGGCAGGCGCGGGCTGGACATCGAGCTGGCACCGGCGGACCTGGTCCGCCTCACGGACGCCGTCACGGCCTCCATCAGCTCACTCGCCCCCGGAAGCCATTGAGCTCAAGGCGCCCGGGTTGAGCCTGGGAGCCAGCTGCTGCCGCAGCCAGGCCTTGACCTGGCCTTCCCAGCGGTCGGGGTCGACATTCCATTCCTTGGTGTGCCGGGCCTGGTGGAAGGGCTCGAAGGTCACCATCTCCGGGTTTCGCTCCGCAAGCAGGGCCGAAGGCTCGTAGGGCACATATTCGTCGTCCACGCTGTGGAGGATCAGGGTGGGCGTCCGCAGCTCAACTGCGCGGGACACCCAGTCCATCACCTTCAGGTCCACGGGCGCGGACAGTCCGGTGAGCCGCCTGCCCAGGGGGTGCCCCAGCATAAGCTGGCCATACCGCCCCACCAGGGAGGGGATCCTGTTCAGCTGTGCGTGGTGGGCCAGCACATTGACCCAGTCGGTGACGGGCGCATCGAGCACCATGGCCCGGATCAGGTGCCGGTAGCGGGACAGGTCGGCGGTCTGCAGGCAGATGGCGCCTCCCATCGACCAGCCGAACAGCACGATTTCTTCCGCCCCGTTGGCCAGCGCGTACTCGATGGCAGCTTCAATGTCACGCCATTCCGTGGAGCCCAGGCCGTAGCGGCCGTCGTCGGCGGATGGCGCCAGGCCGTCATTCCGGTAGGAAACCAGGAGGCTGGTGAGCCCCAGCTCCAGCGCGGGACCGACCGCGCGCAGCGCCTCCTGCCGGGTGGCGCCGCGTCCATGCACCATCACCGCCCAGGTTCGGGCCGTGCCGCCGGCGCGGACCAGCCAGGCGGGAGCCTGCCCGCGCTCTACGTCGATGCTGACATCCTCATAGGGAATTCCGGCGGCGGCAGGGTCCGGATAGACGGCCCCGCTCCACCAGCCGCGGCGCGCCGCGGAAAGATCGCCGGCGTATACCGCCTCAACCTCGCGCAGCACGGTCCTGTCGGCGGGCGAGTAGGAGACGATGCGGCCGATCCGTGCGTGCCCCTTGCCGCCGTCGAAGAAGAATCCGTAGACGCCGTCAACCGTGGTGTCGTCAGTCGCGGCAAAGATGGCCCGCTGCCCCTGGCCGTCCCTGATGACGGCAAGCATCTCCTGGTCCGACGTCCGCTGCCGGGCGGGAGTAATGACCCGGCGTGCGAAGTACACCGCCAGCGCCGACGAACCGGCGCCCAGGAGTCCGGCCAGGCCGCCCCCGCCGATCGCTCCCCCGATTGCCCATTTTGCCCGCAACGACATTCCACCGGTTTCGGGGCCATGAACGGGGGCGGGGCGGGTTCGCTGGAAAGGTGCCATGGAACTATTCTTACCGCCCGGGCACCGAAGCCCGCATTTCGCCGCGGACCGTCAGGCCTGCCCCTGCCCGTCGCCGGTGCGGCGCCCCCTGCGCATGGACCGGCTCCGGGACTAGGCTAGGGCCATGAGTGAACCGATCGTCATCCTGACCGAAGAACCCCTGGGGGCGGACGACCGCCTGAACATCGAGCGCCTGGTGGACGGGGCGGAAACGCGCCTGGTGGTGCTCGTGCCCGCAAACACCGAGCGGCACCTGCTGGTGGACTTCCTTGAAAACCTTTCGATGCTGGACATTGCCAAGGCATTCAGGGAGCTCACTGCCCACACCCCCGATCCCACGCAGGAGCGGGCACAGGCAGCGGAGACCCTGGCCGTATCCCTGGCCGCCCTGGAGGGACTGGGCACAGGCGTCACCGGGGAAATAGTGGATGGCGGGGCCGTCAACGGGCTGGTCGCCAAGGTCCGTGAAACCGGCGCCGGGCAGGCCGTGGTGATCACCCGGCCGCATGCCGTCGCTGACACCTTCCATACGGACTGGGCCAACAAGGCACAGGACCAACTGGGCGTGCCGGTACTCCACCTGTATGCAGGCTCGGGATTTATCGGCGACTCGTAAGCGTTGACAAGTCTATGAACATCTTCGGAAACAGCATCTTCGGAAACAAAGCCACGGAACCGCCGGCCACGGAGGCGCGTCCGGCCGGGGCCGGCGTCCCGGGCAACGGCGTGGAAAAAACCGACGCGCAATGGCGCGAGGAGCTCACGCCGGAGGAATACCACGTGCTCCGCCAGGCGGGAACCGAGCGTCCGTACACGGGCGAATACTGGGACACCCACACTGCCGGCGTGTACCAGTGCCGCGCCTGCGGAGCGGAACTGTTCACCAGCAACGAAAAGTTTGATTCCCACTGCGGCTGGCCGTCCTTCTGGGCCCCGCTTGCCGAAGGAAACGTCCGCTACATCCACGACCGCACGCTGGGAATGGACCGGGTAGAGGTCCGCTGCGCCACGTGCGACTCCCATCTGGGGCACGTGTTTGAAGGCGAGGGCTACGGGACCCCCACCGACCAGCGCTACTGCATCAACTCCATCTCCATCCGGCTGGTTCCCGCCGAGGAACCGCAGGTCAAAGGCCCGGAACAGGAGTCCTGATCCCGCAGGGAAAGACCTGCTCCGGGCACTGGAAACGGCTCTGAGCCAAAGTAATTCTTATGTTTGGCTACTTTTTCAATTAGCTCTGCTGGTTGCTTGCTACGCTCGCCATAGATAGCAAGCAACCAGAAAGGCAGCCGACGATGACCGAAACCCTGACCACCGCCGTCACCGGGATTTCAGCCGAAAACAATGACTGGCTCCGGCTCAAGGCAGCCGCCACCGCCATCCAGGCCTTCCAGGTCCAGGACGGCTCCATTCCGGATCCCGCACACCACGCAGCAGCTGCTGCCCTGGTAAATGAGATCATCGATGCGCTTCGTGCCCTCAGCCCCGCCTTCCCGCATGATGCGGCGTACCTGGAAGCTGCCTGCACCGACTTCTCGCGGTGGGCCCAGGCCGGGTTCGCCACCCCCGACTTCCTTTCCTCCCTCCTGGCATTCCAGCCCCAAAAGCAGCGCCGGGACGGCCTGCAGCACCTGGTTGTCTTCCCCATGTACACCCAAAACGGCAGCAGCAACCGTCTGGTGGAGGCAGTCCTGGTCGAAGTGATCTGGCCGGAGTTCATTGCCGGCCTTGAGGCGGGAGACTACTCGAACAAGCTGTTCGTTCCCATCCGCTTCGTGGACTTCACCGCCGGCTATGACACCAATTCCGCCGTGCTGTTCCCTGAGACCGTCGCTGTCAGCAAGACCCCCACCTTCACCTGGGGGGCCATCTTCGCAGACCGGGAGGCGGCCAGGTTCCGCCGCGTCCTCAAGGCCGCAGCCGAGACCACCTGCCTGGAACTGCCGGAAGGGGCAGCGGAGATGCTCGCCGACCAGGACCTGACCGAGGCCACGTTTGTCATGTGGGACCTGATCCACGACCGGACGCACATGCGCGGCGACCTGCCGTTCGATCCGTTCATGATCAAGCAGCGGATGCCCTTCTTCCTGTACTCCCTTGAAGAACTGCGCTGCGACCTGACCGCGTTCCGCGAATCCGTGCGGATAGAAAAAGACGAGGATGCCGATCCTGAAGCCCGGCGCCACGCCAAACTGGTGCAGTACGCCATCATCTTTGACCGCATCTTCCGGTTCGCGATCACCGGCAGCCGCGTGCGGAACTACGACGGCCTGGGCGGCCAGCTGCTGTTCGCGTGGCTGCACCAGCAGCGCGTCCTGCACTGGACGGACACCCGGCTGACCATCGACTGGGATGAAGTAGCCAATGCTGTCATCGCCCTCGGCGCCCGCATCGACGACCTGTACTGGCGCTCCATCGACCGCCCCAAAACCGCCCACTGGCTGGCTGCATACCAGCTGATCTCCGCCACCGTCACGCCCCACCCGGCATCTGTTTGGGCCAAGGGGCCGGAAGCGCTGCCCTTGGCGGGGCCGCCGCGCGGCCTCACCGACCAGGTGCTCGATGACGAATTCCCGCTGTCCATGTTCTACGAAGCACTGGAAAAGAAGATGCGCCCGGTCATTGAATCCACTGCCGGCATCACTGGAGCATCCGCGCTGTGACAGCTGCTATGGAGTCGGCAAAACCGCCGCTGAACGTCCTGGTTTCGGGCGGCAGCGGCGCGTCCGGCGTCGCCGTGGCCCGGGCACTGCGCGAGGCCGGGCACCGCGTGTTCACCGTGGGCTCGGACCCGGAGCGGATCAGGTCCGCGGCAGGACGGGCGGGCGACGGCGTTGCCCCCTTCGTGTGCGACCTCGCACGCCTGGAGGAGGTGCGGCAGCTGCGGGCTGATGTCACCGCCGCTGCCGGGCCGATGGATGCTGTGATCCACCTGGTGGGCGGCTGGCGGGGCGCACAGGGGATCGCGGACCAGACCGACGAGGACTGGGACTTCCTTGAGCGCGGAGCAATTACCACGCTCCGCAACGTCTCACGGGTTTTCTACGACGACGTCGCCGCCTCCGCGTGCGGGCGGTTCGCCATGGTGTCCTCCACCACCGCCGCCGAGCCCACCGCGGCAACAGCCAGTTACGCCGCCGCGAAGGCAGCGGCCGAAGCCTGGACCCTTGCCATCGCTGATGGCTTCAGGCGCGCCGCCGGCAGGAACGGCGGCAGCGCGCCAGCCGCCGTCGTGCTGGTGGTCAAGGCGCTGGTCGATGAGGAACTGCGCCGCCGCCACCCCGAACGGTCCTTCGCGGGCGCCACCGACGTCGAGGACCTGGCGCGCGCCGTCGTCGGACTCTTTGATGCCCCGGCCGCCGAACTGAACGGCCGGCGGCTGCAGCTGGCGGCGTCACTGTCCCCGGCCCGGACTTTACCTACACTGAAAGCGTGAGCAAAGCCATGACAACAACCGCTGAAACCGCCGCCGGTCTCCGCCTCCATGATCCGAACGTGCGGGGTTTCGCCTCGGACAACTACTCTGGCGTCCATCCCGAGGTGCTGGCGGCACTGGCGGCCGCCAACGACGGCCACCAGGTCTCCTACGGCGAGGACGACTACACCGCCAGGCTGCAGCAACTGATGGAGCGCCACTTCGGTTCCGGCATCGAGTGCTTTCCGGTCTTCAACGGCACCGGCGCGAACGTCCTTTCACTGCAGTCGCTGCTCCCCCGCTGGGGCGCGGTGGTCTGCGCCTCCACCGCCCACATCAACATGGACGAGAACGGCGCGCCGGAACGCGTCGGCGGCATCAAGCTGCTGCACGTCCCCACGCCGGACGGCAAGCTCACGCCCGAACTGATTGACCGGGAGGCCTGGGGCTGGGGGGACGAGCACCGCGCCCAGCCGCTGGCCGTGTCCATCACCCAGACAACGGAACTTGGCACCTGCTACACGCCGGAGGAAGTCCGGGCCATTGCCGGGCATGCCCATGCCAAGGGGATGAAGCTGCACATGGACGGTGCCCGGCTGGCCAACGCCGCAGCCCACCTCCAGGTTCCGCTGCGGGACTTCACGCGCGACGCCGGGGTGGACATCCTGTCCTTTGGCGGCACCAAGAACGGCCTGCTGTTCGGCGAAGTGGTGGTGGCACTGAATCCGGAAGCAGCCCACGGGCTCCTCTACCTGCGCAAGATGGACATGCAGCTGGCCTCCAAGATGCGCTTCCTGTCGGCGCAGTTCATCGCGCTCCTGGAAGGTGACCTGTGGTTGCGGTCCGCCGCCCGCGCCAACGCCATGGCCGCCCGGCTCCGCGCCGCCGTCGACACCATCGACGGCGTCCGGCCCACCCAGGAGACCGAATCCAACGGCGTCTTTGCCGTCCTCCCCGAAGGCGTGGCCGACAGGCTGCGCGCGTCGTTCCGCTTCTATGACTGGAATGAAGCCACGCGCGAGGTGCGCTGGATGTGTTCCTTCGATACCACCGAAGAGGATGTGGATGCCTTCGTTGCCGCACTCCGCCGGGAACTGCACAATGGCGGGAACTGACGGTCCGCGCCGGAAGCCGGCGGCGAGCCTAACCGCCCTGCCCCGCCCAGTTGCGTAACCTGCGAAGGTGAACGCACTTGACCAGGTTCCCCCCGAGTTTCTCCACGCTTTGGGAACCCTCAGGAAAGCCCAGTGCCGCCGGGAACTGCGCCTGGCGGAGATCCCGGCGCCGGCCCGGCTGGCGCCCTTTGCCGTGGCCCTGGGCGCAGAAGTTTTTGCCCCCGGCTCCGGTGCTCCCGGCACCCCGCTTCACGGCCCCGCCGCCATGGCACTCGCTGCGGCGTCCGGAACGGAAGACGAGGACGGGCTGGAACTGGCGACGGGGCGGTTCATCCTCCTCCACGACCCCCAAGGCTCCGAGGTCTGGGACGGGGAATTCCGCATTGTCACCTATATCCGTGCGGAGCTGGAACCCGAGATGGGCAACGACGAAATGCTCGGAACAGTCGCCTGGACCTGGCTGGTGGAGGCACTGGAGAACCACAAGGCGGCGTACCGGGCCGCCGGCGGCACTGCCACCAGGGTCCTCTCGGAGAGTTTCGGCACCCTGTCCGAAAGGCCCGGATCCATCGACATCGAACTGCGCGCGTCCTGGACACCCGCCACGTCCGACGTCCAGGCCCATCTTGAGGCCTGGTCCGACATGGTCTGCACCTTCGCCGGCCTGCCGCCCCTGCCGGACGGCGTGACGCCGCTGACGCTGCGCCGCCGGAACTGAGACCGTTTGTCAGTGGCGGACCGAAGGCGGACCGATGGCGCAGGGCCGCGGACGGGATGGCCGGGCAAGGCACCGGCCCGGCAGGCAGGCGTTTACCGGCCGGCCGGTAAACTGGAGGCATCATGACCCCTAACATTCCGGAAAACACCACGGCCGGCGTCCCGGCCGCTGATGCCGCACCCCACATCACGGTGGAAGGCTTTGACAGCCCCGTCCCCGAAATCGTTGAGCTGGCTGCTCCCCGGGAGGGCGTTCCGCTGGTCATCCAGACGCAGTCCGGCCTGGAGCGCTGCGCTGCGGCCATCGCCGCCGGAACCGGACCGGCAGGGGTGGACGCCGAGAGGGCTTCCGGCTTCCGTTACGGGCAGCGCGCTTTCCTGGTCCAGATCCGGCGCGAGGGCGCCGGGACCTGGCTGATCGACCCCGAACCCTTCGAGAACCTGGACATCATCAACGGTGCCCTCCGCGGCGTCGAATGGATCCTGCACGCCGCCAGCCAGGACCTGCCCTGCCTCTCAGAGCTGGGCATGTGGCCGGACAAGCTCTTCGACACTGAACTTGCCGCCCGGCTGGCCGGGCTGCCCCGCGTGGGCCTGGCCGCCGTCATCGAACAGCTGCTCGGCTTCGGACTCGCCAAGGAGCACTCGGCAGCGGACTGGTCCACCCGGCCCCTGCCTGAACCCTGGCTGCGGTATGCCGCACTGGACGTCGAAGTCCTCACGGAACTGCGGGAGGAACTCATCGAGCTCCTCCAGGCCGACGGAAAGCTGGAGTACGCCGAGCAGGAATTTGCGGCGATCCTGGCCGCCGGATTGCCTCCAGCCCGCGTGGACCCGTGGCGGAAGACCTCCGGCCTACACCAGATCAGGGACCGCCGGCAGCTGGCAGCAGTACGTGAGCTGTGGCTGGAGCGCGACTCCCTGGCACAGAAACGGGACGTGGCACCGGGACGGCTGATTCCCGACTCCGCCCTGGTGGCGGCTGCCAAAGCCATGCCGACCACCGTGCCGCAGCTGCTGGGCACCAAGGGCTTCCACGGCCGGGCGGCGCAACGTGAAGCGCCCCGCTGGCTGCGCTGCATCGCAGCTGCCCGGGATCTCGAAGAACTCCCGCCGCTGCACCTGCCCACCAACGCGCCGCCTCCGCCCCGTGTCTGGGTGGACCGGGACCCGGAGGCGGCCGCCCGCCTGGCCACCGCCCGGCCGCTGCTGCAGGCGAAGGCAGAGTCGCTGAGCCTCCCGCTGGAGAACCTGCTCACCCCGGATTACCTGCGGCGCGTGGCCTGGCGGCCGCCGGCGGAGATCACCGAAGCAGCAGTCGCCACCGAACTCCGCGCCCTGGGCGCACGTGAGTGGCAGGTGGAATTGGCAGCGCCCCTCATCGTTGAAGCGTTCCTGCACCCGCAGCCGCTGCCCGCCAAGGAAGCCAAGGAAGCCAAGGCGGACGCCACCGCAGCGGGCAAGTAGGCGCAGCCGTCTGCACCGCCACCGGCTCCCAAACCGAATCCCCAGACGCTCTCTCACTTGATGCGTGAAAACCGCCGACGCTCTCTCACTTTCTTGAAGAAAGTGAGAGAGCGTCGGCCAAAAATGGGCATTAAGTGAGAGAGGGTCCATTCAATCCGGGGACCTTGCGGGCTAAGTTACTCACGAGTAACATCGAACGTATTGCCGCCGGGCCATTGCCAGCAAAGGCATGCACCGGCGCCTACGTCTCGATGAGGAGTTATACGTGAGCCACCAGGGAAGCGGCGCATCCATGCGCACTGTCCGGGACGTCGTCTTTGTGGACGGCCTCCGCACACCATTCGGCAGGGCCGGGGACAAGGGCATCTACGCCGGCACCCGGGCTGACGACCTGATAGTTAAGTGCATCCGCGAGCTGCTGCGGCGGAATCCGTCCCTGCCGCCCGCGCGGATCGATGAAGTGGCCATTGCGGCAACCACCCAGACCGGAGACCAGGGCCTCACCCTTGGCCGGACGGCTGCCCTGCTTGCCGGACTGCCCAGGACGGTTCCCGGCTTTGCCGTTGACCGCATGTGCGCCGGAGCCATGACCGCGGTGACCGCCGTGGCCGGAGGGATCAGCTTCGGCGCGTACGACGTTGTGGTGGCCGGGGGCGTGGAACACATGGGCAACCACCCCATGGGCTCAGGCGCCGACCCGAATCCGCGGTTCATGTCAGAGCGGCTGGTGGACCCGGCCGCGCTCAACATGGGGAACACGGCCGAGAACCTGCACGACCGCTTCCCGGCGATCACCAAGGAACGAACAGATGCCTACGCCGTCGCCTCGCAGGCCAAGTTCGAGAATGCCCGCCGCAACGGCCGCATCCAGCCGGACCTGGTTCCCGTTGCGGCCCTGAAGCCCGGCCAGGGCTGGACGCTGAACACCGCGGATGAACCGCCACGTCCAGGCACCTCCCTGGCCGACCTCGCCGGCCTCCGCACCCCGTTCCGGGCCCACGGCCGCGTCACCGCCGGAAACGCCGCAGGCCTGAACGACGGCGCCACCGCAGCGGTCCTGGCGTCTGCCGAGGCTGCCGCAGAGCTGGGACTGGCGGTCAAAATGCGGCTGGTCAGCTACGCGTACGCGGGTGTTGAACCAGAAGTCATGGGCATCGGGCCCGTGCCGGCCACCGAGAAGGCGCTGAAGAATGCGGGGCTCACCATCGCGGACATCGGCCTCTTTGAAATCAACGAAGCTTTTGCCGTGCAGGTGCTCAGCTTCCTGGACCATTTCGGCATTCCCGACGACGACCCCCGGGTCAACCGCTACGGCGGCGCCATCGCCGTGGGCCACCCCCTGGCCTCGTCCGGTGTTCGGCTGATAATCCAGCTCGCCCGGCAGTTCGAGGAGGACCACTCCGTCCGGTACGGCATCACCACCATGTGCGTCGGCCTCGGCATGGGAGCCACCGTGATCTGGGAAAACCCGCATCACCAGGAATACACAGACAACAGCGGAGCCCGGCCCGGGGGCTCCGCCGCCACCGAAACCGCTTCCGAAGGAGCCGCATGAGCGCCGCAGATTTCACCAAGCTTGCAGAAATGTTCCCGAACGAGACCGTCACGCACTCCTACGTCCAGGACATCGAACTGCCCGCTCCGGCGGGGAAACCCAGCCCCGGCACGTTCGCGCTCATCACCCTGGACAACGGCCTGGACCACGCCAAGCCCACCACGCTGGGACCCAACACCCTGGTGGAGCTCGGCACGGTGCTGGAGGGCCTTCGCGAGCGCGCCGGCCGCGGTGAGATCGTCGGCGTCGGAGTAACGGGCAAGCCCTACTACCTCGTGGCCGGCGCCGACCTTTCCGCCGTCAAGAACCTCGAAAAACGCGAGCACGGGCTGTGGATGGCGCAACTGGGCCACGACGTTTACGCAACTCTGGCCAACCTGGGCGTTCCCAGCTTCGCCTTCATCAACGGCGCAGCCCTGGGCGGCGGCCTCGAAATCGCGCTGCAGTCCACCTACCGCACGGTGTCCACCGGAGCCGGGGCACTGGCATTGCCGGAAGCCTTCCTGGGACTAGTCCCGGGCTGGGGCGGTGTCTACATCCTGCCCCGTCTCATCGGGCCGGAAAACGCCGTGAAGGTGATGATCGAAAACCCGCTCAGCAACAACCGGACGCTGACCGGACCCCAGGCATTCAGCCTCGGCGTGGCCGACGCCATCTTCGAACCGGCCGATTTCCTGGAGCAGTCCCTGGCCTGGGCGGCGGGCGTCATCTCCGGCGACGTCATCCCGGAACGAGCCAACGCCGTCGACCCTTCCGAACCCAAAACTGCCGCCAGGTGGGCCGGTGCGGTCGCGGCCGGGCGGGCCTTCGTGGAGGCCAAGACCTCCAATGCAGCGCCCGCCCCGGGAAAGGTCCTGGACCTCCTCGAGGCGAACCGCACCATGACCCAGGCCGAATCCGCCGCGCTTGAATGCGAAACGCTGGCCGGACTCATGCAGACCGACGAATTCCGCGCCACCGTCTACGCGTTCCTTGACCTCGTCCAGAAGCGCTCCAAGCGGCCGGCCGGGGCCCCGGACCGCAAGCTGGCCCGCCCGGTCACCAAGGTGGGCGTTGTTGGCGCCGGACTGATGGCCAGCCAGCTGGCCCTGCTGTTCGCCCGCCAGCTCAAGGTCCCCGTGGTGATGACGGACATCGACCAGGCCAGGGTGGAACAGGGCGTGGATTATGTCCACGCTGAGGTGGACAAGCTGCTGGCAAAGGCACGCATCAGCCAGGACGCCGCCAACCGGACGAAGGCGCTGGTCACGGGCTCGGCGTCCAAGGAGGTTTTCGCCGACGCCGACTTTGTGATCGAAGCGGTCTTCGAAGAACTCAACGTCAAGAAACAGGTCTTTGCGGAACTGGAGGAGATCGTTACTCCGGACTGCATCCTGGCCACCAACACCTCTTCCTTGTCGGTCACGGCCATGGCGGAGGATCTGAAGCACCCGGAGCGCGTGGTGGGCTTCCATTTCTTCAACCCCGTGGCCGTCATGCCGCTGCTGGAAATCGTCCGTGCCCCGCGGACCGACGACGCCGTCCTCGCCACCGCGTTTGAGCTGGCCAAGGGCCTCAAAAAGACTGCCGTGCTGGTCAAGGATGCCGCCGCGTTCGTGGTCAACCGGATCCTGCTGCGGCTGATGGGTGAAGTGACGGCCGCCTTTGACGAAGGCACCCCGGCTGAAGTGGCCGACAACGCCCTGCGGCCCATGGGCCTGCCGATGACGCCCTTCACACTGGGCGCCATGGTGGGGCTTCCCGTGGCCCAGCACGTGCAGGAATCGCTCCACGCCGCCTTCGGCGAACGCTTCACGGTATCCGCCAACCTGCAAAAGCTCATCGACAACGGCGTGAAGGGCCTCTGGGCGGCCGGCCCGGACGGCTCGAAGGAGATCCCGCAGTCCACGCTGGCGCTGATGTCCTTCGGCACCTCCCCTTCCACGGCGGAGCAGGTGCTGCGGCGCACCCAGGACGCCCTCGCGGAGGAAATCGGCCTCATGCTCGCAGAAGGCGTGGTTGCAGGGCCGGAGGACATTGACCTCTGCATGATCCTGGGCGCCGGATGGCCCATGTTCCTCGGCGGCATCACCCCGTACCTTGACCGGGTGGGTGCCTCCGAACGCGTCAACGGCAGGCGCTTCCTGCCGCCGGGAGCGGCGTCCCGCCCGGCCTGATCAACCGGCCGGATCACCCGGCCAGCAGGCCGCCGTCGAGCTCCACACCGCGGTGTGCCATTGACCGGGCATAGGCGAGGTCATGCGTGACCAGCACGACGGCGGCGCCCTCCCCTGCCGCGGAACGCACCGCAGCGTCCAGCAGGGCCAGGCCGTCGCCGTCGAGCGCCACGGTGGGTTCGTCCAGGGCCAGGACCGCGGGTTTGCGGGCAAGGACCGTGGCCAGGGCAAGGAGGCGCTGGCTGGACGCGGGCAGTTCGGCGGGGTGCTCACCGGCAGCCCCTGCCAGGCCGACGGCGGCCAGCGCCTCGAGGGCCCGGCCCGGCGCCTCACCGGGGTGGAAGAGGCTGTCCAGGCCGAAGCGCACCTCCCGGAGTACGGTCCGCTCGAACAGCTGGTCCCGGGGTTGCTGGAACAGCAGGCCCACTGATCGGGCCACCACGCCGGCCGGCGTCCCGGCTATGTCCGAGCCACGGACGAGGACCTGCCCGGAGGCGGGCCGCAGCAGTCCGTTGAGGTGGCGCAGCAGCGTTGATTTCCCTGCACCATTGGGGCCGGTAACTGCCACGATCTCCCCGGGGTTGACCGCCAGGTTGACGTCCCGCAGCACCCGCGGTTGCCTGGCGGGGCCGGGACCGCCTCCCGGCCGCGTGCGGCGAGGGGTCTTCCTCCCGCCATCCGGGTAGTCGAAGGAGACGCCGCGGAGTTCCAGCACCGGGACGGTTGGTGCCGTGCCAGGCGGCACACTGGCTGGCACGGCCGGGCGCGCTGCTCCGCGGGGCCGTGCCGCATCCTTTCCCTCCGGCAGGCTGCCGGGGCGCCGGATGCCCGACGGCAGCAGGCCGGAGCCCGGATGCAGTTCGGCAGGGGTGCCGCTGGCCGTTACCCTGCCGTCCACCACAACATGCCACGTCCCGGCGTCAAGGAGCGGCGTATCGACCACCTGGCTGAGGATCACGACGGCGGTGCCCCGCTTGACGAGGTCCCGCACCAGCTGTGCCAGTCCGGCGGTGCCTGCGCTGTCCAGCGAAGCGAAGGGCTCGTCCATGATCAGCACCCGAGGTTCCGTGACGATGGCGCAGCCAATGGCAAGCCGGCGCAGCTGGCCGCCGGAAAGCCGGGAGGGGTGATGGTCCAGGAGGTCCGTGAGTCCCAGGAGCGCGGCGGTACGTTCCACCGTGGACTTCATGGCGGTGCGCTCCACCGCCCTGTTCTCGAGGCCGAACGCGAGTTCTTCGGCCACCGTGGCCCGCACCGTGGACAGGACGGCGGCTGGATCCTGGGGAACAAACCCGACCTGGCGTCCCCATTCCGCGGGATTGATGCGTGGATCCCCGCTGCCGCCGAACTGCAGGCGGGTACCCGCGAGCTCCAGGAAGCCATGGAGGGTTCCCCCGCTTCCGGGCGGAAGCCAGCCGGCCAGCACCCGGCCCAGGGTGGATTTCCCGCTTCCCGACGGTCCAAGCACAGCGGTGAACGTTCCGGGGACGAAGGCGAGCTCCACCCCGTGCAGGACCGGGGCGGCGTCGTCATGGAAAGTGAAGGTCCTGATGCCGGCCGAGAGTATCGGTCCGGCGGTTTCAAGGGCGTTCCGGCCGCCAGCCATGTCCTAGGTCCCCTCCGCGGCAAGCCAGAGCCGGGCACCGACAGCCGCAGCGGAGGCCACCAGCAGGACAACCCGGAACACGCGCTGGAGTCGGGAATCCGGTACAACGCGGTAGCTGGTCCGGGGTCCCGGGTTGCTGAAGCCGCGGGACTCCAGCGCCGCTGCACGGGTTCCGGCGTCCTCGACCAGGGACAGGACCAGCGGGACCGCCTGGCGGCGGAAGGCCGCCACGCGGTGCAGGAGTCCGCGCCGGATCACCAGGCCGCGGGATTCCTGGGCCTGCCGGATCCCCTCCGCCCTGGAGGTGATGGCCGGCAGCAGGGTGAGGGTGGACGCCAGCACGAAAGCGAACCGGCCCTGGACGCCGCGTGCGGACAACGCCGCCACCAGGTCCGGAACGCTGACACTGAAGGAGAACACCAGGAGCGCAAGGATTACCGCTCCCAGCTGTGCCGCCCGTTCCACGGCGAAGGAAAGCCCCTCCGCGGTGACGCGGGCCGGCCCCCACTGCGCCAGGACGGTCCGGCCCTCGGGAAAGAACAGCCCATGCAGGACCAGCAGGGACAGCCCCAGCGGGAGCAGGACAGCCGCGGCGGCCGGGAGCATCCTGCGCGCCGTACCCGCGCGGGCCGACACGACGGCGGCCGCCGCCACGACGGCGAGGGACAGCGGCAAACTGGCTGCCGCCGTCGTAATGGCCGCCGTACTGCCGGCGGCTGCCAGCGAGGTGAGCGGGTGGAGGCGCATCAGACTGGTCAGGAACCCTGTTCCGGCATCTTGCCGGCCAGCACGCGGTGCCGGCGGATGAACGGGAACTGCAGCCGTGCGCGGCGCGGAAGCGCGTACGCCAGGATGGCCACAACGGTGAACACAATCGCTTTGTCCATGGGGTCGGAGATGAGCGCCTGTTTGGTGATGGCGGCCAGGAGGGTGTCGCCCATGGCGCGGAAGGCACTGACGACGGCACCGGTGGCCACGCCGGACGTGCCGCCAAAGACGAAGGCCGCCACCGGCGCGGACACCACGCCGCCGATGATGCCGGTGACGAACCCTGCCACGGGGGCGAGGTAGAAGCGGCGGAACATTCCATGGCGGGCGGCGAGGCCGGCAAGGCAGCCGATCAGTGCGGCCCCGGCGGCGAACGGCAGCACGGTGGGGTTGAAGAAGGACCAGACAATGCTGCTCAGTGCACCGGTCGCCGCGCCCGCCGCCGGGCCGGCCAGCACCGCGATGAGGACCGTGCCGATGGTGTCAAGGTAGAACGGGACCAGGGTGCTGCCTACGAACTGGCCCAGCACAATGTTCAGCACCAGCGCCACGGGGATCAGCACCACGGTGGAGGCCGGCAGCGTGGGCAGGACGGCGACAATCAGCAGCACGGCGCCGACGAGGAAGCCGGAAAGGGCGATCAGGGCGGACGCGCTGCCTGGTCCCCCGGTGATGTCTGCAGGCTGGTTCAGCACCAGGTAGACGTAGGTGCTGGCGATGGCCAGGGCGCCGAGGATTTCCAGCAGCCGGCGCCTGCGGGCAGCGGCGGGCGCCGGGGACGGCAACGTCAGGGAGTGCGATGACATGGAGGTTCCTTCAGGGTGCGGGGCGCGGGTGGCCCGGAGTTCCCGGGCCGGGCGGAGCGCCGCCTATGTCACCTCGGCAGCAGCCGGCGGCGTGTGGCCGGGCCGGACGCGAACCATTCTACCGCGGCAGTTTTGCGCGGCCCAGCGAGGTTTCGGGGGCGCTCAGCCCAGGCGCCGGGCCATGCTCCCGACGGCGGACACCAGTTCCCGGAAGGCGGCTTCGGGCTGGTTCGCCGTCACCACCCTGGCATTGGGCGGAATGCCCCACAGTCCCCGGAAGTCCGCCACGGTGGTGCCCATCAGGAGCGGAGACCCGGTCTCGACGTCGACGGTGGCGGGCAGTGCCTGGAACTCCAGGGTGCCCGCGGCCACGCCAGCGGCAAAGAAGTCGTGGACATGGGCCAGGTATCCCTGGTCATAGTGGCGGTGGAATTCGAAGTAGAACCGCAGGGCATCGGACAGGTGCCTGATGAGCTTGTTGTCCGAGGTGCTGCGCTGTCCTTCGGGCTGGCCGGGCAGCACCAGCTCGGGAACTGTCGCGCCGGCCGCCTCGGCCAGCTGCTGGACGTGCGCCGGGTGCAGCTCGATCCGCTCAGTGGTGTCCAGCGAGCAGACCACCGGCAGTTTCTCCGGCGGCTGCCCGCGGAAGGCGGCATAGACTTCCTTGGCCGCGTGGGGATCCACGTGCGTGTTCCACTCCGCCGTGGGCGTGGTGTTGCCCTGGTGGTAGAAGCTTCCGCCCATGATCACAACCTTTGCCAGCAGCTCGGGCAGCCTGGGTTCCTGCCGCAGGGCCAGCGCGAAGTTGGTGAGGGGCGCGGTGATCAGGGCCGTGAGCTCCCCCGGCCGGTTGCGTGCGTGGTCAACCCACAGATCGACGGCGTGGCGCGCCGACACAGCGCCGGCCGGTTCCGGCAGGACCGCGTACCCGATGCCCTGCGGGCCGTGCGTTTCCGGGGTGGTCAGCAGCGGTATGGCCAGTGGTCCGCGCGCGCCGACGGCCACTTCCACACCGGGGCGTCCGCAGAGTTCCAACAGTGCCAGGGTGTTGCGGGCCACCTGGTCCGCGTCCACATTTCCAGGGGTGGCCGTGACCGAGACGAACTCGGTGTCCGGGAGGGCGGCAAGGTACGCGAGTGCCAGGGCGTCGTCGATGCCGGTGTCCACATCCAGCAGGAAGGCGGTCATGTCGTTTCCTAGAAGAGCGCCACCTTGGGCGCTGCGGGGAAGATATCGTCCAGCTCGGCAAGGTCCTTGTCAGAAGGAACCCAGTCCGCTGCTTCCGCGTTCTGGCGCACCTGCTCAGGCCGGGTGGCCCCGGCGATGACGCTGGCCACCGAGGGCTGGGCGGCCAGCCAGGAGAACGCAACCTGGACTTCGTTCAGGCCGCGGTCCCCGGCGAAGCGGCTGAACCTGTCCAGCTGGTCCCAGTCGGCGTCGTGGACGAGGTTCGTGCGGGTGTGGCTGAGCCTGGAGCCCTCCGGGGCATGGCCGGGCGAGTACTTGCCGGTCAGCAGTCCGTTGGCGAGGGGGAAGTAGGGCAGGACGCCGAGTCCGAACTCCTCGGCGGCCGGGGTCACCTCGAGTTCCGCCCGGCGGTCCAGGAGGTTGTAGTGGTTCTGGGTGGAGATGAACCGCGCGCCGCCGAGTTCGCGGGCGACGTACTCGGCCTGGGCGATCTGCCAGCCGGCGCGGTTGGAGTGCCCGAGGTAGCGGACCTTGCCGCTGGTGACGAGCGTGTCCAGCGCGGACAGGGTTTCGTCAATGGGGGTCAGCGGATCCGGGGTGTGGAACTGGTAGAGGTCGATCCAGTCGGTGCCCAGCCGCCGCAGCGACGCCTCCACCGCCTGGATGATGTAGCGGCGGGAGCCTCGGGCGCCGAAGTCCGGCCCGCTGGCGCCTTTCATGTCCATGCCGAACTTGGTGGCAAGGACGACGTCGGGGCGCCGGCTGCCGAGGGCCCTGCCCAGCATCGTTTCGCTGAGGCCGGGTTCCCGGCCATAGGTGTCTGCGACGTCGAACAGGGTGATTCCGGCGTCGAGTGCGGCGTGGACGACGGCGTCCGTGGCTTCCTGGGATTCGGTGACGGTGTTGGCGCGGCCAAGGTTGTTGCAGCCCAGGCCCACGGTGGAGACGGTCAGGCCGGATTTACCGACGCGGCGGTACGCGGTCACGGGATGCTCCTAAAGGCTGAAGCCGGTGGCGGGTTTGGCTGAGTGCTTGAGCTTGAAGTGCTCGGGTTCGTTGTACGGGGCGGCCCCGATGCTCAGCTTGGTGAAATCCAGGTCCTCGCCGCGGGTGCAGACCTTGATGGCGTTGACGGCCTTGTTCACGTCGGGGCAAAGGCAGAAGATGTTCAGCTTGTAATCCGTGAACCCGGAACGCTCCACGGTTCCCAGTCCACGCCAGGCGAGGTGGCTGATGAGGGCGTCCGTTGCCTTCTCTTCGAGGTAGCGGTCCCGGTCCGTGCCTTCCCTGGTTTTGAGTGCGAACTGGGCTACCACCCAGAACTGCTCCTCGTCGGGGATTTCGGCGTAGCCGTCCTCGGCGCACTGGGCCGCGAAGGCGTCCAGGAGCCCCTCGGCTGCCTCCGCATCGGGCACGTCGGTCTCTTCCGTTTTGCTCTGGTGCCCCACCGCGCCGTAGTTCATGACGAACTGGCTGTAGTCCCCGTCATACCAGGCCTCCCGGAAGTGGAGGGTGCCCTCGTCGTCGCGCTTGTAGACCCTGACAATTCCGCTCATTTTCGTCCCTCTGTGAACCATGCGACGTCAGTGCCGTCGAACGGAGCCTGTTGCGCCTTGACGGCATGGTAAAGCTGGTCTGCGGCATTCTGGATGTCCGCCACCAGCCGGTCCGGGTAATGCATGGAGATACTGTGCTCGGCGAACTCGTCCTGGTCATCGATGAACACGCCGCGGTCTTCGGTGCGGATGACATCCAGGTCCATGTCGATCACATGGAACTCGGTGACGGCGGGCCGGATGACTGTCCACTCGTGGCCCACAGCCAAGTCCACGTACACCCGGACCTGGTTCGGGTGTACGTCATCGTAGAACGTGGCAACCCAGTCGCCGGAGCGCGGAACCAGCAGCACGGCGTCGGATTTGGTGTAGAACGCCGCACCGGGCCTGGAGCAGAACTCATTGGTTCCCTGGAAGATCCACCACCCATGTTCGTCTTCGCCCAGGTAGCGCCCCGGCACCACCCAGTGCGCCTTGCCGTTCCATTTCCTGTTCCTGGCCACTACCAGCTGGCCAGGCTTCAGCCCGGCGGGAACCCGGGTGGTGGTGGTGTGCATGGGCCGCCCGGACTCCCCCGCTGCACCCGGGTACTTCAGTGCGTCTTCTTCCCTCACAGAATCGGAAGGCTGCCGGTGGTGGGGTGCTGCTGGCCGGGCAACGGACGGGCAAACGGGACCTTTGTCCCGAGAACCTGCGCGACGACGTCGTGCGTGATCTGCTGGGCCGTCAGGCCCACGCGTTCGAGGATCTGCCCGCGTGTGCCGTGGTCCAGGAATTCGACCGGCAGGCCCACCTCGTTCAGGGCGGTGTCCACGCCTGATGCGCGCATTTCCTGGCGGATCCGTGAGCCGACGCCGCCGGCACGGACGCCGTCCTCGATGCAGATGACCAGGCGGTGGTGGGACGCCAGTGCAACAATGGAGCGCGGCACGGGCAGGACCCAGCGCGGGTCCACCACCGTGGTGCTGATGCCTTGCGCGCCAAGCCGGTTGGCCACATCCAGCGCGAGTTCGGCCATGGCGCCCACACTGATGATCAGGACATCGTTCTCGGTTGAGCCGCTGGGCCTGCGGGCCAGCACGTCCACGCCGTCGCTGAGGCGTTCCAGCGCTTCCACTTCGGCGCCAACGGAGCCTTTGGAGAAGCGGACCACCGTGGGGGCGTCGCTGACCGCCACTGCCTCGCGGAGTTCCTCGCGCAGCCTGGTGGAGTCGCGAGGCGCGGCCAGGTGGAGGCCGGGAACGATCTGGACCATGGCCATGTCCCACATGCCGTGGTGGCTGGCGCCGTCCGGCCCGGTGACCCCGGCGCGGTCCAGGACGATCGTGACGCCTGCCTTGTGCAGGGCAACGTCCATCAGGAGCTGGTCGAAGGCGCGGTTGAGGAAGGTGGCGTAGACGGCGACCACCGGATGCAGGCCGCCGAACGCCATGCCGGCGGCGGAGGTGAGGGCGTGCTGTTCGGCGATTCCGACGTCGATCACGCGGTCCGGGTGCCGGGCAGCGAACTTGTGCAGCCCCACGGGGATGAGCATCGCGCCGGTAATGCCCACGACGTCCTTCCGCTCATCCGCGATGGCGGCGATCTCATCGGCAAACACGGACGTCCAGGACTGGGCCCCGGCGGTTCCGGTGGGTTCGCCGGTTTCGGGGTCGATGATGCCGACGGCGTGGAACTGGTCAGCCTCGTGGGCGCGTGCCGGGGCGTAGCCGTGGCCCTTTTCGGTCATCGCATGGACAATCACCGGGCCGGCGTAGTGCCTGGCCGTGGCGAGGGCGTGCTCCATCGCCTGGAGGTTGTGGCCGTCCACCGGGCCGATGTACTTCATGCCCAGGTCCTCGAACATCCCCTGCGGCGCCCACCAGTCCTTGATGCCCTTCTTCATGGCGTGCAGGCTCTTGTAGGTGAACTGGCCCACGGGTCCACCGCTCTGCAGCTTCTTCTTCCACCAGTCCAGCGCCCGTTCGTAGGCGGGGGTGGCGCGGAAGGAGTCAATGGTGGGGCGCAGCGAGGCCAGGTAGTCCGCGAAGCCGCCCACGGTGGGAGCATAGGACCTGCCGTTGTCATTGACCACAATGACAACGCGGCGCTTCTTGTCTGCGGCGATGTTGTTGATGGCTTCCCAGGCCATGCCGCCGGTCAGGGCACCGTCGCCCACGACGGCGACGACGTGCCGGTCGCCTTCGCCGGTCAGCTGCCGGGCGCGCGAGATGCCGTCGGCCCAGGACAGCGAGGAGGAGGCGTGCGAGCTCTCCACGATGTCATGTGCGGACTCCGCGCGGGACGGGTAGCCGGAGAGGCCGCCCTCCTGGCGCAGGGTGCTGAAGTCCTGGCGCCCCGTCAGGAGCTTGTGGACGTACGACTGGTGGCCGGTGTCAAAAACGATGCTGTCACGCGGCGAATCGAAGATGCGGTGCACGGCCAGCGTCAGTTCCACCACGCCGAGGTTTGGTCCGAGGTGGCCGCCTGTCTGGGAGACGTTCGTGATCAGGAACTCCCTGATCTCCGAAGCCAACTCTTTTAGCTGTTCTTCGGACAACTCGTTCAGGTCCTGCGGATTCCGGATGGTGTCCAAGATTCCCAATGACCCCTCCTTCGGATGGTAGACGTGCCGTTTAACTCTAACGCGTCGGCTCAAATGCAAAGCCGAAGCCCCGGCTGGTCGGTGACCGGCCGGGGCTTCGGGAGGTGGTGCCTGCTGGCGGAACCCGCTAGTTGGCGGAGATCTGGCGCAGCACGTACTGCAGGATGCCGCCGTTGCGGTAGTAGTCCGCTTCACCCGGGGTATCGATGCGCAGGACGGCGTCGAACGACGTCGAGGTGCCGTCCTCGGCAGTTGCGGTGACCTTGAGGGTCTTCGGCGTGGTGCCCTCGTTCAGGGCGGTGACGCCCTCAACCGAGAACGTCTCCGTACCGGAAAGGCCCAGGGTTGCAGCGGACTCGCCGGCCGGGAACTGCAGCGGCAGGACGCCCATGCCGATGAGGTTGGAGCGGTGGATGCGCTCGTAGCTCTCGGCGATGACGGCCTTGACGCCCAGCAGGGCGGTACCCTTTGCAGCCCAGTCGCGGGAGGAACCGGAACCGTATTCCTTGCCGGCCAGGACCACCAGCGGGGTGCCGGCCGCCTGGTAGTTCTGCGCGGCGTCATAGACGTAGGCCTGCGGGCCGCCCTCCTGGGTGAAGTCGCGGGTGAAGCCACCCTCGACGCCGTCCAGGATCTGGTTCTTGATGCGGATGTTTGCGAACGTTCCGCGGATCATCACCTCGTGGTTGCCGCGGCGGGAACCGTAGGAGTTGAAGTCCTTGCGCTCCACGCCGTTGGCCAGCAGGTACTGGCCGGCAGGGGTGTCGGACTTGAACGATCCGGCCGGGGAGATGTGGTCGGTGGTGACCGAATCGCCCAGCTTCAGGAGCACGCGGGCGCCCGTGATGTCCTTGACCGGCTCCGGCTTCGCCTGCATGCCCTCGAAGTACGGGGGCTTCCGGACGTAAGTGGAGTTCGGATCCCAGGCGAAGGTATCGCCGGCGGGAGTGTCGAGCGCCTTCCAGCGGTGGTCGCCTTCGAAGACGCCTTCGTAGCCCCTGGCGAACATGTCCTTGTCGATCGAGGAATCGATGACCTGCTGGACCTCAACCGGGTTGGGCCAGATGTCCCTGAGGAAGACGTCGTTGCCGGCCTGGTCCTTGCCCAGGGCGTCGGTTTCGAAGTCGAAGTCCATGGAACCGGCCAGGGCGTAGGCGATGACCAGCGGCGGGGAGGCCAGGTAGTTCATCTTGACGTCCGGGTTGATGCGGCCTTCGAAGTTGCGGTTGCCCGAGAGGACAGCAGCAACGGCGAGGTCGTTGGCCTGGATGGCTTCCGACACTTCAGCTTCCAGCGGGCCGGAGTTGCCGATGCAGGTAGCACAGCCGTAGCCCACGATGTAGAAGCCGAGCTTCTCCAGGTAGGGCGTCAGGCCGGACTTCTCGTAGTAGTCGGTGACAACCTTCGAGCCGGGGGCGACGGAGGTCTTGACCCACGGCTTGGACGTCAGGCCCTTGTCCACGGCATTGCGCGCCAGGACTGCGGCGGCCAGCATGACCGACGGGTTGGACGTGTTGGTGCAGGAGGTGATGGAGGCGATGGTGACGGCACCGTGGTCCAGCTCGAACTCGCGGCCGTCAGCCGTCTTGACCGGCACAGGCTGGGAGATGCGGCCCGCTGCCCCATGGCCTGCCGAGTACTTCGGGGGCTCCCGGTCGGTGTCGGAGATGTGCGTGGCGCCGGCCGTGAAGGAGGGCGAATCGGAGGCCGGGAAGGACTCCTCCAGCGATTCGTCCAGGGTACCGGCGTTGGCATCGTGGGAAACGTAGTTCTTGAGGTCGTGGCGGAACTCGTCCTTGGCCTCGGTCAGTTCGATGCGGTCCTGCGGGCGCTTGGGGCCTGCGATGGACGGAACAACCGTGGACAGGTCCAGTTCCAGGTACTCGGAGAACTTGATGTCGCGGGAAGGATCGTGCCAGAGGCCCTGTTCCTTCGCGTAAGCCTCCACGAGGGCAACGTTCTGCTCCGAGCGGCCGGTAAGGCGCAGGTAGTCCAGGGTGACGTCGTCGATCGGGAACATGGCCGCGGTGGAACCGAACTCGGGGCTCATGTTGCCGATGGTGGCGCGGTTGGCCAGCGGCACAGCGGCCACGCCTTCGCCGTAGAACTCCACGAACTTGCCCACCACGCCGTGCTTGCGGAGCATCTCGGTGATGGTCAGCACCACGTCGGTAGCCGTGGCGCCCGCCGGGATGGATCCGCTCAGCTTGAAGCCCACAACACGCGGGATCAGCATGGAGACGGGCTGGCCCAGCATGGCGGCCTCGGCTTCGATGCCGCCGACGCCCCAGCCGAGCACGCCCAGTCCGTTGACCATGGTGGTGTGCGAGTCGGTGCCCACGCAGGTATCCGGGTACGCACGGAGCGCGCCGTCCACTTCGCGGGTCATGACGGTGCGTGCCAGGTATTCGATGTTGACCTGGTGGACGATGCCGGTTCCCGGGGGAACCACCTTGAAGTCGTCGAATGCGGTCTGGCCCCAGCGCAGGAACTGGTAACGCTCCCCGTTGCGCTGGTATTCGATCTCCATGTTGCGCTCCAGTGCGCCGGAGTTACCGAAGGCATCGATCTGGACCGAGTGGTCAATGACCATCTCGGCGGGCGCCAGGGGGTTCACCCGCTTGGGGTCGCCGCCCAGTTCCTTGACCGCTTCACGCATTGTCGCCAGGTCCACCACGCAGGGGACGCCGGTGAAGTCCTGCATGATCACGCGTGCAGGCGTGAACTGGATTTCTGTATCGGGCTGGGCGTTGGGATCCCAGCCTGCCAAGGCGCGGACGTGATCGGCAGTGATGTTCGCGCCGTCCTCGGTCCTCAACAGGTTTTCAAGCAATACCTTGAGGCTGAACGGAAGGTTTTCTGCACCTTCAACGGAGTTCAACCGGAAAATTTCGTATTCGGTTCCGGCTACATTAAGTTTGCCTTTTGAACCGAAGCTGTCCACAGTGCTCATCGCAGGACTCCTCTCGCAACAGTTTCATCTTTGTCGCGCGGTTGACCGCCTGCTAGTTAGGAAGCCCTAATTAGTTTCGGGCCCGAAAATTGCACACGGCCGGCCGTGATTACGGAGCGCGACGTGGGACTACTACGGCCATCGTAGTCGAAAACGGCAGTGGCATCACGGAAGGGGCGCCAGCAGCGCCACAGTCTCCAGGTGGTGGGTATGGGGGTAGAGATCGAAGGCCCGGAGGCCTGACAGCCCCCATCCCGCCTGGCGGAAGTACCCCACGTCCCGGGCGAACGACGCCGGATCACAGGACACGTAGGCAATGGCGCGGGGGCTGGCCTCAACAAGCTGGCTCACCACTGCCTTCCCTGCCCCCGCCCGTGGCGGGTCCAGGACCAGGGCGTCAAAACTCCGCGGTTTCTGGCGGAGCACGCGCTCCACCCTGCCCTGGACGATCTCCACCTGGGGCGCTCCGTGCAGGTTCTTCCGTGCATCCCGGCTGGTTCCGGCGGCACCTTCCACGGACAGGACGGACCCTGTCTCCCCCACCGCGTCAGCCAGGACTGCGGTGAAGAGCCCGGCCCCCGCGTAGAGGTCGGCAACAACGGCCCCGGGGTGGAGGAAGCCCCCGCCGCGGAGGAATTCTGTGACAGCCCCCACAAGGGTCCCGGGCGCGTCGCGGTGGATCTGCCAGAACCCTGCGCCGGTGACCCGGTAGTCGTGCCCGGCCGCTGATTCCTGCACCCACGTGCGGCCGCGAAGCTGCTGCACGGCCTCGGTAGCGGGGTCGAAAGTGGCTACGGACACCTCGCCGGGCAACTGGGCTGCGATGGCGCTAAGCCGCTTGGGCTTGGTTCCCGGACCTGGCGCCAGCAGCACCAGCGGACGGGAACCGTTGGCCGGGGCTGCCACTTCCACGCGCTCGATGCCCTGCAAATCGATGTCCCAGAGGCGCAGGTTGTTGATTGCCTCCGAAGCGAGCGGCATCTCCCGGACCGGAACGATGTGCGTGGAACGGTGTGCGTGCATGCCCAGCTTGCCGCCGGGGGTGACCGAAAAGCCCGCGCGCGTGCGCCACCCAAGGCCGTCCCCGCCGTCGGCCGTTCCGCCCACGGCTTCCACGCTCCCGGCGCCCGCGGGCAGCTGGTCGACGCCGGCGAGCCGCCTGAGCTGTTCGGCAAGCACTTCCGCTTTGAGGCTGCGCTGGCGGGCAAGGGTGATGTGGCCGAACTCGGCTCCGCCCACCGGGGGGTGACCGTGGCTCCAGGCCCGCGCTGAGTCGGCCAGGTGCCAGAAATGGTCCGCGCGGTCCGGAGAGGCTTCAAGGACCTCGACGACGTCCGCCCGCCAGAATTTGGCCTTTTCCTCCGCATCCGTCAGGCGCACCCGCACCTTTTCCCCCGGAATGCCGTGCCTGACGAAAATCACCCGGCCCTCGTGCCTGGCAACGCAGTGGCCGCCGTGGGCCACCGGGCCGACGTCGAGCACTACTTCCCTGCCTGCTTCTCCGGTCAGGGGCGGCTGTGTTTCGGTGTTTGCCATTATTGGACGTCCTGCAGGTTTTTCGCTTCTTCGGATGATTTCAACTGCCAGGGGACGCTCGCCACCATGACGCCGGGTTCAAAGTGCAGCCGGGTCTTGATGCGCAGGGCAGTCTGGTTGTGGACCAGCTGCTCCCACCACTTGCCCACAACGTATTCGGGGATGTAGACCACGATCAGGTCGCGGGGAGAATCCTTCCGCATGTGTTTGACGTACTCCATGATGGGCGTGACCGTCTCCCGGTACGGACTGGCCAGCACGGTCAGCGGCACCGGAATCTCAAGCTTTTCCCAGTCAGCCACGGTCTGCGCGGTTTCTTCGGCATCGATGTCCACTGTCACCGCATCAAGCCGGGACGGCCGGGAGGCCCTGGCGTACGCCAGCGCCCGCAGCACGGGCTTGCGCACATGGGACACCAGCAGGACGGCGTGCACCCTGGTGGGAAGGGCGCGCGGCGAAGAGTCCTCGTCCACGGCCAGTTCCCTGGCCACGTTGTCGTAGTGCGCCCTGATGCTCCACATGATGAGGAACAGGATGACCATGGCGAGCAGGGCAATCCAGGCGCCCTGCTCGAATTTGGTGACCAGCACGATGACCAGGACCGTGGCCGTCATGCCGAAGCCGATGCTGTTGATGACGCGGGACTTGGCCATCCGGCGCCGGACTGCCTTGTCCTTGGCCAGCTTGAGCTGCCGCCCCCAGTGCCGGATCATCCCCAGCTGGCTGGCGGTGAACGAGATGAAGACACCCACGATGTAGAGCTGGATGAGCTTGGTGACGTCCGCGTTGAAGGCGATGATCAGTACCAGGGCGCCTGCGGCGAGGGCCAGGACGCCATTGCTGAAGGCCAGCCTGTCACCCCTGGTGCGCAGCTGCCGCGGCAGGTAGCCGTCCTGGGCGAGGATGGAGCCCAGCACCGGAAAGCCGTTGAAGGCGGTGTTGGCGGCAAACACCAGGATCACGCCGGTGGCCGCCACCACGATGTAGAACGGTATGGATCCCGGGCCGAAGATGGTCTGGGCGATCTGGCTGATGGCAGGGTTCTGGATGTACCCCTCCGGCAGGGGGTTGCCGTTGAGCAGGAACTCGGTGGCCGGGTCCAGGACGATGTGCACCTTGGTGGCGTTGGCCAGGTAGATGATGCCCGCCAGCATGGTGGCGCCGATGACGCCCAGCAGCAGCAGGGTGGTGGCGGCGTTCTTGCTCTTCGGCGGGCGGAAGTTGGGCACTCCGTTGCTGATGGCTTCGACGCCGGTGAGCGCCGCGGCGCCCGAGGAAAAGGCCCGCAGCAGCAGGAAGGCGCCGGCGAGGCCCACAAGGCCCTCGTCGAAACCGGGGGCCGGGACGATCGTGAAGGCAGCGGAGGGCGCCTGGCCCAGCTGCCCGGTTGCCGCCTGGAACAGTCCCACCGCCGTCATGCCCAGGATGGATGCCATAAAAATGTAGGTGGGGATGGCGAAGAGGGTGCCGGCCTCTTTGATTCCGCGCAGGTTCACCAGGGCAAGGATGACGACGCCGACAGTGGCTATTGCGGCCTGGTTGCCGTGCAGCGACGGGACGGCGGTGGTGAGGTACGTGGCGGCGGAGGAGATGGACACCGCGACGGTCAGGACGTAGTCAACCAGCAGCGCAGAGGCCACGGTGAGGCCTGCGTACCTGCCCAGGTTCTCACCGGCGATCTCGTAGTCGCCGCCGCCGGAAGGATAGGCGTGCACGTTCTGCCGGTAGGAGGCCACCACCGTCAGCAGGACCACCATCACCGCCACGCCCACCCACGGCGAGAACGCCACCGCACTGACGCCCGCCAGCGCCAGCGTCAGCAGGATCTCGTCCGGGGCATAGGCTACGGAGGAAAGTGCGTCGGAGGCGAAGACCGGAAGTGCGATCCGCTTGGGAAGCAGCGTATGGGCCAGCCGGTCATTTCGAAATGGCCGGCCCACCAGCACACGCTTGACGGCGTTCAATATTGTCAACACCCCACAAAGCTAGTCTGATTCCCGGACGATGTCATGACGGACCGGGGACAACGGGAGCCGGCACGCTGGCGGTAGAGTTCTAGCAGCAGGACCTTGACAGGAATACAGAGGAGAGACCGTGGCGCATTTCGTGATCATGGGATGTGGCCGGGTAGGGGCAACGCTGGCGCACACGCTGGAGGACGCCGGGCATTCCGTGGCCATCATCGACCAGGACGACCGCGCCTTCCGCAGGCTCCGGCAAGGATTCACCGGACGCAAAGTCACGGGCGTCGGCTTCGACCGGGACACCCTGAAACAGGCCGGCGTGGCTGAAGCGTACGCGTTCGCCGCCGTTTCCAGCGGCGACAACTCCAACATCCTGGCCACCCGGGTGGCCAGGGAAACGTTCCACGTCCCCCACGTTGTGGCCCGCATCTATGATCCCGGCCGTGCCGAGATTTACCAGCGCCTTGGGATTCCCACCGTTGCGGCCGTGCGCTGGAGCGCGGACCAGGTACTGCGGCGTATCCTGCCCGAACAGCACCTCGCAGGCGATTTCCGGGAGCCGTCCGGACGGCTGGTGCTCGCCGAACTCGATCTCGACGCCAGCTGGATCGGACAACGGGTGAGCACCATTGAGAAAGCCGCCGCTATCCGGGTGGCCTACCTGACCCGTTTTGGTGAGGGACTCCTGCCGGACGCTGCCACCGCCTACCAGGACGGCGATACCGTGCACGCGATGCTGCAGGTTGACCGCAGCGCCCAGGTAGCCCATATCCTCGCCAAAGCACCCGCCAAGGAGTACCAGTGAAAGTCGTGATTGTGGGTGCCGGCAGCGTCGGCTCGTCCATCGCCAGGGAACTGCTGGCGCACAAGCATGAGATCCTCCTGATCGACCTCAAGCCGGAGGTCATTGGACGCAGCGGCCTCCGCGGCGCACACTGGCTCGTGGGCGACGCCTGTGAGCTGAGCACGCTGCAGGGAGCCAAAGTGGAAGACGCAGACGTGGTGGTGTCAGCCACCGGCGATGACAAGGTCAACCTGGTGGTTTCCCTGCTGGCCAAGACCGAATTCGGGGTGGGCCGCACCGTGGGGCGGGTGAACAACCCCAAGAACGACTGGATGTTCAACGATTCCTGGGGCGTTGACGTCGCCGTCAACACTCCGCAGCTCATGACCGCCCTCGTCGAGGAAGCCGTGGAGATCGGCGACCTGGTCCGGCTGCTCACCCTTCAGACCGGCGTTTCTTCCCTCGTGGAGTTCACCGTGCCGCACGACTCGCACGTGATCGGCCAGACGGTCGGCGACATCCGGTGGCCGGAGGATTCAACCCTCGTGGCCATCCTGCGTGATCATGCACCCATCACGCCGAGCCGGGACGACGTGATCGACGGCGGAGACGAGTTGTTCTTCGTCACCACCATTGCAGCTGAGGACCACCTGCGCGCCCTGCTGGCGCCTGATGCCCTTGATACGGCCGGCGAGGCGGACGCTCCGCTGCCGGCCGGCGCCAGGGCCGCCCAGCAGGCGCCCGAGGACGACGGCTTCGACGGCTAGGACGATCCGGCCGTCAATGCGTCAGGCTTTCAGGCCCGCGTCCTCCCCGTTGGAGTCCGTGCCGGCGTCGACGGCGGCCGGCCGGGTCACCAGCCAGGCAATCCAGACACCCAGGATGTACAGGGGCGCGCCCATGATCAGCCGGGTGGTGGCCAGCGCGGCAAGCCCGTCCGGACCCATGAGGTAGAGCGGAACCTGCACCACGAGCCGAAGCGCCAGGACCGCAACGATGATCCAGGTGCCAAGCTGGTAGGCCCTGACCCGAACCGCGTCCTTGCGCCAGTCAAGGCCCTCGTTCCGGATGAATCCGAAGAGCAGGCCGGCCACCGGCCATTTGAGGAAGATGGACAGCACCATCGCCAGGATGTAGCCGGCGTTGGTGAAGAAACCGGGGAGGTAGAAGTCCTCCGCCTTGCCGGTGCTGTTTGCGAGCCAGGCCGAGATGCCTACGCCCACCACACCGGCCAGCGCCTGGGTGAGCGGGCGCCGCTGGACCAGCCGGACCACGGTGAACACCGCGGCGGAAGCCAGTGCCGCCACCAGGGACAGCGTCAGCTCCCTGGTGATGGTGAAGGCCACCAGGAACATAAGCCCGGGCACGATGCTTTCGGCAATGCCCTGGACACCGCCGGCGCTGCGCAGGACGTCCACCCGGCCGTCGTGTGTCCGGTGCAGCCCGGCCTTGGCCGCGTACTCCGCCGCAAGGCCGGCCACCGGTGACGGCTCCCGGGCCGGTCCCTGCCTTCCAGCACGCTCAGGGGTGCCGTGGTTTGGGGGCCCGGAGGACGGGTCGGGCTGGGGCTCGGTCATTCGTTCTCCTGGCGGGACAGTATTTCGTAGCGTGGGTTGAACATGGTGGGCAGGCCTTGGCTGCGGGAAAGCATTCCTTCAAGCCGGAGCCGGGCGCCGGCTTCGATGCCCGGCACGCGGCGGCGCCCCAGCCATACAACCCGGAGCCTGCCATGTGCCTTGGACTGGCCGGCCTGGCCGGAGACTCTCCTGCCTGGTTCGGCCCGGCCCGGCTCGGCGTCGGAAACAATGGCGGTGAACGCAGGTGCCTGGTCCGCCGGGAGGTACGTCACCGATTCAATGCGTCCCTGGCAGACGACGCGGCCCTTGTCCGGAAGCTCGTCCAGGGAGAGAACGTCAGGGCGGGGCTGGAGCCCGTCCCCGGGGGCCGCGTCAGCCAATCTGTGTGGTTTCCGGACCACGTTCCGGTTCCCCAAGAGCGGGGGCAGGCGGAGGAGGCGTGGTGGCCGTGTCCTTGGGCAGGCGCAGCTGCAGCAGGTCACGGGGCGGCATGGGGCTGCCCCCGCGGATCACCACAACCTGCCGGAACAGCGCCTCCAGCGGCTCGGCCGCTTCACGTTCAAGGGCCGCCGGTCCGCCCAGGACTCCGCGAAGGAACCAGCGCGGACCATCAACGCCCACAAAGCGGGCCACGCGATAGCCCTGGCTGCCGTCAGGCAGCCCCGCAGGCAACTTGGCCACGAGTTCGGTTCCAAAGCTGCCGTCGATCTCTTCCACCTGGCCACCCTGCGCACCCACGGACTGGCCGATCTGCTCGCGGATCTCGTCCCACAGGCCCTCGGTCTTGGGAGCGGCGAAAGCCTGCAGCTGCAGGCTGGAGCCATTGAGGTCCAGCGTGACCGCCACGACGCGCTGGGTGGCTTCCTCGACCTCGAGGCGCAGCTGGAGACCCTCGCTGGGCGTGATCAGCAGCGCGCCCAGATCCACGTAGCCGTCGCGGCTGGTGATTTCGGATTCATCAAGCGGGCCGTTTGCCCGGATGCCCGTGGCGGTCGCCGCGTCGGCCGAAGCCTCCGCGGCGGTCAGGGAGTCGTCCGGTTCGGCTGTCTGTTCCTTCTTGGCTTTCCTGCCGAGCCCAAAGACCATGGGGGTGTCTCCTTAGTTGTGAAATGTGCCGGTCCGGCCCGTTGGGGTCCCGCCGTCCTGCTGTACGCGCCCGGCAGCAATACTGCGGGAACGGAAATCGTTCTTTAGGCCCCCGGCGGGTTGAAACCGCCGGTGGATCCGAAGCCTCCCGTACCGCGCACGGACCCGCTCAATTCATTGACGGGGATGAACTGCGCGTGCTCCACACGCTGGATAACCATTTGCGCAATTCTATCGCCGCGGTGCAGCTCAATGGACTGGCTCGCGTCGGTGTTCAGCAGGGTGACGGCTATTTCCCCCCGGTATCCGGCATCCACCGTTCCGGGGGCGTTGACAATGGTCAGCCCGTGTTTGGTGGCAAGCCCCGACCGCGGATGGATCAGGGCGACGAAGCCGTCAGGGAGGGCAATTGCCACTCCCGTGGGAACCAGCCTGCGCTCCCCCGGCTGCAGGACAACGTCCTCCCTGGCACGAAGGTCAGCGCCGGCGTCGCCCGGGTGCGCGTAGGAGGGCGCCTCGAGGCCTGGATCCAGCATCTTCAGCTGGACCTGCAGTGTGGGGGCTGTGGCCGACGGCGCCAGGCCGGCAGGTTCTGCGGTGAAGGTGTCTACGGCTGCGGAATGATCAGTCACAGTCACTCACTCTAACCCGCGCCCGCCGCGCGCACCTAGGCGCAGGCACCTGCCGGGGGCAGGCACCGTGCTGCGGGGAAGGTGCCGCCGGCGCCGGGACAGAAGCGGCCGGGATGAAATAGCCAGGGAAAGATGGAAAGCTTGCGTCATGCCCGAATCCAGTTCCGCCGCGCCCGTTCCCGGCACACCATCATCCGAAGCCGCAGTGGTCTACCGGGAAAAGCTGTGGCCCAATGCCTGGATCTGGATCATCGCAGCGGGCATCTCAGGTGCAGGAATCCTGGTGTTTGCACCTATCAGCGCGGCTGCGGGCTACACGGCTGCGGTGGTTCTCTTCACGATTATCGCCATCCTCCTGATCCTTTCCACCCCCACCATCCTGGTCACGGAAAACACCCTGACCGTGGGGCGGGCCACCATTGAACGCCGCTTCGTGGGTGCCGCCCAGCCCTTCCGCGGTGAAGAAGCGACGGCGGAACGCGGCACCCGGCTGAACGGCCTGGCCTACCTTTGCATCCGGGGCTGGATCGATCCCGTCGTCAAGATCGGCATCACCGATCCCTCGGATCCGACGCCGTACTGGCTGGCGTCCACCCGCCGCCCGGACAAACTGGCGGCAGCCCTTCAGCCCTCACAGTCCCTGCAGTAGAACCGGCCGTCCTTCTCCCTGGCGATCTGGGAGCGGTGCCGTACCAGGAAGCACGAGGAGCAGGTGAATTCGTCAGCCTGGGCCGGAACCACCTGGACCACCAGCTCCTCGCCGGAGAGGTCCGCGCCCGGCAGTTCAAAGCCGGCGGCAAGCTCGCTTTCGTCCTCATCCACCACCGCAACCGGTTTGTCAGACCGGCGCGTCTTCAGCTCTTCCAGCGAGTCCGCGGTGGCGTCTTCCTCGGACTTGCGCGGCGCATCGTAATCGGTGGACATCGTGGCCCTGGCCTTCTTCCTGTGCGATTGTCTGGGACAACACCCTTCATAACGCGGGATGCGCGGGGTTGGTGCCCGGTGAAGGCCGGGCCTGGCGGAGGATTTGCGAGCGTTGTCCCGGAAAATCGCGGCGCGCCCTGCCCCTTGACGGAAAACCCGTCCCCCGGGTGGCAAAGTTTCGAGTGATAGTAATGCCAGGGTGGAGGATTTGTATGCAGGATCTACGGCTTGTAGGCGTACACGACGACGGGACTCACCTCCTGTTGAGCGGGGCCGGCGGCGAGATGTTCCAGCTGCCGATCGACGAAGCGCTGAGAACGGCCAGCCGGCCTGCGGTTAAGCCGCGGGCCGAGCGGCCAGCTGTTCCGATGTCCCCGCGGGACATCCAGGCGCGGATACGCGCCGGTGCCACTGCGGCCGACGTCGCCGAGCTTTCCGGGCTTCCGCTGGCCAAGGTTGAACGGTATGAGGGGCCGGTCCTTGCTGAACGGGAGTACGTGGCCCAGCAGGCCCGCAAAGTGGAAGTGGCCTCGCCTTCCCCCGGCCATGACGTCTACCGGTCCGCGTTCGGCGACAACCCTGCCACGCTGAATGACATGGTGGGGCACCGGCTCGCCGCCCATGGCATCGACCCGGCCACGGTGGAGTGGGATTCCTGGCGTCGCCAGGATGGGACCTGGACTGTCTCGGCCACTTTCGAAGCCAAGAACGGCACCACTCCGGGCATAGGCGAGGAGCCCCCGGCACTGTGGACCTTCAGCCCGGCACGGAAGTCGCTGCAGAACGCCAACCGCTGGGCCCAGCAACTGAGCGAACTGGAGCCCCTGGACGGGCCCGTTCCTGCCCGCCGGCTGTCGGCCGTTTCCGACCGGCCCTTTGACTTTGAGACCGATGCCGACGCCGTTCCCGGAAGCCAGGCAGGCAATGCCGGCCACGCGCCGGGCAAGGAAAAGGAATCCGACGGCCTCCTGGACATGCTGCGCTCACGCCGGGGCCAGCGGCTTGGCGTGGATGAGGATTCCGACGACGCCCTGGCCCTGCTCCTCACGCACGGCGTGCCGGCTGCCCATCCCCGGCCCTCCGAGGTCACGCCGGAAGCAGACGAACAGGAGGCAGAGCCGGAGGAAGATGCCGGCAGTGCCCCCGCTGCCCAGGGTGATTCCTTCATCCGGCGCCGGGATGCCCGCCCGTCGATGCTTTCCCGGCTGAGCCTCATCCCCCCGCACGCGGACCCGGTGGAAGACAACCTCCGGCTGCACAACGGTGTCAGTACAGACACCCGGGAGATAACAATCGTGGCCTCCCCCCAGCGCCCCTCCGGTTCAGCGGATCCTGACGCGGCACGCGGCACCGGCGCCTCAGGCAGCGGAGCAGGACTGGACGAACTGCTGGGCGGAAACCCGCGCCGGCCGGCGCCGCGCACTGACGATAACTCCCCTGCCACCGGCCAGCTCCCGGAAACGGGCGCACCGGAAAGGCAGCCCTCGAGGCCCAAGCGCTCCAGCGTTCCGTCCTGGGACGAGATAGTCTTCGGGACCCGCGGAGACTAGGTACACGGCCTGCGCGCCGGCCGGACACCGAACGCTTAGGCGCCTGCCCCGGTTCCGCCGGTGCCGCGCCACAGGCACGCATCCACCTCGAACGGCAGCAGCTGGTCCTGCTCAGCCATGAGGTTGGCACCATGGGCCGTGACCCGCCGCATGAAGTGGCGCCGGCAGAGGGTTTCGTAGCCCACCACGGGAATGCGGCCTGCGGCCGGAGCCGCTGATCCGTCAACGGCCATGTCGACGTCACCCACCACTACCTGGGCGCCTTCGGTGACCATGACGCCGTCCACCGTCCTTGCATTGTGCGTAGCCCGGCGGCCGCACCAGCACAGTGCCTCCACCTGTAAAACCTGCACCCGGTCCGCCAATTCGATCAGCCGCTGCGAACCGGGGAAGAGCCTGGTGCGGAAGTCGGCGGTAATACCGAAGGCAAAAACGTCGACGTCGATCTCGTCCACGACCTTCGCCAGCTGTTCCACCTGCTCCGGCGTATAGAACTGCGCCTCATCGCAAATCAGGTAGTCCACGCGCTGGCCCTGGGTGCGCCGCAGCATGACTTCCTCCCAGAAGTCCGTGCCGTCCGCCACCTCCACTGCGTCGGTTTCGAGGCCGAGCCGGCTGGAGATGCGGGATGCGCCGGCACGGTCGTTGCGGCTGAAGCGCACACCGCCCCGGCCCCGGGCACGGTGGTTGTGATCCATCTGCAGCGCGAGGGTGGATTTGCCGCAGTCCATGGTGCCCGAAAAGAAGACGAGTTCAGCCACGGCGGACGCTCCTGCCGCCTGCCGTGAAGCACAGCAGCGGGACCTCCCGCTCAGCCTTGGTCAGGGATCCGTGCTGGCCCACGACTTCCATCGCCGTGGGGCGGACGCGCCTTGTGTCATACAGTGCCAGCTCATCGCGGGCTGCAATCATCACGTCGCCGATCCTGCCCTCGACGGCGGGCCGAACCGGGCCGAAGAGCCCCGCCGCAATGGCGTCCTCCCTGGTGAAGGCCCAGATGCGGGTACCGAAGCGGGTGCGCCAGGCTGCGAGAAGCCTTTCGCGTGTGCCGGCGTCGGGCCCTGTGCCGTCCGCTCCGGTTTCCAGGTAGAGGTGCACCATGCGCGGTTCGCCGGCGGTGTGCCGGACGCCTTCCACCAGCGCCGGGTCGGCTGAAAAGTCGATGCGCTGTTGTTCCGGCACATCCAGCATGCCGTGGTCCGCGGTCAGCAGGATGGTGGTGCCGGCAGGCAGGGAGGCATTCAACCGCTTCATGGTGGCATCCAGCTCCTCAAGCTGGTGCTCCCAGGATTCGGACTGGCAGCCGTAGCGGTGCCCGGCCTTGTCCAGCTCGTTGAGGTAGAAGTACAACAGGGCCGGGCCGGGGACGGCGAGGGCTTCGGCGGCGGCCTCAGTCCGGGCGTGGGAAGTGGTGCCGGCCACGAAGGTCCCGCCGCGCAGGGCAGCCCTGGTCATGGGCGAATCGCCGAACTGGGGAAGGCTGACCGTGGTGACGGCGGCCTGGCCTGCAGCCCGTTCCAGCACGGTGGGGAACGGCTGCCAGGCGAGGGGGTCCACCCCGGCGTCCCAGTTGCCGAGCATGTTGACCACTTTGTCCTGCTCCGGGTCAAGCACGTCGTAGCCCACCATGCCGTGCTGGCCGGGGGGCAGCCCGGTACCGAAACTTGCCAGCGCGGCGGCCGTCGTTGAGGGGAATGCCGAATCCAGCCACACGGGAACTTCCCCCTGACCGGCCTGGATGACCGACCTGAGGAAGGGTGTGTGCGCGGACTTCTGCTTCAGGAGGTTCCGGCCCAGGCCGTCGGCCACCACGACGCAGACACGCGACGCGGCAGGAAGGCCAAGCGTATTGGTGAAGCCATCGAGGCCCAGGCTGGCCGCGGCACTGGTCAGCACATCCGCGACGGAGCGCCGGCCGTAGGCGGGGGCGGGCGGAAGGTCGGCCGTCCGGCCGGCCTGGACTGGAGCGGCATGCGGCGGGGTAACTGGGGCGGGGATGGTCAGGCGGCGTTCTTCCGGCATCTCAGCGCTGCTGGTGCCCGCGGCTCAGCCGGTTGCCGAACACGCCCGGACGCGGACGCGGAGGGAGGGACTGGATGTGCGGCACCGGGGCGGCGGAGCCCGTGTTGACCGCGCGCAGCGCGCGGGCAAACAACTTGGCGTCCTGGACTGCCTGCAGCCCGTCTGCCTCAGCGCTGATCCGGAGGACGATGTCTTCCTGCGCAATGGTGCCGCTGTAGCCGTGGTCGGCTTCGCACTGGGGATCCCCGCAGCTGGCAGGGCCCATGTCCAGCCGCTGGCCGCCGGACCAGGCGATGGACAGCGTCACCTCGCGCACGGGATCCGATGGCTTGTAGTTCTGCGGCTGGGCGTACATGTAGCTGAGCACCACGGAGCGGATCTGCGCCACGGGGACGGATTCCGTGGAAATTTGGGCCACGATCTGTTCACCGGCCTCGTCCAGCTGCTGGTCGTCCACGTGGGTAATCACCAGCATGTCCGCGGTCAGCACCAGAACGGTGATGTGGCGCCGGACCTCGGCCCGGTCAAAGTGGGTTTCCAGGTGCACCAGGTGGGCAACACAGTCGCGGCCGTCCAGGGCGTCGTCCACCACGTCGGCAACAAGGCGCGGGTAGAAACCGGCCTTCTGCAGTGCGCCGTCCAGGCTTTGGCCCTGGGCACCGTGGTTATGTGAGCTGTGGCGGACTGCCTGGTTTTCATTGCCGGGCGTTTCGGGCGCCGACGCGGGAGGCTGTGAGCTCATTCCCCCATTTTCACAGATGGGCCGGTCACATTGCTAACCGCGTCAGCCGAGCATGGCCCGGCGGGCGCTGTCCGTGCGCTGGGCCGCGTTGCCGATCCGGACGTCCGCCGCCAGGATAACCGCCCCGGAGGCGCCGCAAAGCACCGGATTGAATTCCAGCAGCGCGATCTCGGGGTGGCTGTCCTTCAGCCACGCGAGCCTGCCGGCAAGGTCCTCGAGTGCGGCGACGTCCACTGCGGGCAGGCCCTGGTAGCCGAACAGCTTCCGGGCCGCCCGCGGTCCGCGGATGAAATCGTGCACGTCCGCCGCGGACAGGGGCGGCACCCGGTGGGCCCAGTCGTCCAGCAGGTTGACGGCGTCGCCCGCCAGGCCGAAGGAGATGACCGGCCCCAGGAGCGGGTCCTCGATGGCCCGGAACGTGCAGGCCTGTCCAACGGGCGCCATGGTCTGCACTTCCAGGGCGGGGTCGCCGTAACGGGACAGGGTGCGGCGCATCTGCAGCACGTTCAGGCGCAGGGACTCGGCGTCCTGGATGTCCAGCCGCACTCCCCCGAGGTCCAGCCGGTGGCGCAGGGAGGGGTCGGTGGTTTTCAGCGCTACCGGCCAGCCGAGGGCCTCCGCGGCCTCCACCGCCTCGTCGGGGCTGTCAAAACCGGCAGAGGGCAGTACGGTGATGCCGTAGTGGCCCAGGAGGGAACGCGTGGCCGCCGGGTCCAGCTGTTTGAGCTGCTCGCCTTTTACGTCCCGGAGGTGGGCCTCAAGTTCTGCCCGGGCGGCCTGGGGATCGCAGCCTTCGGGTTCAACGAAGTGTCCATGGTCGCGGGAGACCCACCCGGCATACCGCACCACGGCCGCGAGCGCGGCCACGGCGGCGCCGGGGTTGGAAAAGCAGGGCACGGCGCGCTCCCCGGCCCCCACCATCCCCTCAACGTAGACAGAGGGATCCAGGATCCCCGTGAACGCGGCCACCACGGGCTTTCCGGACTTCACGGAGCATTCGGCCAGCACCTCGGCGATGCTGTCCACGGTGAGCCCGCGGGCCGGAAGCAGGGCAGCGACGGCTGCGTGGACGGCGTCAGACTCCAGCGCCGCGAGCAGGGCCGAACGCAGGGCGGGAAGGGCCACCGACTGGCCGGCGTCGAGGTCCACCCCGGCCACTACCTGGCCAATGCCCAGGCCGTGCGAGGCGGCACTGTCTGCCACCACCTTGCCCAGCGCCTGGGAGTTGCTGAAGATGGCCAGGCCGGGCCCGGCCGGGAGCGGCTGGCCGGAGACGACCTGGGCAACATCCACCAGCTGCTCTATGGTTTCCACCCGGATGACGCCGGACTGGCGCAGCATGGCGTCCAGGGCGCCCGCCGGCGCCTGGGTGGTGCGGACGGCGTGCCCGGGCGGCAGGCGCAGCCCCATGGCGTCGGACTTGGCCACGATCACCGGCTTGATGCGCGCCAGCCGGCGGGCCAGCCGGGAGAACTTGCGCGGGTTGCCGATGGATTCCAGGTACAGGCCGACTGCCGAGGTGTCGGCGTCGTCCTCCCAGTACTGCATCATGTCGTTGCCGGAAACATCGGCGCGGTTGCCGGCGGAGAGGAAGGTGGACAGGCCCAGCCGGCGCCTGCTGGAGGCGGCATAGAGCGAGACGCCGATGGCGGCCGACTGGGAGAACAGCCCCAGGCTGCCCCGCAGCGGCATCGCGGGCGCCATGGAAGCGTTCAGCGACACGTCGGGGTGGGTGTTCACAATTCCCAGGGACGCCGGTCCTATCACCCGCATGCCGTTGGCCCGGGCCTGCCGCACGAGGTCCCGCTGCCTCGCGAGGCCGCGTTCGCCGTCGTCCGCGAAGCCTGCCGAAGCAACCACCAGTCCCTTCACCCCGGCCGCGGCGCAGTCGGCCACGACGGCGGCGACTTCCTCGTAGGGGACGGCCACCACCGCAAGCTGGACGGGCTCGGGGACTTCGGAGAGCCTGCCGAAGGACATCATGCCCGCCAGTTCCAGCGCCTCGGGGTTGATGGCGTACACGCTGCCGCGGAAGCCGCCCTCGATGATGTGCTCCAGCAGCTGGTACCCCACGGTCCCCCATTTTCGGCTGGCACCGATGACGGCAACGGACGACGGCGTCAGCAGGTCGCGGACGCTCCTCGCCTCTGCGCGGTGCTCACGGGATTCCATCACCGCCCGGGACCTCTCGGTGGGGTCGATGTTGAACTCCAGGCTCACGACGCCGTCGTCAAAATGCCGTTTGACGTCATACCCGGCATCGGAAAAGACCATCAGCATCTTGCGGTTCTCCGGCAGCACTTCGGCGCTGAAGCGGCGGATGCCGTTTTCGTGGGCGGCGGCGGCAAGGTGTTCCAGCAGGATGGAACCAATGCCCCTCCCCTGGTGGGCGTCCGCGATGTTGAACGCCACTTCCGCCTCGGCGGGGTCGTCGAGCCGGTCATACCGGCCGATGCCGACGATTTCACCGCCGATGGTGATGACGAACGCCACCCGGTCCCGGTAATCCACCTCGGTGAACCGCTTGAGCTCCTTGCTGGAGAGCCTGGCCTTGAACGCGAAGAAGCGCATGTAGATTGAATTCTGCGACTGTCCCATATGGAATGCCTGGACGGCGTCCGAGTCCGAGGGATGGATTGGCCGCAGATGCGCGGTTCCGCCGTCGCGCAGGACGACATCGGCTTCCCAATGTTCCGGATATTCGCCGTCCACGGGCTGATCCACCATAGGCTTAGCCTAGCCAAAAACTCCCGCAGCACCGCCGCTCGCGCACAATAAACCGTTTGCACAGCACTCCAGAAGGATTTACCCACCCATGGCCCGCCGCCAAAGCCCAGCCCCCACCGTGGAAGACAGCACCCCCTACACGGAGAACATCGTGGACATCGATGTCACCTCCGAAATGGAGGGGTCCTTCCTGGAGTACGCGTATTCGGTGATTTACTCGCGGGCCCTTCCCGACGCCCGCGACGGGCTCAAGCCGGTGCAGCGCCGCATCCTCTACATGATGAGCGATATGGGCCTGCGCCCCGACCGCGGCCACGTGAAGAGCGCGCGCGTGGTGGGCGAGGTCATGGGAAAGCTGCACCCGCACGGCGATACCGCCATCTACGACGCCATGGTGCGCATGGCGCAGGACTTCTCGCTGCGGCTGCCCCTCATTGACGGGCACGGCAACTTCGGCTCGCTCGACGACGGCCCTGCGGCTCCGCGGTATACGGAGGCACGGCTGGCCGCCGCCGCCCTCACCCTCACCGACCACCTCGATGAAGACGTGGTGGACTTTGTCCCCAACTACGACAACCAGCTGACCCAGCCGGACGTCCTGCCGGCAGCGTTCCCCAACCTGCTGGTCAACGGTGCCACCGGCATCGCCGTCGGCATGGCCACCAACATGGCCCCGCACAACCTCGTGGAGGTCATCGCGGCCGCGCGGCACCTGATTGCCAACCCGGACGCGACGCTGGATGACATCATGCGCTTCGTGCCCGGCCCGGACCTGCCCAGCGGCGGGCGCATCGTGGGCCTGGACGGCATCCGCGACGCCTACGCCACCGGGCGAGGGTCCTTCAAGACCCGGGCCAAGGTGGAGATCGAGCAGCTTTCCGCGCGGCGGACCGGCCTGGTGGTCACCGAGCTCCCCTACATGGTGGGCCCGGAGAAGGTCATCGAGAAGATCAAGGACGCCGTCAATGCCAAGAAGCTGACCGGCATCAGCGACATCGTCGACCTGACGGACCGGAAGCACGGCCTGCGGCTGGTCATCGAACTGAAGAACGGCTTCAACCCCAACGCCGTCCTCCAGCAGCTCTACCGCTACTCGCCGATGGAGGACTCCTTCGGCATCAACAATGTCACCCTGGTGGACGGGCAGCCGCAGACCCTGGGCCTGGTGCAGCTGCTCACCGTCTACGTGAACCACCGGATCGACGTGGTGCGCCGCCGGACCGTCTTCCGGCTGGGAAAGAAAAAGGACCGCCTCCACCTGGTGGAGGGCCTCCTCATCGCCATTGTGGACATCGACGAAGTCATCCAGATCATCCGGTCCTCGGATGAGGCCGCCGCCGCCCGGGCCCGGCTGATGTCCATCTACGACCTCACGGAAATCCAGGCGAACTACATCCTGGAACTGCGCCTCCGCCAGCTGACCAAGTACTCCCGGATCGAGCTCGAGAAGGAACAGGACGAGCTCCGCCGCGAGATCGCGGAGCTGGAGGCCATCCTGGGCTCAGAGGAACGGCTGCGCACGCTGGTGTCCGACGAACTGGGCGCCATCGCCGAAGAGCACGGCACGCCGCGGCGGACTGTCCTGCTGGAATCAGAGGCTGTGGCCCCCACCGTTGCCGCCGACCTCGCCCTGGCCGCGGGAAAGAAGGGCAAGGCCGCGCCGCTGGCCCTGGAAATCGCCGACGACCCCTGCTGGGCAATCCTGACCGCGTCCGGGCAGGTGGCCCGCACCAGCAACCAGGAGCCGCTGGCGGAGGCCGGCCCCCGGGCCAAGCACGATGTATACACGTCCGTGGTCAAGACCTCGGCGCGGGGCGAAATCGCTGCGGTCACCTCACAGGGGCGCATGCTGCGCCTCCAGGTGATGGACATGCCGGTCCTGCCCCCGGTCTCGGGCCTGCCGAACCTCGCCGGCGGGGTTCCCGCCAAGGATTTCCTGACCCTCCTGAAGGGGGAGACCCTGGTGGCGTTCGTCCCGCTGGACGAAGTGCTGGCCATTGGCACTGCCCAGGGAGTGGTGAAGCGGGTGCAGCCGGACTATCCGCTGAACCGGGAAGACTGGGACGTCATTTCCCTGAAGGACAAGGACTTTGTGGTCAACGTGGTGCCTGCGGGAGCCGATGATGCCGAGCTGGTGTTCCTGACCAGCCAGGCGCAGCTGCTGAAGTTTGGTGCCGCAAGCGTGCGGCCGCAGGGCCGTACGGCCGGCGGCATGGCAGGCATCAAGCTGGCGTCCGGGGACCGTGTACTGTACTTCGGCGCCATCCAGCCCAAGGACGAGGCCGCCGTTGTGGTGACCATCGCGGGAACCACCGGCGCGCTTCCCGGCACCGCCCCCGGCACAGCCAAGGTGACCGCGTTCTCCGAGTATCCGGTGAAGGGGCGTGCGACGGCCGGAGTGCGGGCCCACCGCTTCCTGAAGGGCGAGGACACGCTGCTGCTCGCCTGGGCAGGCCACGGCCCGGCCAAGGCGTCCTCGGCAGCCGGGGTCGCCAGGTCCCTGCCGCAGGAGCATGGCCGGCGTGACGGATCCGGCGTCCCGCTCTCCCAGCCGGTGGATGTGGTGGGTCCCGCCATGGCCTGGCCTGATCCCGCCCAGACTGCCTGATCCAGCCTAGACTGCTTCCATGCCTATCGTTCCTGATGAGAAGGACTGGACCTGGGTCCTGACCCGTCCCTGCCCGGAATGCTCTTTTGACGCTTCCACGGTCACGCCGTCAACGGTCCCCGGGACCATCGAAAACATGCTCCCCCGCTGGCGGGCCGTCCTGCGCAGGCCGGACGCCGCCGAGCGCCCGAACGAGCACACCTGGTCGGCGCTGGAGTACGCCTGCCACGTCCGGGACGTCTTCAGCCTCTTTGACCAGAGGCTGAACCTCATGCTGGATTCGGACGACGCCCGGTTCGAGAACTGGGACCAGGACCGGACAGCGCTGGACAAGGACTACGCCAACGCCGATCCCGCCGTGGTGAGCGCTGAACTGGCCGCAGAGGGCAAGCAGGTGGCGGAGTCCTTTGCCGGCGTCCGCGAAGCTGAGTGGGGACGGAAAGGGCTGCGCAGCAACGGTTCTGAATTCACCGTCCTGACCCTCGCCCAGTACTTCCTGCACGACGTCGTCCATCACCTTCACGACGTGGACGGCTGATCCCCCTCTGCCGCGGTAAGCGCATACGCCGTCGAGGCACGGGTCCGGGCATACGCAGGCGCGGGTGCGCGTCCTGTGTTCCCTGACCCGGCGGCCAGCACCAGGCGGGCGTCGCCGGGGGCGATGTCAGCGGGGTTGTGGGTCACCAGCACCACAGTGCGGTTCCGCAGCCCCGCGCGCAGGTCCGCCAGCATGTCCTGTGCCGATTCCGCATCCAGGTGGGCCGTCGGCTCGTCCAACAGGATCACCTCCGCGCCCGTCATCAGCGTGCGGGCCACCGCCAGGCGCTGGCGCTCCCCTCCGCTCAGGAACGCACCGCCGGGACCGATCCGGGTGTCCAGGCCCGCCGGCAGCCCCTCCACCAGGCCGGACAGCCCAACGGACGCAAGCACATCCCGAAGTTCGGCGTCGCCGCCGGCAGCCCGGTCCCCGGAGGAACGCTTGCCCAGCAGCAGGTTGCCGCGGATGGTCGAGTCAAAGAGGTGGGCCTCCTGCGGGCACCACGCGGCCCGGCCGGTCACCCGGGCAGTCCCCGCGGCGGCCGGAAGGAAGCCCAGCAGGACCGAGAGCAGGGTGGACTTTCCGGAGCCCGAGGGCCCGGTGACTGCCAGCCAACGCCCCGGTTCCGCAACCGCGTCCAGCCCGGCAAACACCGGCGAACCGCCCGGCCAGGCCGCGGCAAGGTTTTCGAGTTCGACGCCGGGAGCACAGTTGTGCCGGGGCGGCACCTCCTGCAGGCCGTCCGCAGCGCTGCCCACGGAATCGGGGGCGGCGCGGTCCAGCGCGCCCGAGGCGGCGACGCGCCGCATGACCGTCCGGAGCGCCAGGAACTGGCGTACCGCCGTCGTCATCGCCGCGTAAGGTTCCACGAGCGCGAGGAGCAGCAGCACCACCACCGCCGCAGTGGCGGGCTCGAGGCGGCCCTCGAACACCGCGGGAGCCGCCAGCAAGGCGGCAGCGAAAGCCGCGGCGCAGCACGAAGCGGTGGTGATGGCGTGGCCCAGTCCGTCCGCCCAGGCCGAGCGCCGGGACGCCCGGGTCGCATTGCGGTCCTGCGCCCGCAGTCCTGCAAGGACAGCGAAGGCAACGCCGTTGGCGTGCAGCTCGGCCCTGGCATCAAGGGCTGCGGAAATGCGCCGCAGCACTCCGGACCTCAGAACCTGTTCGGCGCTGGCAGATTTCCGGTCAGCCCACAATGCCACGGCCGGCGCCATGAACAGGCTGGCCGCGGCGGCGGCCAGGACGGCCGGCAGCGCGGCCGGCACCAGCAGGCCGGTAGTGGCCAGCGCCAGCGCGGAGACGGCTAGGGCGGTAACGGGCGGCAGCACAACGCGGGGCAGGAGGTCGCGGACGGTATCGACGTCGTCAATCACCGATCCCAGGACGTTGCCGCCCTGGAGCAGGCGGCGGAGTGCGAGCGCCCTGCGGCTCAGCGACTCCCACAGCTGTCCGCGGAGCCGGGTGAGGGCGGCAAACACCGCATCATGCAGGAGGAGCCGTTCCCAGTAACGGAGCACCGCCCGCCCGATGCCGAAGAACCGCACCCCCACGATGGCGGTCAGCAGGTACAGGATGGGCGGCTGCCCGCTGGCCCGGATGATCAGCCAGCCGGACAGGCCGGACAGCGCCACGGCGAAGACTGCGGCCAGCGTGCCCACCACCGCGGCGGCCGCGAACTTGCCGCGCACCGGCGCAAGGAGCACTGCGAGCAGCCGGGCGGTGGCGCGGCTGTCTGCTGGTTCGGGCGCGGCGGGGATTGTGGCGCCGGCAGCCGTGCCGGCTGAGTCGTCGGCCGTTTCGCCGGCGGCGGAGCCGGCCGCGGTAGCAGGTCGTGCCTGGAATGCATCCGCCGGGTGCGCCGCGGCGGGGACTGTCCGGCCCGGCCCTCCCACGGCCACCACGTGGTCCGCGAGGCTGCGGGTGCGTTCATTGTGTGCCACCAGGATCACCGTCACCCGGCCCCGGAGCTTCCTGATGGCCTCCTCGACGGCCATCGCCGAGGCGTCGTCCAGGTGCGCGGTGGGCTCGTCGAGCAGCAGGACGGTGGCTCCGGCCTCGATCTTCGCCAGCCCCCGGGCCAGGGCGACCCTCCGCAGCTCGCCCGGGCTCAGTTCCGCCGGGTGCTGTTGGGCCAGGTGGCCGGCGGCAGCGCGGTCCAGGCAGGCGCGTGCGGCGGCTTCCGCGCCTGCATGGCCGCGGGCGCCAGGGATGTCCCCGGAAACGTAGAGCACCACCTCATCCAGGACGGTTTCCGCGAGCATCGCGGGGTGTTGCGGCACCCAGGCCAGGGCGGTCCGGTCCAGGCCCTGGACCGTGCCGGTTACCGTGGTGCCGGCGCCGTCGCCGATGGTCCCGGCCAGGACGCCGAGGACCGTGCTCTTTCCTGCGCCGCTGGCGCCGTCCAGGGCGGTGATCCTGCCTTGGGGTGCCGAGAAGGTGAGCGGGCCGACGGCGGGCCCTGACCTTCCGCCGTAGCTCACGGCAAGGTCCGTGACGGTGACCGGCGCCCCGGGCCTTCCTGCCTTGGCTGCAGGAAGCGGGCGGGGCTCGGGAGCATCCGTGACAGCGGCGGCTGCGGCGAGGGCAACCCGGCCGTCGTCGCTGGCGTGGTGGGCGGTGCCCAGTTCCCGCAGCGGAAGATAGCAGTCCGGCGCCAGGATCAGGGCAAGCAGGCCTGCTTCGAGCGGCATGTCGCCGTGCACCAGGCGGACACCGATGAACACCGCCACCACAGCGACGGAGATGGTTGCGATCAGTTCCAGCGCCAGGGCCGACAGGAAGGCCGTGCGCAGGGTTCCCATGGTGCGGGCGCGGTATTCCTCCGAGATCTCCTCCAGCGCCTTGCGCTGCGCCGTGGCCCGGCCGAGTCCCACCAGGACGGGCAGGCCTTTGGCGAGCTCCAGCATGTGGGCGGAGAGCCTTGCGAGGGAGGCCTGCGCCTCGCGGACGCTGTCCTCGGTATACCGGCCGATCAGCACCATGAACAACGGCACGAGCGGCACCGTCAGGACAATCACCACTGCGCTGAGCCAGTCGGCGAAAAGGATCCGCGCTCCCAGCAGCAGCGGAATCGTGGCGCAGTTCACCAGCGCGGGCAGGAACTGGGTGTAGTAGTTGTCCAGGGCGTCCAGGCCGCGGGTTGCCAAAACGGCGAGCCCGCCGTCGGCCGGTCCGGTCTCCCGTACGCCGTTGCGCAGAGCCCGTTCAAGGAGCCCGGCGCGGAGCTCCTCCTTGATGCCAAGGGCGGCCCGGCGGGATGCAACGGCTTGTCCCCAGACCGTCAGGGACCGCAGGACCGCGCCGGCCAGTCCCAGGGGAATCGCGCCGGCCCAGCCCGGGTCCCCCGCCACCATTCCGGCGAGGGCTGATGCCACCGCCTGGCCTATGAGCACAAGGGACAACGCCTTGAGCGCAGCCAGCAGTCCCAGGAGGTAGAGGGCGGAGCGGGTGGCGGGACCGGGCGGGAAACTTGGCCGCATGTCAGCCCTTCGTGGTGAAGGCCCTGGCGGCGATGGCCGGCAGGAAGCTGTGCGCCTCCGGGATGTGCGCCGCGCTGACACGCCGCCGGAAGACCCAGTAGGTCCAGGCCTGGTAGGCGATGACCAGGGGGAGGCCGAAGGCGGCCACGACACTCATAAGGCCAAGAGTGTAATCCGAGGAGGAAGCGTTTGAAATGGTCAGGTCAAAGGCGCTGTCCAGGGTGGAGGGCAGCACCACGGGGAATACTGCGGCGAAGATGGACGCGGTACCGAGTACCAGGAAGGCGCCCAGGGCCAGGAAGGCCTTGCCTTCGGCTGCCTTGCGGGCCAGGAACCAGGCTGCGGCCGCCGCGGCAACGGCGAGGATGACCAGGGCCCAGGTCCACGGCTTGCCGTCGAGGAACTGGATGCTGAGGGCCCACGCGGCGATGGGCAGCAACAGCACCGGCAGCAGCCGCACGAACCACTGGCGGGCCCGGTGCCGGACGTCGCCGTCGGTCTTCAGGGCCAGGAAGGCCAGCGCATGCAGCAGTGAGAACCCCGCTACGGCGAGCCCGCCCAGCACGGCGTAGCCGCTGAACCAGGCCAGCGGACCGCCCTCACGGTCGCCGTTCGCATTCAGGGGAAGCCCGGTGGTGGTGAGGGCCAGCGCGGCGCCCACTCCGAAAGCGGCGAAGAAGGAACCGAGGGCGATGGCCCAGTCCCAGCGGGCACGCCACTCTTCGGTGTCCACCTTGCCGCGGTATTCGAAGGCCACCGCGCGGAAGATCAGGGCAACGAGCACCACTAGGAGCGGCAGGTAAAGGGCCGAAAACAGGGAGGCATACCAGAGCGGGAAGGCAGCGAAGGTGGCGCCGCCCGCGGTCAGGAGCCAGACCTCGTTGCCGTCCCAGACCGGGCCGATGGTGTTGAGCAGGACCCGGCGTTCGGTGTTGTTGCGGGCGAAAAGCTTCATGAGCATTCCGACGCCGAGATCGAAGCCCTCAAGGAAGAGGTACCCGGTCCACAGCACGGCGATGGCGATGAACCAGATGGTCGGGAGCAGTTCCATTCTGTGTTTCCTCTGCTTGGTATCGGGCTAGTAGGCGAAGGCCAGGACGTCGTCGGCGGGTTTCCCGCCGCCTGGGCCGCCCGGTCCCGGGGTGGCGTCCTCGTTCTCGTCCACGGGTGCGTGCGCCAGTTCCGGCATGGCGGAAACTACTCCGCCCCGGATGTACTTGACCAGCAGCTTGACCTCAACCACCAGCAGGACCGCGTACACCGCCGTCAGCGTTACCAGTGATGCCAGCAACTCTCCCGCCGACACACCCGGCGAAACCGCGGCAGCGGTGAACATGAACACCTGGTCGATGCCGCTGGGGTCGGGATTGGGGGCCACCACAAAAGGCTGGCGTCCCATTTCCGTGAAGATCCAGCCGGCAGCATTGGCACCGAACGGGGCCAGGATGCCGAAGACCGCCAGCCGCATGAGCCACGGGGACTCTGGAACGGTTCCCTTCCGGGTGATCCACAGCGCCACCAGCGCTGCCAGGGCGGCAAGCCCGCCGAAGCCGATCATCATGCGGAAGCCCCAGTAGGTCACCTCCATGACCGGCAGGTAGTCGATCTCCTGCCCGGCGCGTTCACCGTAGATCGGGTTGTCCGGCAGGTTCGTGCCGTACTTCTCCTGGTATTCGGGCAGCAGGGTGTTGACCCCCTGGACTTCGGTGGTGAAGTCCCCCTTGGCCAGGTAGGAGAGGATGCCCGGAACCTCGATCAGCGCCACGATGTCGTCACAGTTCTGCGAGCCGATGTTGCCGATGCTGAGGACCGAGAAGCCGGTGCCGTCGTGGCAGGCAGCTTCCGCCGCGGCCATCTTCATGGGCTGCTGCTCGAACATCAGCTTGCCCTGGAGGTCGCCGGTGAGGGCTGTGCCGGCGAAGGAAATCATGGCAACCACGGCGCCGATGCGCAGGGACCGGAGCCAGACCTTGTGGTCGTTCAGGTCACGGCCGGGGATGTCCGCTGCTTCGCCGGGGACCACCTTGCCGTCGGCGCCCACGGTGTCGACGCCGTCGCGCCGCCTCCGCCACAGGTGGTACCAGGCGATGCCGAGGAGGAAGCCGCCCGCCACCGCCAGTGCGCCGAACAGCGTGTGGGGCACTGCAACGAGGGCGGTGTTGTTGGTGAAGACGGCCCAGGCGTCAGTCATGACGGGCCGGCCGTCGATCATCTCCACACCCACCGGGTGCTGCATCCAGCTGTTGGCCACGATGATGAAGTAAGCGGAGAAGACGGAACCGATGACGGCAATCCACAGGCAGGCCAGGTGGATGCCCGGCTTGAGCTGTTTCCAGCCGAAGATCCACAAGCCCAGGAACGTGGATTCCACGAAGAAGGCGAGGAGCGCCTCCAGCGCCAGCGGCGCGCCGAAAACATCGCCCACGAACCGGCTGTACTCGCTCCAGGCCATGCCGAACTGGAACTCCTGGACGATGCCGGTGGCCACGCCCATGATGAAGTTGATGAGGAACAGCTTGCCCCAGAACTTGGTCATCCGTAGGTATTCGGGGTTGCCCGTGCGGTGCCAGGCGGTCTGGATGACGGCCACGACCAGGCCAAGGCCGATGGTCAGCGGAACCATCATGAAGTGGTAAACGGTGGTGATGCCGAATTGCCAGCGTGCGATTTCCAGCGCGTCCATAGCGTCCAAGGCGGCCCCTCGTGTCAGCGAATGCAGATCTTCTACGTTTTGTAGAACTGAACTTCTACCGAGTGTAGAACAACGTCGGCAGCGGTGTAAAAACCAGCTTCCACTCCCCTGGAGCCGCAGGCAAGGGAGGCGGCAGGCGAACTGTTCTACCCAACGTAGAAAGTCTCGTGAAAACCGGGTAAATTAGAACTTGTAGTTGAAGCAAAGCATGCAGCCACCGCCGCTTCGACGCGGTGGCGCGGGGAACAAAGGAAAAGTGCAATGGCTAGTCTTGGTGAACTGGAACGGGCAGTGATGGATCTGCTCTGGGCGGGCCAGGGAGCAGCCACCGCTAATACCCTGCGGGACCGGCTGGCGCAGACGTCGGCCGGACAGGACGGCACGGCAGCCCATGAAGGCAAGGAACTTGCCGTGACCACCGTTCTTACCGTGCTGTCCCGGCTGGAAAAGAAGGGCCTGGTGGAGCGCGAACGCGGCACCCGCCCGCACCGGTACCAGGCAGTGTCCAGCCGTGCGGACCACACCGCTGAGCTGATGCATGAAGTGCTGGGGTCGGCGCCGGACCGCGAGGCCGTGCTGGCACGCTTCATTGGGTCCGTTTCCGAGGGCGAGGCCGAGACGCTGCGCAAACTGCTTGGCCACCTGTAACGCACCATGTTCTGGGCCTCATACCTGCTGGCGGTCCTTGCGATAGTCCTGGCGTGGCCGGTGCCTATCCTCCTCTCGCGGGCGAAGTGGCCTGCCCGCTCGCCGTTCACTGCCATGATCCTGTGGCAGGCGATCGCCCTGGCCGGCGGGCTGTCGATGATCGGCGCCATGCTGGTCTACGGCCTGGAACCGATCGGCGACAACCTGATTGCGGGGCTTCGGGCGCTGGCCGGAATGGTGCTCTTCAATGCCCCCACCACGGCTTTGGGGTTCTGGCACATCTTTGCCCTGTCCGCCGCAGCCCTGCTCACCGCCCACCTCGTGTTCACACTGTTGCTGACCTACTACAAGATCGAGCGCCAGCGCCGGCGGCACCGCGAACTGCTGGCCCTCCTGGCCTCACCGTCCGGTGAAGGAACGGGAACGCTCGTGATCAGCCATGACTCCCCCGTGGCCTACTGCCTTCCCGGCGGCGCCCGCTCGGTGACGGTCCTCTCGGATGGCCTGATGGCGGCCCTTGAACCGGCTGAACTCCGGGCGGTACTGATCCATGAGAACGCCCACCTGAACCAACGGCACCACCTGCTGCTGTGGGCTTTTGCCGCCTGGCGGCAAGCACTGCCGTGGCTGCCCACCACCCGCCTGGCCCAGGAGTCGGTGAATTCGCTGATCGAAATGCTGGCCGACGACGTCGCGCTCAAAACCGAGAGCAAGGCCACGCTGATCAAGGCCATCGCCATCGTGGCCAGCGGATCGGCCGGGAACACCGGAGGAGCGGAACTCCGCCCCTCAGCTTCCAGCCTGGCGCTGTCCGGGCTCGAGGCGGCCGCCGGCACGCCCGGCCCGGACCCGGCCCGCACCACGGCCACCAGGGTCAGCAGGCTGCTCTCACCCCAGCCTGAGCTGCCGGCTCCGGTCCGGAACATGGTGATGGCCGGATCCGTACTGCTGCTGGCGCTGCCCACCGCCCTGCTGGTGGTACCGGGGCTGCCGGGCTGAGCCGCGGCGTCGTACCTCCGGCGGCTCCACCGCCCCGTCAGGCGTCGATGCGCTCCCGGTCCAGGCTTGCGGCGCCGGCGATAATAAAGTCCTTGCGCGGCGACACGTCCGAGCCCATCAGCAGGTCAAAGATCTCCTCTGCCTGCTTGGCGTTCTCGATGCCCACCTTGCGCAGCGTGCGGTGCCGCGGGTCCATGGTGGTCTCGGCCAGCTGCTCGGCATCCATCTCGCCCAGGCCCTTGTAGCGCTGGATGGGCTCCTTGTACCGCTTGCCTTCCTTGGCAAGGCGGGCCAGGAGGACATGGAGTTCCGCCTCCGAGTACGTGTAGATCATTTCGTTCGCCTTCTGGCCAGCGTTGATGACCTCCACCCGGTGCAGCGGCGGCACCGCGGCGAAAACGCGGCCATCTTCGATCATGGGGCGCATGTAGCGGAAGAAGAGCGTCAGGAGCAGCGTGCGGATGTGCGCGCCGTCAACATCGGCGTCCGTCATCAGGATTACTTTGCCGTAGCGGGCGGCGCTGATATCGAAGCTGCGCCCGGAGCCCGCACCCACCACCTGGATGAGGGCTGCGCATTCGGCGTTGGAAAGCATGTCCCCCACCGAGGCCTTCTGGACGTTGAGGATCTTGCCGCGGATGGGCAGCAGGGCCTGGAAGTCCGAGGACCGTGCCAGTTTGGCGGTTCCCAGCGCTGAATCGCCTTCCACGATGAAAAGTTCGGAGCGGCCGACGTCGTCCGTACGGCAGTCGGCAAGCTTGGTGGGCATCGAGGAAGTTTCCAGGGCGTTCTTGCGCCGCTGGGTTTCCTTGTGGACGCGTGCCGAGATCCGCGACTTCATTTCGTTGACGATTTTTTCCAGCAGCAGGGCCGACTGGGCCTTGTCGTTCCGGTTCGCGGAGCCGAGTTTGGCACTGATCTCGCGCTCCACCACCTTTGACACGATGGCGCGCACCGCCGAGGTGCCCAGGATCTCCTTGGTCTGGCCTTCGAACTGCGGTTCCGCCAGCCGCACGGTCAGGACGGCGGTCAGGCCCGCGAAGATGTCATCCTTTTCGATCTTGTCGTTGCCCGCCTTGAGCTTACGGGCGTTGGTTTCCACCGCTTTGCGGAAGGTCTTGACCAGGGCCTGCTCAAAGCCTGACTGGTGGGTTCCGCCCTTGGGGGTGGAGATGATGTTGACGAAGCTCCGGACGGTGCTGTCGTAGCCAATGCCCCAGCGCAGCGCGACATCCACCTCACAGTCCCGCTCCACCTCGGCCAGCTGGCTGTGCCCGCGCTCGTCCAGGACGGGAACCGTCTCCTTGAACTTTCCGGAGCCATGCAGCCGCCAGACGTCAGTGACGGCGGGATCGGCGGCGAGGAACTCCGCGAATTCGGAGATCCCGCCGTCGTGGTGGAAGACCTCTTCGTGCACTCCTGCCTCGCCGGGCGTTCCCGGGAACCTCCGCTCATCGCGCACGGTCAGTTTGAGGCCGGGCACCAGGAAGGAGGTCTGGCGCGCGCGGGCGGCCAGTTCGTCATAGGAGAACTTTGCGTCCGGGGTGAAGATCTGCCGGTCGGCCCAGTACCGGATCCGGGTGCCCGTGACCCCGCGCTTCGCTTTGCCCACCACGTCCAGGACGGAATCGTCCACGAACGGGGTGAAGGGTGCGGCCGGGTCGACCTTGGAGCCGACGTCCTTGAAGCGCCCGGGCTCGCCGCGCCGGAAGGACATCTTGTAGGTCTTGCCGCCGCGGTCCACCTCAACGTCGAGGCGGGAGGACAGTGCGTTGACCACGGACGCGCCGACGCCGTGCAGGCCGCCGGAGGCGGTGTAGGAGCCGCCGCCGAACTTGCCGCCGGCGTGCAGTTTCGTGAAAACCACTTCGACGCCCGTCAGGCCGGTCTTGGGTTCCTTGTCGATGGGGATGCCGCGGCCGTCATCGTGGATCTCCACGGAGTTGTCGGCGTGGAGGATGATCTTGATGTCGTGGCCGAAGCCGGCCAGGGCCTCATCCACGGAGTTGTCGATGATCTCCCAGAGGCAGTGCATGAGTCCGCGGGAGTCGGTGGAACCGATGTACATGCCCGGGCGCTTGCGGACAGCCTCGAGGCCCTCCAGTACAGACAGGTGCCGGGCAGTGTAATCAGAACTTGGTGCCACTGGTGATGAACTCCTTCAGGGACGGGAACAGCAGGCGTGGATCGCTTCCTCTAGGGTAGTCGGCCGGGTACCGGCAGGCCGGCTGCCACACCTGGCCGGGGGTGTGGACCGCGCCACGCGGGATTGTGCCGGCCAGCCCCTGCGGCGAACTTGAGCCAACTTTGCGGATACGCGCACAGCGAACTTGCCCCATCCTTGCGATGGTTTTGTTACGAATGCTGGTTATATAGACGTACTGATCTACTAAGGAGGCCGACATGACAACAGCAGTGGCAGACCGCACACTCAACGCACTGGACCGGTGCGATCGTTGCGGAGCTCAGGCTTACGTCCGGGTTGTATTGGAGTCCTCCGGCGGTGAACTGCTGTTCTGCGGCCACCACGCCCGTGCAGTGGAGGCGACCCTCAAGCCGTTGAGCTCCGACTGGCACGACGAGACGGGCAAGCTTCACGAAAAGGCAGTCGTAGAAATCGACTAGGTTCCAGAAGCTGTTGGGACCCCGCCGCATGGTGGGGTCCCAATCCTTTTAAGCAGTAAAGATTCAAGGCACTGCCCCGCGGCGCAGCGGTCCTGCACGACCTGGCGGAAACAACGCGGCCCGCCGGCTGCTGCACCTGGGGCGCGGCGGCCGGCGGGCCGCGTTGTTGACCGGTCCTGACCTAGTCCAGGTAGTCCCGGAGCACCTGCGACCGCGACGGGTGGCGGAGCTTGGACATGGTCTTCGATTCGATCTGGCGGATGCGCTCACGCGTGACTCCGTAGACCTTTCCGATTTCGTCTAAAGTCTTCGGCTGTCCATCAGTCAGGCCGAAGCGCATGGCCACAACGCCGGCCTCGCGTTCGGACAGCGTGTCCAGGACGGAGTGCAGCTGCTCCTGCAGGAGCGTGAAGCTCACGGCGTCCGCAGGAACCACAGCTTCGGAGTCCTCGATCAGGTCGCCGAACTCGGAGTCGCCGTCCTCGCCCAGGGGCGTGTGCAGCGAAATGGGCTCGCGGCCGTACTTCTGGACTTCAACGACCTTCTCGGGCGTCATGTCCAGTTCGAGGGCCAGCTCTTCGGGCGTGGGTTCACGGCCCAGGTCCTGCAGCATCTGGCGCTGCACGCGGGCCAGCTTGTTGATGACCTCGACCATGTGCACCGGAATACGGATGGTGCGTGCCTGGTCGGCCATGGCGCGGGTGATTGCCTGGCGGATCCACCAGGTGGCGTAGGTGGAGAACTTGAAGCCCTTGGTGTAGTCGAACTTCTCCACCGCGCGGATGAGGCCCAGGTTGCCTTCCTGGATGAGGTCCAGGAACAGCATGCCGCGGCCGGTGTAGCGCTTGGCCAGGGAGACCACCAGGCGGAGGTTCGCTTCCAGGAGGTGGTTCTTGGCGCGCTTACCGTCATGGATGATGAATTCGAGCTCCCGCTTGTACTTCGGATCCATGGAGCCGTCGTCAGCGTTGATCTTTTCCTCGGCAAACAGTCCGGCTTCGATCCGGAGCGCCAGGTCAACTTCCTGCTCGGCGTTGAGCAGTGCGACCTTACCGATCTGCTTCAGGTAGTCCTTGACGGGGTCGGCTGTAGCTCCAGCGGACATGACCTGCTGCACGGGTGCGTCGTCGTCATCGGCGTCCGAGTAGACGAAGCCCTTGCCGGAGCCGGCGGCACCCTTGGCGGGATCTGCCTCGGCGTCGTCCTCGATGACCTCGGGTCCTTCGAGGATGATGTCGTCGAGATCTTCGTCGACTTCTTCTACATCGTCCGCGCCACCGGCCGCAGACTTACCGGCGGCCTCGGCAGCTGCCTTTGCGCCTGGCTTGGGCCCGCGCTTCTTGGGCTCGCGCTTGCCGTCCGCGGCCTCACCGGCAGATGCTTTGTTGGCTGCCCGCGTAGCTGCCCGCTTGGCGTTAGTCGCAGCCTGCTTCTCCTCGGCGGACAGTTCGTCCTGGGCGGCGGGGTCCTTCTTCGTGGAAGACGGGGTCACAGAAAACCTTTCTAGCGGTGGTCTGTGGAATCACCATACGGGCAACACCACTATGACCCTGTCAAGTCCGTGGTGAAAACCAAGCGCTACCACGGCCGGCAGAGTCTATTAAGACAACTGCCGGAGCCGCTGTAATGTTCCCCGAAGGGCTCAATCCTGGGCGCTCGATACACGGACCCAACCGGGTCTCGGCATCCATTGTCTCATGTTTTCCCGGTTAACGGCCTCTCCGCTGTTCTCGTCGTCAGGCAAGGCCGCCGGCCCGTGCCCGCTGCACGCTCACGCCACCCCTTCGCCCGCCACTCACGCCGCGTCGGGGCCGAATTTCTGCCAGGCTGCCTCCTTCCGTGCCGCCCAGCCGCAGACGGTTCCCCTGTGGACCAGTTCCAGCAGCAGTTCCGCGAGCCGGTACCCGGGTTCCAGATCCAGGGCCTGGGCGAGGTAGGCCGCGGAGAAGGAGCCGCGGCCCCGGCACCACGCGATCCAGCCCCTTCCCGTGAGCGATGCTGCCGCAGCCTTTCCTCCGGACGGTGCGAGTTGCCGGAAAATGAGATCCAAGGCGTCGAGCCTCTCCCAGTCCGGGGCGGCAGGCTGGATCCCCATCAGGACATCGCCATAGCGGGGAACACCCGTTTCCGTCGCCCGGCTGTTCGGAGTTCCACCGGGCGGGGCCGCTTCACGGCCAGGGCCGGCGCCAAAGGCCTCTGCCGGCGGAGCCACAGGTTCAAGGCGGCATTCGTCGCGAAATATGGCGAACTGCCCGGCCCCGGCTTCCGCTGCCGCCCGTCCGGCGGCAGCCATCATCAGGACGGCATCCCGCCATCGCGGTACCAGCAGGGTTGCCCGCAGGAAGCCGTCGCGTTCAGCCTCGGGCAGCCACGGTTCACCCCGCGGACGGTTAAGCAGGGCCGCCCAGACCTCCAGGACAGCGTCAAACTGCTGCCTGCTTCCGCGGCGCAGGTCCAGTTGTGCCAACCACGCCTCTTCGGCCTCCCGGACAGCAGCAAAATGGAGGCTGGAACCAGGCAGGACCGCGGCCGCCTGTTCCTGCGGCGCCGGGCCCACGCTGCTTCCGCGGTACACCATTTCTGCGTTCAGGGTGCTGTCCCGGATCTCCTGCACCGGACGTCCGGGAAAAGGGCAGCACGCAGGATCAGCACACAACGCGTCCCGCCAATACTCGCTGCCGACATACCAGGCATCCCGGACCGGCATTCCTGCTCCGGCCAGCGCCCATTGCAGCCCCGCGAGCAGGCTGCCATAGCGGTCCGGCCCTGCCAGCCAGCCATTGTTGGTGAACAGTGCCAGCAGCGACCCGTCGGCATTACGGTCCGCTTCAAGGTAGGTGCAGACCGTCCGGGCAAAGGCGGCGGGCTGCGCCAGGACGTCCGGGCCGGGCAGATCCAGACGGAGCGTGGCGCCCAGCCGTTTGCCCTGCAATGTCATGGCAACCAGGCTTGCGGACGGCCAGTAGCCCAGCGAGTGGGGAATGAAGCCCAGGACGTCTTCCGGGCTGCGGATTGTCAGGTGTTCTGGAGGTGTCATGCCTCCAGCCTTCATGGACCGCCTGCACCGGGTAAGGACCTGGTCCGGCTATGTGGGGAACCCTGCGCTGTGCAGGACTAGTCGGCGCCGTCCGTAGGCGTCGGCTGCCGGCGCCGGGCGAGGCTTTCCCGCCGCTGGCGGGCAAGGGCGCTGCGCAGGGGTGGAACAATGACGCCCTGCGCGGCCATTTGGCGCCGCACCTTGCGCCGGCATACCAGCATCGCAGCCGCACCGGATCCGATCAGCAGGAACTGGACGCTCAGGGCAATACGGAACGGATCCAGCCCGTACAGGACGCCGTTGGAGAAACCGCTGGCATACAGGACGTCCAGCATCAGCCCGATCAGGAAGATTGCGACAAGGGCTGCGATGAACCCGCCTACGTTGACGATGCCCGTCGCCGTTCCGATCCGGTGCGCCGGATTGAACGTCCGTGCGAAGTCGAAGCCGATCATCGAGCCGGGGCCGCCGACGGCGAGCACCACGACAAGGCCGGCCAGCAGCCAGAGGGGGGCCCGTCCGGGAGTCAGCAGGACGGCAGCCCATGCCCCCGCGGTAGCGCCGGCAATCAGCAGGACCATGGTGGAACGCCGCAACGGATGCCTTGACACGAAGCGTCCGATGAACGGCCCTACCGCCATTGCGGCGGCGACGTACAGCGCCATAAGGGCGGCAACTGTTCCGGCATCCAGTCCCTGGCCGGAAATGAGGAAGGGGTAGCCCCAGGTCATGGCAAACACCGTGCCGCTGAACTGGATGGTGAAGTGGCTCCACAACCCCAGCCGTGTCCCCGGCTGGCGCCAGGCCCGGGCCAGGGAGGCGCCGGTTGCCCGCAGGCCCTGTTTCGCGTGCGGCCGTTCCGTGCCCGGCGGGGCGTCCTGCAGGAGCAGCAGGACCAGGACGATGGCGAGCGCGGACAGGCCTGCCAGCATCAGGAACGCGGTGGTCCAGCCTGAGAGATGGAGGACGAAGGCGAACGGGATGACGCTGAACAGCTGGCCCAGCTGGCCGGACATGCCCGTCAGCTGGGTCACCAGGGGCACCCGGGCTGGAGCGAACCACAGGGGAATCAGCCGGATCACGGAGATGAAGGTCATGGCGTCCCCGGCGCCCACCAGCACGCGGCCGGCCACTCCCCCGGGAATTGTGTCGGCAAAAGCGAGTTGGAGCTGGCCCAGGCCCATCAGGGCGGCGCCGCCGGCGATCATGGCGCGCGAGCCGAACCTGTCCACCAGCAGGCCAACCGGGATCTGGAGTCCGGCGTAGACAAGGAGCTGGAGGACAGTGAAGAACGAGATCGCCGACGCGCTGGCATGGAACCGCTCAGTGGCTTCCAGCCCCACCACGCCAAAGGACGTGCGCTGCGCCACGGCTACCAGGTACCCAAAGATTCCGATGGTCCAGATAAGCCAGGCGCGGGGTGCAGTCACCACTTCATTATGCCCGGGGACAACGCTGCAGGCCTTTATTGCCCCGGGTTCTCCCGCGCCAGGTACGCTTCCACCGCGGCGCCCAGGACGTCGGCGTTGGGCAGCTCGTCATTCTCGTCGGCGAGGAGCGATCGGCGGACCGTGCCCTCGGCCTTCTCGTCGTAGCGGGTCTCCAGCCGCGACACCACCTGCTGGACTTCCTCGGAGGCGTCAATCTGTTCGGCAATCTGGCGGCTGACCTCGCGGCCGGCTTCGCGGAGCCTGTCCGAGGGCAGCATCAGCGAGGTAGCCGCCCCCAGGTATTCAAGGCCGGCGACGGCTGCCGTGGGGTATTCGGCCTCGGCCAGGTAGTGGGGCACGTGGATGACATAACCGGCAACATTGCGTCCTGCCTCCACCAGGCGGAGTTCCAGGATGTGGCCCACAGCTGCGGGAACCTCCACGGTGGGCTTCCACACCGAGATGCCCTCGATCAGCTCCGGCCGGTTGCCGTGCACCGTGACGCCCACCGGGCGGGTGTGCGGAACCGGCATTGGAATGGAGTGGATCCAGGTAACCAGGTTGACGTCCAGTTGCTCCACGATGCCCACCACGGCGCGGGCAAAGCGTTCCCACTGCAGGTCCGGTTCGAAGCCTGCCAGCAGGAGGAAAGGCTTTCCGAGCCCGTCCACCAGGCGGTACAGGGCCAGCTTCGGTTCCTGGTAGTCCTGGAGGTGGTCCTCCACGAAGGTCAGGTGCGGCCTGCGTGAGCGGTAGTCGATCAGCTGGTCGGCGTCGAAAACCGCCACCGGCTCGGCGTCAAGGGAATCCAGCAGCTCCGCATTGATCTGCTTCACCACGTGGCCGGCATCGGCGAATCCGGTGAAGCCCATCACCAGGTTCAGCCCGCGGAGCCCGGGGCTGTGGAACAGCTCAATGTTGCTCGCATAGAGCGCACCGGGGTCCAGCAGGGAGCCGGAAATCCGTTCAAGCACGGCATGTTCCTTTCATAGGTGCGGGTGGACATTCTTTTTTTACAACGCCCCGGGACGGCCTCGCATTCCGGCGCCCGGTGTGGCGCACCTCTCACGAAATACCCCGCGCGCTGCGGCCACGGGCTACGATCGGAACTGGCCTGCCAGACGGGCCTGCAACTCCCGGGCTGCGTTCCGAACGGCCGTACCCGGGGAACCATGGCAGAGCGCCGAACATGCTCCCCTGCCCGAACATCTTTCGAGAATCGAGGACTGACCCCGTGGTCAAGAATACTGAAATCAACCTTAGTACCCTCTCGCGGGACCTGAAGAAGAGCCCCAGCGACGCCGTGGTCATAGGCGTGGGGCAGGGTGCAGACGGTCCCGTCCTCCTGGAGAACCCGCTGACGGCAAGGTCCGCCGAGGCGCTGGCCGATTCCCTTAAGGCGCTCGGCGTCACGGGCGCGGCGGATCAGCTGGTGCGCCTGCCGGGCCTCCCCGAGACCGGCGCGGGTGTCCTGGTTTTGGCCGGCGTGGGCAAGGTATCGGCTGCGCAGCCCCTGGCCGGGGAAACACTGCGCAGGGCGGCCGGCTCCGCCATCCGCCAACTCGCCGGTTTCGCCACGGTTGCCTTGGCGTTCCCGACGGCGACTGCCGCCGACGTCGCAGCCGTGGCCGAAGGTGCCGCTCTGGGGGCCTATTCCTTCACCGAGTTCCGCACCTCCAGGGAAGGCCTGAAGGATCCTGTCCGCAATGCGGTCATTTTCACTGACCTGACCGACCAGAAGGAACTTGCCCCTGTCCTTAAAAGGGCTGCACTGATCGGCAGGGCGGTCAACGCCACCCGTTCGCTGGTGAACCAGCCGCCCAGCCACCTCTACCCCGAGTCCTTCGCCGAGGCCGCGAAGGAGCTGGCCAAGGGCCTGCCCGTGAAGGTCACCGTGTGGGACGAGAAGCGCCTCGAGAAGGAAGGCTTCGGCGGCATCATGGGCGTGGGCAAGGGCTCCGCCCGCCAGCCGCGCCTGGTCAAGGTGGAATACTCTCCCGCCAAGGCAACGTCAAAGATCGCGCTCGTCGGCAAGGGCATCACCTTTGACACTGGCGGAATCTCCATCAAGCCGGCCCTCGGCATGGGTGACATGAAGAGCGACATGGCGGGCGCCGCCGTCGTCCTTAACACTGTCCTGGCCCTGGCGGGACTTGGCCTGCCGGTGAAGGCAACCGCCTGGCTCTGCATCGCCGAGAACATGCCCTCCGGCGCCGCTTCACGTCCGGCCGATGTCCTGACGATGTTCGGCGGAAAGACCGTTGAGGTCCTGAACACCGATGCCGAGGGCAGGCTGGTGATGGCCGACGGCATCGTCGCTGCCAGCGCCGAGTACCCGGACGCCATCATCGACGTCGCAACCCTCACCGGGGCACAGCTGATCGCCCTGGGAAACCGGACAGCGGGTGTCATGGGATCGGACAGCGTGACCGGCCCGCTCAAGGCCGCAGCGGACCGGGCCGGAGAGCTCGTGTGGCCGATGCCGCTTCCCGAGGAACTACGTCCCAGCCTTGACTCACAGGTCGCCGACCTCGCGAACATCGGCGAACGCCATGGCGGCATGATGACCGCAGCTGTTTTCCTCCGTGAATTCGTGGGTAAGGGCAAGGACGGGGAACAGATCCCCTGGGCCCATATCGACATCGCCGGGCCGTCCTTCAACAACGGGAGCCCCTATGGCTACACCCACAAGCAGGGAACGGGCTGCACGGTCCGGACCCTGGTGGCCTATGTGGAGGACGTCCTGGCTGCTGCCGCCTGACATCCGGCGGCCCGCAGCGGGCTGGCACGCGGCTTTGCGGGACCGGTGATCCCTATGCCACAAAGCCGCGTGACACTCGACACAAGCGCTCCACAATCGCGGTGCCAGGGTGGAGCATGGATAAGTGGTTCGCTAAGGTGAACCACGGTAGTCACAAATGCAAGAGAATTCGCCTGCTGGAATAATCACAGCAGTGCAGGTTCCAAGACCAGATGATGCGCAGGACCGCGTCATCGTTCACGCGAGGGAGCGTCTAAGTGGCCGATCAGGCAACTGCGCAAGAATTCGACATCCTGGTACTCGGCGGCGGCAGCGGCGGATACGCCGCCGCGCTCCGGGCAGTACAGCTTGGCCTCACCGTCGGCCTCGTGGAGAAAGCCAAGCTGGGCGGCACCTGCCTCCACAACGGCTGCATCCCCACCAAGGCCCTCCTGCACTCCGCGGAGCTGGCCGACCACGCCCGGGACTCCGCAAAGTACGGCGTGAACGTCACCCTCGACGGCATCGACATCAACGCCGTCAACGCGTACAAGGACGGCATCATCGCCGGCAAGTACAAGGGCCTCCAGGGCCTCATCAAGTCCAAGGGCATCACCGTCATCGAGGGTGAAGGCAAGCTCCAGGGCACCGACACGGTGGTGGTTAACGGCACGGCCTACAAGGGCAAGAACATCGTCCTGGCCACCGGCTCCTACTCCCGCACCCTCCCGGGCCTGGAAATCGGCGGCAAGGTCATCACCTCGGACCAGGCCCTCACCATGGATTCCATTCCCAAGAGCGCCATCATCCTGGGCGGCGGCGTGATCGGCGTCGAATTCGCCTCCGTCTGGAAGTCCTTCGGCGTGGACGTCACGATCGTCGAGGGCCTGCCCTCGCTGGTTCCCAACGAGGACGCCACCATCGTGAAGAACTTCGAACGGGCCTTCAAGAAGCGCGGCATCAAGTTCTCCACCGGCGTGTTCTTCCAGGGCGTCGAGCAGAATGACGACGGCGTCAAGGTCACCCTGGTGGACGGCAAGACCTTCGAAGCCGATCTCCTCCTCGTTGCCGTAGGCCGCGGCCCCGTCACCGCCAACCTTGGCTACGAGGAAGCGGGCGTCACAATCGACCGTGGCTTCGTCATCACCAACGAACGCCTGCACACCGGCGTCGGCAACATCTACGCCGTCGGCGACATCGTGCCGGGCGTGCAGCTGGCCCACCGCGGCTACCAGCAGGGCATTTTCGTGGCCGAGGAAATCGCCGGCCTGAAGCCGGTGGTCGTCGAGGACATCAACATCCCGAAGGTCACCTACTCCGACCCCGAAATCGCCACCGTCGGCTACACCGAAAAGGCTGCCAAGGAAAAGTTTGGTGAGGACCAGGTGCAGACCCAGGAATACAACCTCGCCGGCAACGGCAAGAGCTCCATCCTGGGCACGTCCGGCCTGGTCAAACTGGTCCGCCAGAAGGACGGCCCCGTGGTGGGCGTCCACATGATCGGCGCCCGCATGGGCGAGCAGGTCGGCGAAGCCCAGCTGATCGTCAACTGGGAAGCCTACCCGGAGGATGTGGCCCAGCTGGTGCACGCCCACCCCACGCAGAACGAGTCCCTGGGCGAAGCCCACCTGGCACTCGCGGGCAAGCCGCTTCACGGCTAGTTTCCCTCAGCACCAAAGGGCCTGGTGCACCCGGCACGGAATGCCGGGTGCACTAGGCTGGCCAACAGGCAGCAACCATCCGCACTAAAGATCAATAAGGAGAACGGGGACGACATGTCTGAATCCGTTAACTTGCCCGCCCTCGGTGAGAGCGTCACCGAAGGAACCGTCACCCGCTGGCTCAAGCAGGTAGGTGACCGGGTAGAGGTGGACGAGCCGCTGCTCGAAGTCTCCACCGACAAAGTAGACACTGAAATCCCCTCTCCTGTAGCTGGCGTGATTGAGGAAATCCTGGTTGCCGAGGACGAGACCGCCGAGGTCGGCGCTCCCTTGGTCCGCATCGGCGACGGCGCCGGCGCCGGCGCCCCCGCCGAAGAGGCCCCTGCCGCTGAGCAGGCCACACCGGCCGAGGCCCCGTCCACTGAAGCCCCCGCACCGGACGAAGCCCCTGCACAGGAGGCACCTGCACAGGAGGCCCCCGCCCAGGAAGCTTCCGCGCCTGAGGCTCCGGCCGCCGGCGGCGGCGAGAGCCACGAGGTCACCCTCCCGGCCCTCGGCGAGAGCGTCACCGAGGGCACGGTCACCCGCTGGCTGAAAGCCGTCGGCGACGCCGTCGAGGTGGACGAGCCCCTGCTGGAGGTGTCCACGGACAAGGTAGACACCGAAATCCCCTCCCCCGTGGCCGGCACCCTCCAGGAGATCCGCGTCAACGAGGACGAGACCGCAGAGGTGGGCTCCGTCCTGGCCGTCATCGGCTCAGGCGCGGCAGCAGCGCCCGCACCCGCAGCACCGCAGGCCGCCCCCGCCCAGGAAGCCCCCAAGCAGGAAGAGCCGAAGCAGGAAGCCCCCGCAGCAGCACCTGCACCGGCGGCAGCTCCGGCCCCCGCGGCAGCTCCGGCACCGGCACCGCAGGCCGCTCCGGCCGCAGCCGAGGCACCCGCCGCCGGCGGCGAGTCCGGCTACGTCACTCCCCTGGTCCGAAAGCTGGCAAACCAGCACGGCGTGGACATCACTTCCCTCTCCGGCACCGGCGTCGGCGGCCGCATCCGCAAGCAGGATGTCATTGCCGCAGCCGAGGCAAAGGCTGCACCGGCAGCAGCTCCGGCCGCGTCCGCGCCGGCAGCATCCGCCGCTGCAGCATCCAACGGCGCAGTCTCCTCGCTGCGCGGAACCACGCAGAAAACGCCGCGCATCCGCCAGGTCATTGCCCGCCGCATGCGCGAATCCCTTGAGGTCTCCACGCAGCTCACGCAGGTCCACGAAGTGGACATGACCAAGGTTGCCAAGCTCCGTGCCCGCGCCAAGAACTCCTTCCAGGCGCAGAACGGCGTCAAGCTGACCTTCCTGCCGTTCATCGCCAAGGCGGTGGCCGAGGCCCTCAAGCAGCACCCCAAGCTCAACGCTGCGTACGACGAGGACAAGCAGGAAATCACCTACCACAACGCCGAGCACCTGGCGATCGCCGTCGACACCGACAAGGGCCTGCTGGTCCCTGTTATCTCCGACGCCGGCAGCCTTAACCTCGCCGGACTGGCGGGCAAGATCGCCGACGTAGCCGGCCGCACCCGCGACGGCAAGATCGGTCCGGACGAACTGTCCGGCGGCACGTTCAGCATCACCAACATCGGCTCGGTCGGGGCCCTGTTCGACACCCCGATCATCAACCAGCCGCAGGTGGGCATCCTCGGCACCGGCGCCATCGTCAAGCGCGCCGTGGTGGTGGCCGACGAGAACGGCGACGACTCGATCGCCATCCGCTCCATGATGTACCTCTCCCTGACGTACGACCACCGCCTGGTGGACGGCGCGGACGCCGGCCGTTTCCTCCAGACCCTGAAGGCACGCCTTGAAGAAGGCGCCTTCGAGGCTGACCTGGGGCTGTAACAGGCCGGAACGCACGACGGCGGTGCAGGCACCGGTGGGGATCCACTGGGCGGCCTGCACCGCCGTCGTCATTTAACTGCTATGGAACCTGACTACTACAAGCCGTAGAACCCTTGGCTACACTGGTCCCATGAACATCGTCTATAACATCGTGGTTTTCCTGCACATCGTCGGCGCCGCCATGATCGTCGGCATCTGGATCGGCCAGATGAAGAAGCCCACCGTCCACCCCCGCCAGTTCGACGGCGCCATGCTCCAGCTGCTGACCGGGGTCGCGCTGATGGGGCTGATCCCGGCCCTGGACATGGACGCGAACTACGCCAAGCTGGGCATCAAGTTCGTCATCGCCCTCGCCGTCGGCGTACTGGCGTTCATCGGCCGCCGCAAGTACAAGAACAACGAGCCCATCAGCACCGGCCTGGCGCACGCCGTGGGCGGACTCGCGCTGCTGAACATCGCCATCGCCACCATCTGGAAGTGATGGTCCCGCAGGCGGCAGCCGGACGCCGGGTCACAATCCACTGACAGCGGACACCCGGTGCAAGCAGCCGCTGAAGTCCCTAGGATGGAAGACGGCGGGGTCCAGGCAGCAGCCTGCCCCGGATTCGATCAATCTGAGGAGTGAACATGGCAGCAACGCGTTCAGCAAATGCAGTATGGAACGGCAACCTGACGGAAGGCTCCGGAACCACCAGCCTTGCCACCTCAGGCCTGGGAACGTTCGATGTCACCTGGAAGGCCCGCACCGAAGCGGCCAACGGCAAGACCAGTCCGGAGGAACTCATCGCGGCAGCCCATGCCGCATGCTTCTCGATGGCGTTCAGCAATGAGCTCGATAAAGCGGGCCACACGCCTGAGGAAGTGCGCACCAAGGCTGACGTGACGTTTGTCCCCGGTACCGGAATCACCGGCAGCCACCTGACCATGTCGGCACGGGTCCCCGGCATTTCCGAGGATGAGTTCCAGAAGATCGCGGGCGAGGCCAAAGTGGGCTGCCCCGTTTCCGGCGCCCTGGCAAGCATCGACATCACCCTGGATGCAACGCTGGAGTCCTGATCCGGCGCTGATGGCAAAAGGCCCCGCCTGTCCGGAATGTTCCGGACAGGCGGGGCCTTTTTCTGCTTCCCGCGCGGCCCCGGTCAGTTGCCTTGTCGGCGCGCCGGGAGCGGAGCCGGACGCAGCCGGCGGTACCCTTCCCGGGCCGGCGGACGGTCCGTGGGCAGCTCCTGGACCATTTCCTTCAGCGCCCCAATGCCGTACTCCAGCTGTGGGTCCCGGCCCGCCGCATAGGCGTGCGGCGGGTAGGTGACCTCGATGTCCGGGTCGACGCCGTAGTTCTCCACGCCCCAGCCCACGCCGCCGCCGAACCAGGTGGCGTACCGCGGCTGCGTCACGCCGGTGCCGTCGGCAAGTGAGAAGCGGTTGTCGATGCCCACCACGCCGCCCCAGGTGCGGGTGCCGATGACCGGTCCGATCCCCCTGAGCTTGGACACCTGGGTGATGATGTCGCCGTCCGAGCCAGCGAATTCGTCGGCCAGAATGATCACGGGTCCGCGCGGTGCGTGGTGCGGGTAGGTTCGCGGCTTTTCCCCGCGTGGCATGCTCCAACCGGTCACCTTGCGGCCGATCAGTTCTGCGACCAGTTGCGAGGTGTGCCCGCCACGGTTGCGGCGGACATCGACAATGAGGCCGTCAAGCGCAGTTTCCGTGTCAAGGTCCCGGTGCAGCTGTGCCCAGCCGTTGGCCATCATGTCCGGAATGTGCAGGTAGCCGAACTTGCCCCCGGAGGCTTCGCGGACGGTGCGCCGGTTTGAGGCCACCCATTCCTGGTACCGCAGGCGCTCCTCGTCCTTGACGGGAACGACGGCGACGCGGCGCTGGGTGCCTGCTGCGGCCCCGTGTGCCGGACCATTCAGGAGGGTGAGCTCCACAGCCCGCCCGGCTGCTCCCACCAGCTGCATGGCCGGGGTGATGCCTTCGGACAGCGGCACGCCGTCGACAGCCAGCAGGAAGTCGCCGGCCTTTGCGCCGACTCCCGGCCTGGTCAGGGGTGAAGTGGCCAGCGGATCGGAGGACTCGCCGGCAAGGATCCGGGTGATCTCCCACCCGCCGGAGACGTACGCCAGGTCCGCGCCGAGCCTGCCCTGGCCGTGGCTGCCGTTTTCGGTGACGGGCGCCGGCCGGACGTAGGCATGCGACGTCCCCAGCTCGCCGTGCAGCTCCCACAGGAGGTCCACCAAATCATCGTGCGAGCCGAGGCGCTCCACCAGGGGACGGTAGCGCCGGTGGATGGAATCCCAGTCCTGCCCCGCCATGTCCTCGGTCCAGAAGAAATCGCGCTGCAGCCGCCAGGCCTCGTCAAAAGCCTGCCCCCAGACACTGAGCGGGTCCATCATGACCCTGATCCGGCCGAGGTCAACCTTGACCAGCTTCCCGGACTCCTCGTCCACCTTGGCGTCGGCCGGGACCACTGTCACCTGCTTGTCCGAGATCAGCACCACCTTGCTGCGGTCCCCTGACAGCCGGTAGCTGTCCAGCGCGTCCACGAGGGTGGCCTGCTTGCGCCGGCCAAGGTCGTACCGGACCAGGCTGGGCCGGGAATCCTTGTCCTCCTGGCTGGCTTTTCCATCACCGGTCACGCCGGCCAGGGCCCAGTCGAGCCACAGCAGTGCCCCCTCGGCGGCCTTCAGGGACGTGTAGTTGCCCTGCGGCACGGGCACGGTGATGACCCGGTGCGCCAGGCCCTCGGGATCCACCCGGACCTCCGGCTGCTCCGGGCCGGTGCCGTCCTGCTGCCCGGCTGCCTCGGCGGGCGGCGTGCCTGCACCGTCGGAGTCCACGGCGGGGCCGAAGGGCGACGGCGTATCCGAGGCGAGTGCTACAAGGTACGGCTTGATGGGGCTGGGGAAGGAGAGGTCGAAGGAGTGTCCGTCGTACACCGGATCGAAGCTGCGGTTGGAGAGGAAGGCCAGGAACCTGCCGTCGGGGGTGAAGGCCGGCGACTGGTCACAGAAGCGCCCGTCGGTGACTTCCACCGGGGCGGCGCCGGGCTTTGCCACGTTGGCCAGCCGCAGCCGGCTGCGCGAACCAAAGGACGTGACCGGCTCCGACCATACGAGCCACTGCGAGTCCCCGGACCATGCGAGGTCCGCAACCGTGCCCTCGCCGATGCTGGACACCAGTGTCAGCTCGCCCGTGCGCGTGTCTGCCACGTAGACCTCACCGAAGGACGTGCCCAGGGCTATCCGGCGACCGTCCGGGCTCGCCTCGAGGGCACTGGCGCGCGACGGCTTGGGGAAGGCGATGCGGGTTGCGGCCGGCCCTGCCGGTGCCTCCGCAGCCGGGGCGCCGGATTCAGGCGCGACGTCGGCCTGCTCGTCCGAGGCATGGGCGGCCGGCGTGTTCCCGGCGAGCACGGCAGCGCCGGCAGCAGGGACGGGCTGCGGCAGCACCACGGCGTCCTCCGGCGGCGCGCCGTTGTCCAATGCCGCGCTGGCCCCCTTTGTGCCCGCTGCAGCTGTGCCGGCTGCAGCGGCAGGGTGCGGCACAGGGGCCGCGATGTCCTTGATGTACAGCGCCTCCACGCCATCGTGGTCCGCCAGGTAGGCAAGCCGGCCGTCGCCAAGGGGCCGGGGCAGGCGGGCGCGGACCCCCGGCGTTGCCTCAATGATGCGGGACGGACCATCCTTGTGGCGGAGCCAGTGGATGGTGCCGTGGGCCTCGACCGCACTTGCAGTGCCGCTGGTGTCCGGTACCACCGCGCCGAGGTGTTTGGCCGCCTTCAGCAGTGCAGGGCGCCTGGACTGCGATGCGGAGCCCAGGCTGATGTCCAGCCGGACGGCGTCGGAACTGAGGTCGTGCAGCACCCAGAGCTCACCGGCGGACTCGAAGATCACGCGTTTGCCGTCTGTGGAGGCGTGCCGGACATAGAAGTCCTCGTGGTCCGTATGCCGGCGCAGGTCCTTTCCGCCCGGCAGGACCGAATACAGGTTGCCGTAGCCCTCGTGGTCGGAAAGGAACGCAATGCGGCCATCCACCCACATTGGATCAGCGAGGTTGCCCTCAAGCTCCGGAAGGAGGCGCTCGAACTCCCCGTTGCCGTCGGTGTCGATCCACAGCTTCCCTGCCGTGCCGCCGCGGTAGCGCTTCCACCAGGCGGGTTCGCGGGACAGCACGCTGCCCACCACCACTGGCCGCTCGTCACCCACCTCCGGGCCAAAGGCCACGGACTCAACCGGCCCGTACGGGAGTTCCTCGGCCCAGCCGCCCTCCAGCGGGACACTGTACGCGTGCGTGTGCCTGCTTTCGGCCTGGCGGAAGGCACTCGTGACCACTACCGCACCGCCGGCGGTGAAGCCCTTTACCCTCGTGGTGCTGTGGCCGAAGTACGTCAGCTGGCGGTATCCCCCGCCGTCGACCTCCGCCGATACCACCTCAGGCGCCGTTCCCTGGACCACTGTCCACACCAGCCGCTTCCCGTCGGGAGTGAAGCGGGGATTGCGGGCGGGCAGCTGGAGTGCCGAGACGCGCCAGGCGCGGCCGCCGCCCAGGGGCGCAATCCACACGTCATCCTCGGCCACGAAAGTGACCAGATCACCATGCAGATGCGGGAAACGGAAGTAGCTCGAAAAGGTCATCGTTCGATCATAGTCAACCCCCCTGCGGCCTGTCGGGAGGTGCCGCCGCGCACGTGGCGTGGTGAGATGGACCATGCGTATCGTCATGGCCGGGGCCTCCGGGCTGATCGGCAAATCCATGTCAGCAACCTTCCGGAACGCCGGACACGACGTCGTGTCCTTGGTCAGGCGGAAGCCCGGCACGGCCGCGGAAGTCCGGTGGAACCCTGCCGCGGGGGAACTGGACCCGCAGGCCCTGGCCGGGGCTGACGCCGTCGTCAATCTCTCCGGCGCCGGCATCGGTGACCGGCCATGGACCCGCAGGCGCGTTGAGGAGCTCTTCCGCTCGCGGGTGGATTCAACGCGCACCCTCACCCAGGCGATGCAGCAGATGGATTCCCCGCCGCATGTCCTGCTGAGCCAGTCCGGCTCCAACTACTACGGCAACGCGGGAAATACTGTGCTCCGTGAAGATGCGCCGCGGGGTTCCGGAACGCTGGCCGCGATCTGCGGGGAGTGGGAGGACGCCGCTGCCACCGCTCCCCCGGGTGTGCGGGTGGTGGTGACCCGGACGGGCGTGGTACTCAGCCGGAAGGGAGGCGCCCTGGGCAGGCTGATGCCGCTGATCCGGCTGGGCGTGGGCGGCCCGCTGGGAAACGGCCGCCAGTACTGGCCCTGGATTACCCTTCCGGATGTTTCCGCGGCGTTCCTCTTTTTGCTGGAGTCCCGCATTAGCGGGCCGGTCAACCTGTGTGCTCCCGAGGACGCCGACGTCAATACCCTGGTGTCGGCGCTTGCCCGCGCCGTGCACCGCCCAGCGGCCCTGCGGGTACCTGCCCCGGTCCTCCGGCTGGTGATGCGTGCGCTGGCGGACGAACTCCTGCTGTCCAGCCAGCGCATGGAGCCTGCCGTGCTTCGGGCGGCCGGATTCCAGTGGCAGCACCCCACGCTGGCACAGGCCGCGCAGTGGGTTGCGGGCCAGGACAAGGTTGCAGGCAAAGAAGGGGCCGGCCTGGGCTAAGGCAGCCGGCCGCTGCGGCAGGATCAGGAGCCCGGCAAGATCAGGAGCCCGGCAGGATCTCGCTGATCCGCCACCTGCCGTCCCCGGCTACGAGGACCAGCCTGAGCTGGCGCGCTCCGGCGGCCGGCCCGGCCCCAACGACCACGCCATGGGCGTCCTTCTCCTCATAGGCGGAGGAACTGGACAAGACACGCACCACGGCGCGCTCGGCTGTTGCGCCGTCCTCGGTGCGAAGCTCCGCAAGGTTGCTGGCGAACCCGTCGAGGATGTGGCCGGAGCTGCGCAGGCGCTCCACCGCCTGCTGGTCCGAGGCCGCTGCCGGCGAATCCTTGGCATTGACTTCTGCCAGCAGTTCCCAATAGCCCCTGCTGAAAGCCAGGTCCCGCAGGAGGGCAAGTCCCTCCACCGCCTGGACGGGATCGGAGTCCCCGGCCTGCTGCCTGGCGGCATCGGCAGGGCCTGCCCCGCCCTCAGTGCCGCTCCCTGTTCCAGCGGCTGCCGTACCGGCAGCCACGGGCGGCGGCGCAGCGGCGGCAGCTGATCCCCGGGCGGCGGGGGCAGTTTCGGCGGCCGTACCACCGGTTCCAGCGAGCCACCACACGCCTGCGGCAGCCACCGCCGCAGCCGCCGGCAGCACTCGCCGCAACACCGGAGAACGGCGCCGCCCCCTGCCCGGCGCTGCGAGAGCGTGCCTTCCTTGGGAAGGACGAACCTCACCCGTGGCATTCGGGAAGGGCATGCGTTGCCTGGAAAGCGGCAGCGCCCCCCACTTCGCAGCGGCGAACCGCCTGCCGGCGGCCGCGGCCCTGTCCTTGACTGCTCCGCGCCGGGACGGCGCCGGGATGTGCCGGCGGGTCATCAATTCCGGGATCACCGTGGGATGGACCGAGGCCGCGAGGTCCAGCGGCCGGGGCGAGGCACTGCGGTAGACGGCCGTGGCCAGGGCAGCCGCCGTGGGCCGGCGCCTCCGGTCTTCATTGAGCCCGGCCTCCAGGGCGGCCGCCAACTCCCGTGGAACATCCGGAACCAGGAGGGAAAGCGGCGGCCGGTCAACCGTACGGGGCGGAGCCTGGCCGGTCAGGCAAAACCAGCCGAGTGCCGCCGTCGCATAGACGTCCCGTTCCGGTTGGAGGCCCCGCACTGCGTCCACCGGGGCCGGGTCCACGAAGCCGGGCGTCCCGGAAAGCGCGGTACTGCCCGGGTCACCCAGCATCCGCGCTATGCCGAGATCGGACAGGAGCGGTTTGCCCTGTCCGGTGAACAGGACGTTTCCCGGGGAGACGTCCGAGTGGGTGAATCCCTTACTGTGCAGGTAGCCCAGGACCTGGGCCAGGGGCGTCAGTACCGTCACTGTTTCGCCAACAGTGAGCCGGCCGCGGCTGGATACCAGGGCGGCCAGGGACCCGCCGGAAGCGTAGTCCATGACCAGCGCCGTCCCGCCGTCCGGCTGTCCTCCCAGCCGGACGGCGTCACGCGCTTTGACCAGGTGCTGGTGGTCCAGGACGGACAGGATCCGGATCTCACGCCGCACGGCGTCTTCCGTCACCGTCTCCGGGCGGATTGACCGGGCCGGGCCTGAGCGGAAGCATTTCACCGCGAAGTTCCGCCCCGTCTTCTGCTCCCTGGCCAGCCACACAACCGCGCTCCCGCCCTGCCCTAGCAGGCGTTCGACGGCGAAGCCCGGCACCTCGGGTGCCTGCAAATCTTCCATAGCTCATGTCTAGCCGAATCCGGCAGGGCCTGCAGAAGTTATCCACAGGCATGCCATCAGGGGCTCCGCGCTTGTGCCGGAGCCCCTGTGACGTGCCCCCTGCAGGTGGGTGAGCTTAACCACTAAACCGGGCGCGGGACGCCGCGGGGTCTAAGCTGGATGCCATGACTCTTGAGTTTTCACAGCTGGGTCTTGCTCCGGATTTTGTCGATTACACACGTGGTTGGGAAATCCAGAGCGAACTCCATGACAAAGTGGTCGCGGGGATGGCACCCAGCACTGTCCTCCTCCTGGAACACGCACCGGTGTATACCGCCGGAAAACGGACCCAGGACCACGAACGGCCGTTCGACGGCACCCCGGTGGTCCCGGTGGACCGCGGCGGGAAACTGACCTGGCACGGTCCGGGCCAGCTGGTGGGATACCCCATTATCAAACTGAAGAACCGGGCAGGCATCCGCGATTACGTCGAACGCCTGGAATCCGTGATCATCGCGGTCCTCGCTGACTACGGGATCAACGCCGTGCGCATCAAGGGCAGGGCCGGGGTGTGGATCACCGCGGACAGCAAGGGTCCGGACCGGAAGATCGCCGCCATCGGCATCCGGGTGCACGAGGGCGTGACCATGCACGGCTTCGCCATCAACTGCAACAACGATCTTGCACCGTACTCGCAGATCATCGCCTGCGGAATCACGGATGCCGGCGTGACAACCATTGCCCGGGAAACCGGCCATGACGTTGCCCCCGCTGACCTTGTTTCCCGGATCACCGAAGAACTGCGCAAGAATGAAGACGCCCTGGTCGCTACCCCCGAAGGAGCTCTACTGTGACATTGGCACCTGAAGGCCGGAAGCTTTTGCGCGTTGAACAGCGCAACTCGGCTGTCCCGGTGGAGCGGAAGCCG